>JAIJUV010000210.1 GCA_022732315.1 Prevotella sp.
GTTCATACCGGGAAGCAGGATCAACAGTTTCTACTTCTTCGTTCTGTCGCTGTTTGTGATAGGATGCGGACTGACCTGTCTGGAAACGAGTGCGAATCCGTATACTACGGTACTGGGACATCCTGACAAGGCGGAGAGCAGAATCAACTTGTCGCAGTCGCTCAATGGTATCGGATGGATTGTTGGACCGCTGGTTGGCGGTCAGCTTCTGTTCTCGGGTGTCAACATCGCTATTCCTTATGCCCTGGTGGGTATCTTCGTGCTTGCTGTGGCACTGGTCCTGTCAAGAATCAAGTTGCCGGACCCAAGGAGAGCGCATGAGGCGGATACGAACGAGATGGTGGAGGAAAAGCCGATGCGAGTGATGGCATTCGGTTTTGGTATGCTGACCTTATTTCTTTATGTGGCAGCCCAGACGGGTGTGAACAGTTTCTTCATCAACTATGCTGAGGAGAGTATTCATATAGAGAAGCAGACTGCCAGTCTGTATCTCGCCTTTGGCGGAATGTGTCTGTTCTTTATCGGCAGGTTGGCTGGTGGTGTCATCATGAATTATATCCAGCCAAGGCTGGTGCTGCTGGCCTGTGCCATCCTCACCTTTATAGCCACATTGATTGTGGTGGTATGCAGCGGAACCTTGTCTCTCATTGCGTTCTTCGCCCTGTATCTGGGAGAGAGCATCATGTTTCCGACGATATTCTCGCTGGCATTGAGGGATGCGGGTACAAAGACCAAGCTTGCTTCTTCGTTGCTTATCATGACGATAGTGGGTGGTGCGGTTGCTCCTGTAATTATGGGGTATATTGCGGATACTACGGGGAGTATGGCGATTGCCTTTCTCATACCGCTGGTATGTTATGGGGTGATTGGAACGTATGCGTTATCGAATCGCCACGTTCCTCTTTAGCTTAAAGGAGTTTTTTCGAAAACCTACCCGTCCTTCCTTACCCTTAAGGAAGGCTCCACCTCTCACCCCTGCCCTCTCTCCTCAGGAGCGAGGGAGAAAACCGCCCTACTCGGTGCTCGGAACTGCTACGCTCTAAGGTTGGCGGACCATCAAAGGTCTTCGCCATATTGTGCGGGATGGGACCGCATGGGATGGTCTTACTATGTCTTGCTATAATGGACTTATAAAATAAAGATTTTGAGGGTAGAGGCCTTTTGACAGAAGGAGTGAAGGCTCAATCTCATTCAGAATGTGTGTACTTTGTAAGTCGTTTGAGTGATGAGGACATACGCCTTTAGCATTATGCTGCCTCTGTTTTTTTCATCCGTCACCAAGAACGAGGCGTTTTGTGTGCCCAAGACAGAAATGATGTTTTGTTGTACTCCTGCTGTCACCTTACTGAAGATGCTGGAGAAAATGGAAGAATGCTATAGTGAGATAAAAGAAAACAAATGAGGTCGTTCAAATCGAACGACCTCAGAATTCTGTATGTGTTCTTCTGTATGAAGAACACAAAATCGCTAGCGAAAAACGTGGGATGCCGAAGCTGCGATGAATTAAAGGGATTCTAAGCAAACCGTTGAAGTTCTTCTTCCCCGTCTATTAGAGGTCCTTCCTCTACGCTTAGACTCCATTCAAGATATTAATCAGATTGACCTCCCGCAGGAGTGCACTCTGAACATCACTTATTTTAAGTCGCTACCCCCATAGTCCGACTATGGGTGCAAAGATACATAAATATTATGGAATATCCAATAGAAATTAAGGGAAAAACGATAAAGCAAGTTACAAAACTTAATTTATCCCATAAAAATCTAAAAACAATACCTGATAATGTATATCAGTATACAAATCTAGAAAAACTCGACTTAAGTTACAATAGGATAGAGGTGATTCCTCAAGCAATATTAAAACTCAAAAAACTTAGAACCTTAGATTTAGCTTTTAACAATATAAAGGTTCTACAAGGTGCTTTATTTAAACTGCCAAAGTTGAAGATTTTGAATCTGCATGGTAACCAAATCAAGCATTTACCCAAGCAAATACTTGACTCGAAGATTACTACACTCATTCTTAGTAAGAATAAAATAGAACATCTTGATGAAAGTTTGATAAGCGGTATCACAAAATTGGATGTTGTAGATAATCCTGTGTCGTATGTTGATGAACTGGTAATTGAGGATGATAAGAAGGCTGTAATTCCCTCTATGCAACTTCCGAAGAATGAAACAGAAAATAAAAAGATTATTATGCATAAAGATAAGAAAAAAATATTTATCAGCTATGCTCATGCTGATGAAAATTTCCACAATAGATTGATGACCCATTTGAGTGTGCTGAAAAAGTATATAGGAGGTTTTGAAGAATGGTCTGACAAGAAAATTCATGCTGGACAACACTGGAAAGAAGAGATAAAAAAGGCATTGAATGGTGCTAACATTGCTATACTTTTGGTCTCTACAGACTTTCTTGCTTCTGATTTTATTAAAAACAATGAACTTCCACCGATTTTAAGGAAGGCTGAAGCTGAGAATACTAAGGTGTTGTGTTTATTGGTAGAACCGAGTTTCTTTTTAAAATCAGAATTGTCTGTATTCCAAGCAGTAAATAAGCCAGAGGAAACTTTGGCGGAAATGGAAAAACCTGCACAAGAAAGAGTATTTCTTAAATTGATGGATGAAATTCAGAGAATAATAGAGGTCGAATAGTTTGATCTTAACATTAAAACAATATGATAATGGGAACGCATAAAAAATATGATTTAGAAAGCATTAAGCAAGAAAGATGGTTCTATATTATCCATAGAAATCAATGCACTTTATGTGGAAAAGAATTTAGCAATGGGGAGGAAACTTTTATTGGACATTTGGATAGTGGGGAATTGGCTCATACTTGTAAAGAATGTAGTTCTAATATGAGTGATGCAAGGTTGTATTCAATCAGTGGGAATAATCACCGCACGATTCCAAGATCTTCTGCAAAGTTATGGAGATATATGGATTTAGCAAAGTTCCTTTCTTTGTTGGATGAAAGTTCTTTATATTTCACCCGTATAGATCATTTTTATGACCCTTATGAAGGAGCTTTGGGAGTTTTAGAAAATGAAGATGCTTGGATTAAAATGGAATTACAACGGAGAGCGCCATAAATAAAGTTCCGTTTCATTAGTGTGTATGTGCTTTATTAAAATTTCAGAATCTACTGAACAGGTTGTCCTGTGAGAGTAAAGTAACTCCAGATTTCTACGAATATCTGTGGTGAGAAGTTGAAGAATTGTGGTTATCAGTTTAAGTGGAGCTTTGAAGAAGCACTGGCTGACTGGTTTGAGGATAATGACAAAAAGGGACAGAAATGACGTTTACGTTTGTTTTACGTTAAAATAAAACAAGAAGTTTGGTGGTGTGAGGGGAAAAATGTATTTTTGCATTGTGATAATTTAAAAAGTCATAATTATGAGATACGAACAAATAATAAAGGATTTTGATGCTCACATTAATAAGAGTGGGCGTTATACTTATGGTGATTTTTACATCGGCATAACAAATAACGTGGAAAGAAGATTGTTTGAAGAACATCGTGTTCCACGTGAAGGGCATTGGTGGGTTTATTCACCTGCCGACTCTGAGGATGTGGCCAGAGAAGTGGAAAGGCATTACTTAGATTGTGGTATGCATGGCTCCTTTGGCGGAGGAAAAGGAGATGGCTCTGCAAATATAGTTTACTGTTATGTAATATCGCCAAATACTGTAGAATGATGAACAATAAAACAATAGCGTCCAGTTTTGGAGAACAACCTGTTGCTTTGTCCCCCAAAAAGCAAATTCCTGATACCTGTGAGAGAATTGTTGCTTTTCTTGACATCATGGGATTTAAGGATATGGTAGCTCGCCATTTTAAGGCAATCAAGGATAAATTGGAGAAACTTTCATCTTTTATAGGTGAGACAATGGATGAAAATTATCAATATATGATATTTTCCGACAGTATTATCCTTTATGCTAAAAGTGAAGGAATAGAAGTGTTCAAATCTTTGTTGACGAAAGTAAGCAAAATTATCGAAAAGTCCATATCCTTAGGATTGCCAATAAAAGGAGCGATAGCGAAAGGTGAGTGTACTGTCAGTTTAGGCTATAAACCATTTTTCTTTGGACAACCTATTATAGACGCTTACACTTTGGAGGAAAATGTCGTACTTTATGGAGTTGTATTGCATAATACTGTTGAGAATATGGCTTTAGAGCTTAGTGAAGAGAATTTTGATTTTGTGTTTGATTATAATGTCCCATTAAAAGGTGGTAACTCTAATCATTTTGTCTTAAATTGGTTTGGTAAGAATGTTGAACAAAACCATTTGAATTTATTGGCAATCAGAACAACTGTATCCGATTCTCCAAGAAGATATATAGACAATACGTTGAAGTGCATTGATGTTATTGCTCCAAGAAAGCAAAATTGATTAGAAAGACATTTGTTCCACATATAAAACTCTATTGACAAAATACTTAATTCCCAATCCTGTAAGTGATTGGCTTGCGGATTGGGAGTTAAATTCTAAATGTGGAAGTTTACTTGTGATAACCACTTCTTGACATCAAAGCCGGGACAGCTCTTTCTGACCCAGGGGAGGTCACGGTGGCCGATGACTTCGGCTTCTGGATAGTCGAGGCAGAGGCTCTTCAGAAGCTCTATCATC
>JAIJUV010000211.1 GCA_022732315.1 Prevotella sp.
TTAGACGAAATATCATCAGTAAACTGGAGGCTTGGAAGCAAGACAAAAAGCATAAGCCTCTTATCCTGCGAGGAGCTCGACAGGTTGGCAAGACAACTGTGGTCAATGAGTTTGGCTCTCAGTTTGATAATTATCTATATTTCAATCTGGAAAGAAATGAGAATGCCAAGTTGTTTGAAATGGAGATTCCTTTAGACGACCTGGTGAATATGCTGTATGCCAGTGTCGGTAAAGTGAAGAAGGAAGGAACTACACTTGTTTTCATCGACGAGATACAGAATTCTCCTAAAACCATAGCACTTCTCAGGTATTTCTATGAACAGAGACCAGATTTGTATGTTATTGCAGCTGGCAGCCTGTTGGAGAATCTGGTGGATGTTAAAGTCAGTTTCCCTGTGGGAAGAGTACAGTATCTGGCTTTGCGACCTTGTTCGTTTTCGGAATTCCTGGGAGCTATCGGTAAGAATAATCTGCTTGCCGTACTCTCGCAGAAGGCAGAATATACGGTTGTCTTCCATGAACAGTTGATGCATCTTTTCAATCAATATACTATTGTGGGAGGGATGCCTGAAGCAGTGCAGCAGTATGCTGAAACCCAAGATGTCATTGGTATCGAAGATGTTTATGAAACTCTGGTGCAAGCCTATAAGGATGATTCTGAAAAATACGTCAGAGGTAATAAGTTGACAGACGTAGTGAGATTCATCCTCTCCTATGGTTGGGCTTTTTCGGGTGAGACCATTACGTTAGGTAACTTTGCCAATTCTGGCTATAAGTCAAGAGAGGTGGGTGAGGCATTTAGATTGTTGGAGAAGGCAATGCTCTTAGAGATGGTTTACCCTGTATCTTCTACCCAGTTGCCGATTATTCCTGAGACCAAACGAATGCCAAAACTCATCTGGTTTGATACGGGATTAGTGAACTATCAGGCGGGGATCAGAAAGGAAATCATTGGCTCTACCGATATGGTGGACAGTTGGCGTGGGCATATTGCAGAACAAATTACGGCTCAGGAGTTATTGGCTTTGGAAGATAGGGTGGGACAGCATCGCTCGTTTTGGGCAAAGCCGAATAACGGTGCAGAGGTTGATTTCATTTTTGCTCATAACTCCAAGCTTTATCCGATAGAGGTAAAGAGTGGAACCAATGCCCATCTCCGTTCTCTCCAGGTATTTATGGATAGTTCGGAAGTTAATATAGCCATCCGTATCTGGTCAAAACCTTATTCTGTAGATAAGGTCAAGACCATTCATGGCAAGGAGTTTACGTTGATTAATCTTCCGTTCTATCTGATAGGTAATTTGCGGAGCATATTGGATGCTGTTGTAGAAGAATAAAAAATCTTCTAAGATATTTTGTAATGTTATCTTATATCACACTTTTATGAGGGACTTTTACTTTGTACTGCAAATAGTGATGCTGAGTGATATGCCTGCCAAGACTGCTCCTACTGCACATACACCCATCCAACCTTCATGTGTCCAGGCTAATCCGGCACAATAAGTACCAAAGGAGCCACCAATAAAATAGGTGGTCATAAAGATGGTGTTGGCCCTGTTTGAGGCTTCAGGCATTTCCTGAATACAACCACTCTGATTGCTTAGTTGCAGACATTGTAAACCGATGTCAACCAGGATGATAGCCACAATAAGTCCCAGGTAGGTGTCGCCAAAGAGATACGCTGTGGTCCATGCTACAAGCTGCAGACAGGCACCATAAAGGCTCATTCTTCTAATGCCCCATTGGTTCACAAGTTTTCCTAACCCGCTTGCTGCTAAAGCTCCGGCTATGCCGCACATGCCTAAGGTGCCCACCATCTCGCTACCCGAAAAGAATGGGACTTGTGCCAAACGGAAGGCGAGACAAGACCAGATGGCCATCATACTACCAAAACTGAAAGCGGCACGGATGGCATAGAGACGTATGCGGGCATTGTTGGCTACAATGTGAAAGACACTCTTCATCAGTCCCCTATATGTTCCTACATAGTTGCTGCCAATCTGCGGCATAATCTTGAGCGTGAGAATCATGCAGACTATCATGATGAGGGCTGCAATGATAAACATCTCGCGCCAGCCCAACCATTCGCCTACATAACCGCTGACCACTCTGGAGGCAAGGATGCCTGTAAGCAGACCCGACAGGACAATGCCCATGTTTCTGCTTTTATTTTTCTTCTCGGAGTATTGTCCAGCTATAGGAATGAAGAATTGTGGAATGACTGAACAGGCACCCAGTAGGAGAGAGGCTCCCCAAACAATCCATACTTTTTGGGCAAACGCTATGATGACCGCCATGACGGCTGCTACGGACATATTGATGACGATGATGCGGCGGCGCGAGTAGAGATCGCCCATAGGAATCAGGAAACATAAGCCCAATGCATAGCCTATCTGTGTGACAACGGTTATGAGATTAGCCGCATGTTGGCTCACGCCCATGTCATGGCGAATCATCTCTAAGAGCGGTTGATTATAGTAGCAGTTTGCTACTGTGAGGCCCGCTATAACAGCCATCGTCAGCAACAAACTGCGCTCTATTCCTTTGTTTTCTTTCAATTGTTTCATTCTGCTAATCAATCTTTATAATCCACTTTGATGACAAGTACTCTGATGTCTTGATTGTCGGTATCATTGGCTACTTTGGCGATGTGCCAGTCGCGAGGGAAAAAAATGAAAAATTCATCTGGAGTGCTGTCGTAGAACTTGGTACGGCACTTCTTGTAGTCGTAATGAATGACATCAGGACGGTACTTGCAGTTGGGCGTACTGGTATAGTGGTCGATGATGCCGAAACGCTCCACGCCCTTGACGACATACTGGAAATCAATGTGATGGTTGTGACTTTCAGAACCGCGCTTTTCCAACGGATCGTTCTTGCTGTCCTCTACGCTGATGGTGAGTGATGAACCAGGAATCTTGTGCTTGCCGCCAGGAATACTGAGCAAATCGGTCTTGGCAAGGTAGTCGAAGAGAGCTTTCCACTGTTCTGGATTCTTCTGATACTGGAGATAGAAATCCACGAGATTGACGCTGTGATGAGGGCGGGCTTTGGTAAAACCATTCTGCCAGACACCTGATGCAGCCCATGCCTCTGCCTCCTTGATGAGTTGAGGGTTGTTGCCGTAATACTGGGTATAATAACCTTTTGCATTCTTGCTGCATGAAGACAGGGTCTTACAGCAGGCTTTCTTGTTTTCCTGTGCTACCATTGCCAATGAAGAAGAGAGCAATAGAGCAATTCCAAAAATGATTTTTTTCATTGTCGTTTTGTTGATTATGTTGATTTGTCTTAATCGTTGCAAAGGTACATCAAAATCATGAGATGACCAAGCAAAAAATGCAAAAAAAATGTGCTTATTCCCAATAGGGGAGATAAGCACATTTTCTATAGGTTTACTGGTTCTTTCTGTTCATTTTCTAAAGAATCAGTTGCAAGACTTACTTCTGAAGAGGAATCTTCTTGACACGACGCTCGTGGCGGCCACCTTCAAAGGAAGCAGAGAAGAACTCGTCCATGATAGCTTCGGCAGTCTTGTTGTCGATGAAACGGCCTGGAAGTACCAAGACATTAGCATCATTATGCTGACGGATGAGATGAGCAATCTCCTTGTTCCATGCCAAACCAGCACGTACACCCTGATGCTTGTTCAAGGTCATGGAGATACCCTCGCCACTACCGCAGATACCGATACCAGGATAAACCTCGCCGTTCTCGATACCTTCACCAAGTGCATGACCGAAGTCTGGGTAGTCAACGCTTTCGTCGCTATATGTACCATAATCCTTTACAGGATAACCTTTCTTCTCCAAATACTGCAATACAAATTGTTTCATTGGGAAACCTGCGTGATCGCATGCAACTCCTACTGTCTTTACTTCCATAATCGTTAAAATTTAAAGGTTAGAACTTATTTATATGAAAAAAAGGAGTCAGGTGAAGGAGAAAAAGGGTAGTCTGAAACCCTCTAACTCCTTCACTTCTTACTCCTTTTTGTATTCTTTATGCCTCAGCCAAGAATGCCTTTACCTGCTTGTAAACATTCTCGCCTGTGTAGCCGAGCTTCTCATCAAGCACCTTGTAAGGAGCAGAGAAACCGAAGCTCTCCATACCCCAAACCTTACCGTTGGCGCCTACGAGACCCTCGAGAGTTACTGGAAGACCGGCAGTCATACCGAAGATCTTAGCGTTCTTTGGCAATACGCTCTCCTGATACTCCTTGCTCTGACCGCGGAACAAGCCCTCAGATGGAGCACTTACTACGCGAACCTTGATGCCGTCGGCACGCAAAGCCTCGCAACCTGCCTCCAATGTAGAAACCTCAGAACCGCTGGCAACCAGGATTACATCTGGATTCTCGTCGCTGCCTGCTACGATGTAAGCACCCTTAGCAGCCTGCTCGTAATCTGTTCCCTCTGGCAACTTAGCGATGCCCTGGCGAGAGAAAATCAAAGCTGTAGGAGTATCAACATTCTCCATAGCGAGCTTCCAGCAAACTGTAGTCTCATCAGCATCAGCTGGACGGAATACGCGAACGCTGTCCTTACCTGCATGGTTCTTCAACTTCTCCATCAAGCGGATCTGTGC
>JAIJUV010000212.1 GCA_022732315.1 Prevotella sp.
AAGGGAAGTCTCAACCTGAAAAGATTGAAGGCAGGCTGGGATGAAGAGTACCTGTCAAAACTTTTGGAGGGCAGCGCAATTTAATGCGTCTGCCCTGCATCCAGCTTGACTCTTGCCTTGAGCCAGGATGGCGTCTTGTCGCAGAGGGTTTTCAATACGGCACCAATCAGATGGGTGTTGTCGGTGAGATTGAATCCTGATATGGTAGGGAGTTTGTAATCCTCCGTATAGTCAAGATAGAAGAATCTTCCGTCTTTCAAGTCCTGGATAGACCTTACCATCTCCAGTTTCTTGGCATCGGTCAGCAAACTGGCCGGTACGTCCTGATAGTGAGCCTGGTTGTATACTTCTTCTGGGTCATCATCGCTGCACGAAGACACCATAACCATGAAGAAGGTAAAGCAGAAAGTTAAGCATGCAAACATTAGCCACTGAATGTGCTTGCTGTTGAAAGTATTGTTTCTTTTCATAATTAGTGATATTTTAAAAGATGAATGATTCATTTTATTTTTCGATGCAAAAGTAATAGAAAATAAGGTTCGATATGGGAAAAACTACCCTGAAAAATACTGATTTTTTAGGAAAACGGGAAAAAATAACCTCAAAAGCCGTCAAAATCACAGATTTTTATTATCTTTGCACGGTAATGCTAAGCAAAGCTAAGCAATTCATCTATCAATAATGAATATATCCCTACGGAGTATGAAAGCAAAGAACTCAATAAGAACCAAGTTACGCAGGTTGGGATTCTCCTTGCAGAAAAGGGAATCCAATTACCTCGATCGCCAGCGCCAATGGCTTCTGGTATGTTTTGCCGTGATGCTTTCTCTAGGCATCCTGTCTAATATCCTGGGGGTGTCGGGAGCCTTCGATCCATTTTTTACAGCATCCAACATCGTCTTTCTGGTAGTTGTGGTGTCCTCGTTCGCTGCCTATCTCTTGGGTAAGATAGGGGTGGTGAAAGGGATAACCTTCCTTGCAGTAGCAACCCAGGTTTTCATAGGCATGGATATTCTGTATAGTGCCTTCGTGCCTACATTGAAAGATAATACGATGGTAATTCTCATCAACATGCTCATTCTTGCCGGCAACATGTTTTTCTCACTGGCAGCTTATCAGGCTCGTCTTACCCGCTGGCTGGTAGGCATAGCCTTGGGAGTTTATCTAGTCTGTGTGATAGTTACGGGCAATGAATCGCTGCGTAATTATTTCTTTATGATGCTGTTGATACTGCTGTTTATCAGTGTGCTGAGTCTGGGCATTGCCCGAAATGGCGAGTATCTGGTAAATGCCAATAAAATATTGCAGCGAGAAGAGGAGGAACTGCTCCAGGTGTTGAGAATCAACAAGAAGCAGATTAAGGCATACGTGGCATTGGCCAAGGAGCGGCATGATGTGAAGCTGACCGAGCATTTGCTGGATTTGCTGGGTGAGGCATCGCAGAAGAATGTGATAGATAATGTATTGCAGTATATTCAGACCCGAGAATTGAGCAAGCAGAATCTGGAGCGTGTTTTTCCGGAATTGAGTTCATCTGAGAGGGAAATCTGTTATCTCATCCTGCAGAATAAGAAGTTGAGTGAAATCGGTATCCTGCTCAATAAGACAGAATCCAATATCACCACCCAACGTGGCAATATCCGAAAGAAGCTGGGGATGAATCCTTCTGATAATCTGCAGAAAGTATTAGAAAAGAGGATAAGGGAATGAAAGATTTTGCAGCAATAGATTTCGAAACGGCCAACCAGCAGCGTACAAGCGTCTGCTCGGTGGGCATTGTGATAGTGAGGGATGGCGAGATAGCAGACAGCTACTACAGCCTCATCAAGCCCGAGCCGGAGTATTACTCTTATTGGAACTCTCGGGTTCACGGTCTGACCCTGGAAGACACGATGAATGCAGATGTCTTCCCGAAAGTCTGGGCAGAGATAGCGCCCAAGATAGAGGGGCTGCCCCTGGTTGCCCACAACGCCCCCTTCGACGAAGGCTGCCTCAAGGCAGTATTCCAGATGTACCGGATGGAATATCCCGGCTACGAATTCCACTGCACCTGCCGTGCTTCCCGAAGAAAGCTGGGTTCTCTCCTACCCAACCATCAGCTCCAAACCGTAGCCGCCTATTGCGGTTACGACCTCACCCAGCACCACAATGCCCTGGCAGATGCCGAAGCCTGTGCCTGGATAGCAAGGGAGCTGCTATAAATAATAGTCTATATCTTGCCGATAAAGTATAAAAAAGCATAATTTCGGCAGAATATAATATACTATATTTTGCCGCAATCTTCAACAATCCGGAAGATAGCAAAAAGGTAGTACGTTTATTGGCAACCCGCCATTCCGGTTTCACTCGTGAAGAAATCAGCCAAGCCACAGGTCTCCCTCTGGGAGGAGGTTTGTCTAACACCCTTGCAGCTTTGGCTGAAAGTGATTTCATCACAAGCTATTCGCCATACGGGATGCCCAAAAGTACAACATACTATAAACTGATAGACAACTTCTGTCTCTTTTGGCAGAAATACGTAGAACCCCATGGAAAGGAAACCGGTTTTGTAAGCGACAACATGACTTCTGATGTATTAAAAGCATGGCATGGAGTAGCCTTCGAAGAAGTTTGCTGGCAACATTTCCAGCAAATCAAGCAGGCTCTTGGAGTTGCTGGCGTAAAAACCTCGATCTCTGCATGGAACGTGAAAGGAACAGAGGAGAAAGAAGGCACCCAAATTGACCTGCAGATCATCAGAAACGACAATGTAGTAAACTTATGCGAGATGAAATTTGCCAGCGCTCCTTATACCATCAGCAAGGAAGAGGAACAGCGCTTGCGCCATCGCATAGAATCCCTAAAAGCAACGCTTTCTCCCAAGCAGTCCATTCATCTCACGATGATTACAACCTATGGGGTGGCGTATGGCAAGCATAGCGGAATAGTTCAAAAGGAAGTTAAAATGGAGGATTTGTTTAAATAAAACAGACGCAGAGTCCTGCTGGCATCATTGCCAGCAGGATTCTGCGCTTTTTGATACAGAAGCATATACATGGATTTCTAAAGAGCAAGCCAAAAATTTAATTTTATTAAACTTTCCCAGTTTTTGACATTTGTGTCATTTTTCGGGAATGAACACACGAAAAGCCATTGACATCTTACTTTCTGGGGCTTACGTTACGAGATTTTGAATGCAAAAGCCCACAAAGGAGCCGATTTATTCCCGATTTTTGTCATTAATGACACTTTTCGGGAACGACTATGATTATAAAAAGAGATTATTATTTACAGCAACTCATATCGAGCAAGTCTAACAGTCTCATAAAGATTGTAACTGGAATTAGAAGAAGCGGCAAATCGTTTCTTCTCTTCAACTTGTTTCACAATCATTTGATTGAAACAGGAATAAGTGAAGACCATATAATAGAAATTGCATTAGATGATCGCCTCAACAAGAATTTGCGTGACCCTGATGTTATTCTACGACATATTCATGAACGTATCGTAGATGACAAACTCTACTATATCATATTGGACGAAGTACAAATGATAGATGAGTTTACCGATGTGCTGAATAGTCTTTTGCATATCCGCAATGCGGATGTATATGTCACAGGAAGTAACTCCAAATTTCTATCCAAGGATGTGGTTACAGAGTTTCGGGGACGTGGTGATGAAATTCACCTATTCCCATTGTCTTTTGCTGAATTATATAATTCTGTAGGAGGAGACAAGTTTGAGCTGTGGAAAAGTTATTATACTTATGGTGGACTACCAGGTATATTGGAATTGGATAGTGATAAGAAGAAAGCTGCATACCTCCGATCTTTACACGAAACAGTGTATCTCAAAGATATAATAGAGAGGAACAACTTGAAAAACAGCGAAGAATTCATGGAGTTGATGCGTGTGATGGCTTCAGGTATAGGTTCTCCGTGCAATCCTAGTAAGTTGGAAAATACATTCAAAAGTGTAAAGAATGAAACGCTTGACAGAAAAACCATATCCAAATATCTTTCCTACATGGAAGATGCTTTTCTTATAGAGAAGTCAATGCGATATGACATAAAGGGCAGAAAATATATAGGTACACTTTCCAAATACTATTTCCAAGACATCGGATTACGCAATGCCTTGCTGAATTTCAGACAGGTGGAAGAGAATCATATCATGGAAAATGTCATATACAACGAGTTGCGCTTACGAGGTTTCTGTGTTGATGTTGGTATGGTAGAGGCAAGGACTGCAAAAGAACGCAAACAATTGGAAGTCGATTTCGTTGCAAATATGGCAGACCGTAGATATTATATTCAATCAGCATTTGCTATGCCTGATGATGACAAAAGAGAGCAAGAGAGTGCTTCATTAAAAAGAATCGATGATTCCTTTAAGAAGATAATCATCATGCGCGATGACATAAAACCGTATCATGACAACAATGGATTTTATATTGTTGGTTTAATGGATTTCTTGCTTAAGCCAGATTTGATAGAACAACTTTAAAATAGTAGAAAGAGCCCATTCCTCACGAACGGACTCTTTCTTTTGATAATCATTGTTTTGCAGATTACCGCTTATCGTATGAATGATAGTAAAACACA
>JAIJUV010000213.1 GCA_022732315.1 Prevotella sp.
CAGGGCGACAAGTTTGTGTCCGTAATTACCCAGGGCGATGCCCTGGGCTAGGAGCTTCTGCCCTTTCAGGGCGTGTGGAGCTTACATGCGAAACTTGAGAGAATAATCAAAGATAAATAAGTAAATCAAGGATAAAAAGGATAAAGATAAAGATAAAGAAGATATGAAATACTATACAGCATTGACTATTGCCGGATCCGACAGTTGCGGAGGAGCCGGCATCCAGGCAGACATCAAGACGATGTCGGCCTTGGGCGTTTATGCCAGTTCGGCCATCACAGCCATCACCGTACAGAACACCAAGGGAGTATATGGCATACAGAATGTAGAGCCGGAAATCGTGAAGGGCCAGATTGAAGCAGTGATGGATGACATACATCCCGATGCCATCAAGATAGGAATGGTGAACGACTGCGATACCATCCGTGCCATCACCGAAACCCTCAAGAAATACGAAGACCAGTTCCAGCATCTCGTTATCGACCCCGTGATGGTATCTACCAGCGGATGCCGACTGATGCAGGAGGATGCCCTCGATGTCTTCATCCACAACCTGCTGCCGCTTGCCACCCTGCTCACCCCCAACATTCCGGAAGCAGAGATTCTTGCCGGCATCAAGATTCAGAATGTGGAAGATATCAAGAACGCAGCCTCAGCCATCAGTAAGCTGGGATGCAAATACGTACTCATCAAGGGCGGACACTTCGAAGGAAACGAAAAGATTGACTATCTCTTCGGAGACGGAAAGCTCATCACCAGCTATCGCGGCATGAACATTGATACCCGAAACACTCACGGCACCGGCTGCACCCTATCCTCGGCAATCACCTCTTATCTGACCCGAGAAATGGATATGAATACAGCCATTGCCATGGCTAAGACCTATCTTTCGGGCGCCATCCTTGCCGGAAAAGACGTAAAGATTGGAGAAGGACACGGACCCGTGAACCATTTCTACGACCCGAAGGCCCTGTTCTTTAAATCATAAAGCCCTATTCTTTGAATAATCATGAAATGGATTGTTATTACCATGCCTGATTTCATAGAGAATGAGGCAAACTACATCAACCAGCTCTTCGAGGCAGGACTCGACTTGCTGCATCTGCGCAAGCCTGATTCCTGCATCGCAGACTGCGAGCGACTGCTGCAGGAAATCAACCCGAAATGGTATCCGGGAATCGTGGTTCACGACCACTTTTCGCTCTGCGGGAAATATCATCTCCACGGCATCCATCTGAATCGCCGAAACCATCAAGTACCAGATGGCTTCCAGGGAAGTCTGTCCCGCTCCTGCCACAGTTTCGAGGAGGTAACAGAGGCACAGAAAGAAGCTGTTTTCAGCTACGTTTTTCTCAGTCCTATCTTTGATAGCATATCCAAGAAGGGTTACAAGCATTGCTTTTCAAACAAGGATTTGGAGGATGCCGGCAACAACGGCATCATCAACGAAAAGGTGATTGCCCTAGGTGGCGTTATTCCGCAATTCATTCCACAACTGCGAGTCTGGAACTTCGGCGGCGCAGCCTTCCTGGGGGATATCTGGAACCGCCGACAGGATGCCGACTGGGCAGAATATCTTACTAACGTAAGAAAATGCCTATCGCAGGCCACGCGAAAAAATACACTTAATGGCTCAAATGTTTGGTAGTTAGCCAAAATAGTTGTAATTTTGCACCCATGATTTATCCAGATAATTTTGAAAACAAGATAGGATTCAACGAAATCCGAAAAATGCTGCGCGAAAGATGCCTATCGCCACTCGGCAAGGAACAGGTGGACAAGATGGCTTTCAGCAGCGACGCAGAACAGGTGAACGAGTGGCTCATGCAGGTGCGTGAGTTCCGACGACTGATGGAGGAAGTGGAAGACTTCCCCCTACAATATTTTTATGACGTAAGAGAGAGCATCCTCCGTATCCGTGTGGAAAATACCCACCTGGAAGAGGACGAACTGTTTGACCTGAGACGGTCGCTCGCCACCATCGCCGGCATGGTGAAGATTCTGAACCACAGCGACGAAGACGATGCACACGCCGAACAGGAAGACGGATGGCGCAGAGAAAAGAAATATCCCTATCCTGCCCTCCACCGTCTTTCAAAAGACGTGATGACTTTCCCGCAACTGATTCAGCGCATCGACCAGATTCTCGACAAATTCGGTAAGATACGAGACAATGCTACCCCCGAACTCCTCCAGATTCGACGAGAACTGGCGAAGACCGAAGGAAGCATTTCACGCACCCTATACAGTATATTGCGAGCTGCCCAGAGCGAGGGCGTGGTAGAGAAAGACGTAACCCCTACCCTGCGCGACGGCCGACTGGTTATCCCAGTAATCCCTACCCTGAAGCGAAAAATCAAGGGTATCGTTCACGACGAGAGTGCCACCGGTAAGACCGTGTTCATAGAACCAACCGAGGTGGTGGAAGCCAACAACCGGGTGCGCGAGCTGGAAGGCGAGGAAAGAAAGGAGATTATCCGCATCCTCACCGATTTCACCAACAAGGTGCGCCCATTCTCCAAGGAAATCCTGGAGAGCTACCGATTCCTCGCCATCATCGACCTGATTCAGGCGAAGCAGAAAATTGCCGATGTGTTCAAGGCGATAGAGCCGGAAGTGGCCGACCATCCACACGTAGACTGGATCCGTGCCATCCACCCACTGCTCCAGCAATCCCTGCAGAAGAAAAACGAAAAAGTGGTGCCGCTTGATATCACCCTGACGCAAGACAAGCGCATTCTCATCATCTCGGGTCCTAACGCCGGTGGTAAGTCGGTGTGCCTCAAGACTGTAGGTTTGCTGCAGTATATGCTGCAATGCGGATTGAGTATCCCGGTGAGCGAGCGTTCGAAGACGGGTGTCTTCCAGAACATCATGATTGATATCGGCGACGAGCAGAGTCTGGAAAACGACCTGAGTACCTACTCTTCCCATCTTCTGAACATGAAAAACATGATGAAGGCAGCCAATGGCGACACCATCATACTGATAGATGAGTTTGGTACCGGTACCGAACCGGGCATCGGTGGAGCCATCGCCGAGGCAGTGCTCGACAAGTTCTGCAAGCAGCAGGCTTACGGCGTCATCACCACCCACTATCAGAACTTGAAGCATTTTGCTGATAGTCACGAGGGTGTGGTAAACGGCGCGATGCTTTACGACCGCCACGAGATGAAGGCCCTCTTCCAGCTTGCCATCGGCAGACCAGGCTCTTCCTTCGCCATCGAAATTGCGAGAAAGATCGGATTGCCGGAAGAGGTAATCAAGGAGGCTTCGGATATAGTGGGCTCTGAATACATCCAGAGCGACAAGTATCTGCAAGACATCGTCCGCGACAAGCGATACTGGGAGAACAAGCGCCAGAATATCCATCAGCGCGAGAAGGATATGGAAAAAACCATCTCCAAGTATGAGAGCGACATCGAGGACATCGAGCGAAGCAGAAAGGCTATCCTCAAGAAGGCGAAGGAGGAGGCTGCCGAACTCTTGAAGGAGAGCAACAAGAAGATAGAGAATGCCATCCGAGAGATTCGAGAAAGTCAGGCGGAGAAGGAGGAAACCCGCCGCATCCGTCAGGAGCTTGATGCCTTCAAGCAGGAGGTTCAGGAGATTGACACCAAGGAATCGGATGACAAGATAGCCAAGAAGATAGCCCAGATTCAGCAGCGCAAGGAGCGCCATGCCAAGCGACAGGCTGAGAAGAAGGAGAACCAGGAGAAGGCTGCGGCTGCCCTGCGCAATGCCCAGAACAAGGTGCAGGCTGACAGCAAGCGCGAGATTCAGGTGGGCGATACCGTGCGCATCAAGGGCCTGACCACCATCGGAAAGGTGGAGAGCATCAGTGGCGATACAGCTACAGCCGTTTTCGGAGGCATGAGAACCAAGATGCGACTCAACCGACTGGAGCACGCCACGGCTACCGTGGAGAATGTGGATAAGACCGAGGAGCGCAAGGAGAATCTGGCATCTTACGGCATCAGCAAGGAGACCCGCAAGACCATCGATGCCCACAAGACCAACTTCCATCAGGATCTGGACGTAAGAGGCATGCGTGGTGACGAGGCTCTGAATGCCGTGCAGTATTTCAT
Organism: Prevotella sp.; assembly: GCA_022732315.1. The sequence goes on from JAIJUV010000213.1 coordinate 4,089, forward strand.
TGACGATGCCATCCTGGTGGGTATGCCACGAGTCAGAATTCTGCATGGAAAGGGCAATGGTATCCTTCGCCAGTTAATCCGCCAGTATCTGAGCAGCGTTCCGAATGTTACGCATTATGCCGATGAGCATGTGCAGTTTGGCGGTGCAGGAATCACGGTTGTGGACTTTTAAGTGAAAAACGAAGAGTGAAGAGTGAAGAATTCATTTGCTTCTTCCTCTATATAATAAGGTAAAACAGGAAAAAGGAGGCAGATCTCCGTCTCCTTTTTCTAAATAAACGTTAACATTCAAAACTTTTTCGGCAAAAGATTTGGCAGGTTCAGAAAAAAGCAGTACTTTTGCACTCGCTTAAAAGCACTAACCGCTTTCAAGTATATGAGACGGACAAGTCTCATACGACCAGCTCCCTCGGAATCCCCCAGGATGGGAACATAGCAAGGGTACTTGGTTGTAGCGGTGCGATATGAATCGCTTG
>JAIJUV010000214.1 GCA_022732315.1 Prevotella sp.
ACATGATCCAATCCGTGAATCTTCATCTCCTTATCGATGGCACGGGCTACGATGTCGCGAGGAGCCAGACTCAGACGCTCATCATATTTCTCCATGAAACTCTCGCCGTTAGGCAGACGCAAGATGCCACCGTATCCACGCATTGCCTCGGTGATGAGGAAGGCAGGATGAGTCTCGCCCGGATGATAGAGGGCTGTAGGGTGGAACTGAACGAACTCCATATCGGCCACGGTACCCTTGGCACGGTAAACCATCGCCTCACCGTCACCTGTGGCGATGACAGGGTTGGTGGTAGTCTGGTAAACAGCACCACATCCGCCGGTACACATCACGGTAACCTTGCTTAGATAAGTATCCACCTTCTGGGTCTCAGGATTCAGCACGTAGGCTCCGTAACAGTTGATATAAGGAGTGCGTCGGGTAACACGGGCGCCCAAGTGATGCTGGGTGATAATCTCCACGGCGAAATGATTTTCCTTGATATCGATATCAGGGCTGTTGCGCACCGCCTCCATCAGTCCGCGCTGGATTTCAGCACCCGTATCATCTGCATGATGAAGGATGCGGAACTCGCTGTGTCCGCCCTCACGGTGGAGGTCGAACTTGCCGTCCTGCTGCTTGTCGAAGTTAACACCCCACTGCACGAGCTCTTCGATCTGCTTCGGTGCCATGGTGACAACCTGCTTTACAGCATTGTAATCGCTGATGTAATCACCAGCAATCATCGTGTCTTGAATGTGCTTGTCGAAGTTATCCACTTCCAAGTTGGTAACTGACGCAACACCACCCTGTGCAAATGACGTGTTCGCCTCGTCGAGAGAGGTTTTGCAAATCATGCACACTTTACCTTTATGCGCTCTGGCTACTTTCAGGGCGTAACTCATACCGGCAACTCCTGAGCCGATAATCAGAAAATCATACTTATAAACCATCTGAGTTTATTCTTATCTAATTTCTATCTATAAGAAGAGACCTTTTCTTTGCATAAAAAGCCGCTTTCTCTAGGAATTAATTCTTAATTCGTTGCAAAATTACTAATTTCTCTTTAAAATGAGTAATAAGAGAGGGAATTTTTGTAATTTTGCAGCGAAATTTAAGGTAATATAGTCTTTTAGACTATCAAAAGGTAGTAAAAAATGACTTTTTTGCGGTTATAATTGAATAGAAAATGACTTTTTAACAGAATAGGATAGAATAGGTATGGCAGATAGAACTTTTCATAAGCGCTTCTCGCTGACGGCTCGCATCGGGGTGGCAGTGTTCGCCCTTCTTGCCGGATATTTCTTCTGGGTAAAGATGGCGATTATCGGCATCTTCCTGGCCATCATCATCGTGGGCATGATAGAGCGCATTTTGAACACCACCTATACATTTAAGAAGGTGAAACCTATCGACAGGGACGACGAGATGGAATATCTCATCATCAACGAGGGCAGGTTCTCATCGAACAGGAATGTGCCCGTGTGCGATATCATCAGTGTGCATCAGGCCAAGACTTTTATGGGGCTGGACCATTGCATGGTGATAGAATACGGAGCCAAGAACATGGTGGCCATTCAGCCGGACAACGAAGAGGCTTTCGAGAAAGAAATTAAAAAACGACAATGAAAAAGATAAGATATATGATGTTGAGCCTGATGGCGGCAATGCTGATGGCAATGCCTATGCAGGCTCAGAATGTGACGAATGATGAAGTGGTGGAGGCGCAGGACGACACGGAAGTGGCTGACTCCACAATGTTAGACTCGCTGGCTGCCGATACGCTGAGATTGCCTTGGCCGGAATCGGTGAAGGTGGGTATCGACCATCTGCTGAAAAGCAAGATGTTTGAAACTTCGCAGGTGGGTATCATGGTTTGGGATCTGGAGGCTGACTCCTGCATCTACAAGCACAACGAGCGCCAGCTGATGCGCCCGGCTAGTACGATGAAGCTCCTTACGGCAATCACGGCGCTGGATAAGTTGGGTGGTTCCTATCAGTTTAAAACCCAACTGAAATATACGGGAACCATCGAGGAGGGTGTGCTCCATGGCGATGTATATTGCGTGGGCGGCATGGATCCCCGTTTCAACAGCGATGACCTCTCGGCATTTGTCAACAGCCTGAAGGAGATGGGTGTAGATACCATCCGTGGCAAGGTGTATGCCGACCGCTCGATGAAGGATTCTGATTTGTTGGGCGAAGGCTGGTGCTGGGATGATGACAACCCGGTGCTTTCGCCTTTGGTGTTCTCCCGAAAAGATATCTTCATGGATAGATTTCTGGCTAAACTGAAGGATGCGGGCATCGAGTATGAGGAGATGTATGCCTCTACCAAGACCTGTCCTACCAATGCCTTCACCATCTGTACCCGTTTCCACACCATGGACCAGGTGCTGCACAAGATGATGAAGGAGAGTGATAATCTCTATGCCGAGAGCATGTATTATCAGATAGCGGCTTCCACGGGCAATCGTCCGGCGAGTGCCAAGAGTGCCCGCAGCGTGGAGCGCCAGTTTATCAACCAGAAGCTGGGCTTGGATGCATCGCGCTATAAGTTGGCTGATGGTTCGGGACTTTCGCTCTATAACTATCTGAGTGCCGAACTGGAGGTGGCAATGCTTCGCTATGCCTTCCGCAACGACAACATCAAGCAGCATCTGATTCATTCACTGCCGATAGCGGGCGTGGATGGCACCCTGAAGAAGCGCATGAGGAGCGGCAGTGCCCACGGCAACGTGAAGGCTAAGACGGGTACCCTGACGGGTATCATCTCGCTGGCTGGTTATTGCACGGCTGCCAATGGACATGAGCTTTGCTTCTCTATTATCAATAATGGTATCATGCATGGCAGCAATGCCCGAAACTTTGCAGATAAGGTTTGCAAGCTGCTGTGCCAGCCATGACTTTAGTTGATAGTTTACAGTTTACAGTTGATAGTTTATGGAGGAAATTAGAAAATTTGTAGATTCAATGATAACATGGGCGGGTATCACGGGTGATTACGTGCCCATGCTTCGTCATATATTGCTCACCATCATCGCCGTGTTACTGGCGATGCTGAGCGATTTCCTTTGTCGCAAGATATTGGTTCCGCTGATTTCGAAGATTACGGAGAAGACGGAGTTTTCTTGGGATGATGTGTTGCTGAACAGGAAGGTGCTCACCTCGGCTTGCCACATCGTGCCGGCTGTGGTGATATGGTCGCTCATGCCGCTCATCTATCTGGAATATCCTATATTCAAGGAGATTCTGGAGCGTGCCACGGGCATCTATATCGTGGTGATGTCGGTGCGTACGGCATTGGTGTTCATCGGTTCGTTCAAGGGATTGGAGAACAGCGAGGAGCGCCGCTCTTCGGCCCAGCAGTATTTCCACACCTTCTGCGGTGTGCTCAGAATATTGATGCTCTTCGTGGCTGGAGTGGTGGTGGTAGCCATCCTGCTGGGTAAGAATCCGATGACTCTGTTTGCCGGTTTGGGTGCCACCTCGGCTGTGCTGATGTTGGTGTTCAAGGATACCATCCTCGGATTGGCTGCCGGTGTTAGACTGACGAGTAATGATATGCTCCACAAGGGCGACTGGATTACGGTGAAGTCGGTGGATGCCAATGGTATTGTAGAAGAGATGTCGCTCACCACGGTGAAAGTTCGCAATTTCGATAACACCATCGTTACCATCTCGCCAGCCACGCTGGTGAACGGTTCGTTCCAGAACTGGATTGGTATGCAAAAGAGTGGGGGAAGAAGGGTGAAGCGAGTGGTTTACTTCGATTTCCGCAGTGTGCGATTGGTGGATGAGGCCTTGAAGCAGACCTTGCTTGCCAAGCATTTTGCTACGGAGGATTCCTTTAAGTTGAAGGAAACGTTGCAGAAGGCATTGGCAAAGGATGGTATTCATGTTACTGAAATTTCTGCAGAATCAGCAGTTCCGTCTGATGCGGAATTGGAGAAAGAGGGTATTAAGGAAGGGGCTGACCTGCTGAATCCTGCTGCTCTGGCTCCAACCAATCTTCAGCTTTATCGCAGATTCATGGAGAAATATCTGCGTCAGCGCCCTGAGGTGAATACGGAATTAACCTTGATGGTGCGCCACATGGAAGCTACCCAGTGCGGTCTTCCTATCGAGTTTTATTTCTTCATCAAGGATAAGGTTTGGGTGAATTACGAGCATATCCTTGCCGATATCATGGAGCATGCCTATGCGCTTGCCAATGAATTCGGCTTGAAGATTTACGAGCAATATCCGGAGCAGTAATTACTTTGAACTTTTTTACTGAAGTTTCGCATGTAGCATTCTGCCGTCCCCGAAGGGGGCGAATGTGAATAACCGCGGGTGGAATGACCGAAGGTCATGGAACCTGCGGATAGCAGACATACTCTCTATCGTCCCCGAAGGGGGCGAACAGGAGCAAGACTGGATGTGGTTCGCCCCCTTCGGGGACGCTTTCTCCCTACTATTGGTTGTCCGCAGGTTCCATGACCTTCGGTCATTCCACCAGCGGTTATTGAAAGTTGGCCCCCTTCGGG
>JAIJUV010000215.1 GCA_022732315.1 Prevotella sp.
AACATCGGAGTGGAAAAGAGGTTATCAGACCACTGGTCGCTAGATCTATCCACAGGTTGGAACCCATTTACTTTTCGCAAGAACAAGAAACTGAAGCACATTGCCGTACAAACAGAGATGCGATATTGGCTCGACAGCCCGTTCCTGGGGCACTTCTTTGGAGCCAATTTACTCTACTCACATTACAATGCGGGTGGCGTACACTTCCCTTTCGGGCTTTTTCCAAATCTCAAAAAGCATAGGTTCCAAGGCGACTTGGGAGCCCTGGGCATAGTATATGGCTACAACTGGGCACTCGACAAGGAAAACCGTTGGAATCTGGAGGCGGCAATAGGTTTGGGATTGGGAATCACACGCTATACCCAATACAACTGTTATGGCAGATGCGCCACCGCCATTGAGAAGAAGACGAAAACTTTCGTAATGCCGACCAAGGTTGCAGTCTCGCTGGTTTACAACATTGGGCAGACAGAGAAATAGAACAAAATCATTTAAGAACAAATAAAATATAGCTTGACTATGAAAAAGATTAAATTTTTTAGCTTTGCAAGTGCGGTGCTTCTTGCAAGTGCAGCAGGAATGACTTCCTGCTCTTCAGATTCTATCGAGCCAACAGGTGGCTCAGGTGTGGCAGGACAGGTTGTAAAGACCCAGTTTGTCATTAACATTCCTTATGCAGGAAATGAGAGTGGTGGAAATGCAAGAGTTTCGACACGTATGACTGCGGAAAACACCCAAAATAACGATAACTTCTTGGGATTGAAGGATATTGAGATGTTTGCATACGACAACGTTCCTAGCGAGTCGAACCCAACCTCAACTAGAACTATTAGAATCGGAACTCGCACACCAAGTGCCAACGACAATAATTGTCGAATCTATAGCGACATTGCAATCCCTGTAGGAACAAAGAATATGATTTTTTATGCTAAAGCTACAAGAACTAAAACTGTAGCATCGGGGACTGCAAACAAGACAAATTTCGAAGCAGGCTCCTTAACAAATCCTTACACAACATTTACGGATGAAGCCAAGCCTAATTTATCGGAACTCAACTTCAATTTGGAAGCTATCCATAAGAATGCCGACTTAGACACATATGGCCAAGAGATATTGCAGAAATTGAATGATATAGCAAATACAACAGCTGGGGGCAAAAAGTGGTCTGAGACAGGAACAGATGAGTCAGCAGATAAGGATGACAAGATTTTACATTCTCTCTACATCCAGTTTATAAAATTGACTGCAGGTTCTACAAAATCAGTAAATAGCTTTATCGAGCACTTGAAGGAAGCGATTGAAAGCCAGGGTGTAAAAACAGATATGGCGGAGGCTATCAAAAATAAATGCACTTCGGTTTCAGGAACCTTCCCTAGAAATTTGGAATTACCAGATGGAGTAGCCAAGGTAAAGTTTGACCCAACAAACGGTTTTACGTTTGAATCAGTTACTGCAGGTACGACCACGACAGGCAGCAATTTGATTGACTATAAGACCGTCACTTACCCTTCAGAATTGGCGTATTTTGTAAGTTCACCAATAAAGACATCAACAACCGATAAATCAAAAGTCAGAGATTTACCGGCTTATAACGATTGGTTAGCAGGAACAGCGAATATTTGGAATGGATACGATGAGATGGTTAAAAACAACACTCTCTTTGTGGCATTACAAAACCCTGTTCAATATGGTGTAGCATGCTTGAAATCAAGTATCAAATGCGCAAGTACTTCGCTAAAAGACAATGCAAGCAAAATAGTAGGTTCTGAATCAGATTACACCATAACCGTTAATGACAATAGCTTTCCTGTAACAGGTATCTTGATTGGCGGTCAACCTGCAGGTGTTAAATGGGACTTCGAGCCAGCATCTACAATTCAGTCTCGTGATTTTAAATATACCATTTATGATAAAGAAATGAATGGCGGTAGCACCTTTACGGCAAAAGCTGTAGCAACAACAACATTACCATACAACTATACATTAGTATTGGACAACAAGGATACATCTGAAGGTGCAACACAAAGCAATGTCAATGTTGTTATTGAATTAGAAAATAATGCAGCAGACTTCTACGGAGCAGATGGCTTGATTCCAAAAGGAAGCAAATTCTATTTGGCAGGTACGCTCGACTTAAAAGCAACTAACGGAGTGACAAAACCTAACGATTCGAATGTTGACCATGTTTTCGTCAAGGACCATACTACAGTTGCCAACTTCACCATCAAGGACTTGAAGAAGGCATATAACTGTATCCCAGACCTGCGTACATCAAAGATCAACGTAGGTCTCGCAGTAGATCTATCTTGGAAGGAAGGTATTAAATTCGATGTAGAAATTTAATCATTCTACCTTACTGAGCTTTCGCAAGTTACGAAAGTTCAGTAAGGGATTTCGCTGTTTATTATCCTAATAGAGGACGGAAAATGAGAAAGAAAAAATCATATAGAATATTTCTGATAGCTCTGATGACTTTGAGCATCGCTTCCGGATTGTCTTCATGCATCGATGAAGATATGAGCAAGTGTGGCAAAGACTATAAGATCAAGTATAATCTGATGCTCAACACACAGATTCATACCCTCATCGACATAGACCTCAATACCACCGAGGAGCAACACATCGCCAACCGGCTGAAACAGGAACTAGGCACAGTCTTCACCGACCATGCCCTAGACAACGATTTGTCTTTCTTTATCGGAAAAGATCTCTACCGTCACGAAGCTAACATCATGAATGCCAATTCGGTATCCTACACCATCTATCTGCCGCGAAACGACTACCAGAACCTTTCGCTCGCCAATACCGGGAGCGCCAGAAACGTAAAGATTACCGGTGCAAATGCCTGCAAGACTCTCGCCCTGGAACAGGAACAGAAGGATACCATCGACAGTCACAATATCGGTCTGTTCACTTCCCGACTCACCATCAACGAGGCCGATTTCGAACACGACCTGCAGACCACCCTCTATATGGCAAACTGTGCAGCAGCGGTAGTCATCAACCAGCAAGAAGTGAAACCTGCCGAGCTCTGGGGATTCGTAGAAGGAATGGCAACCCACTTTCTCGTAAACGACAGTATTTTCTCAACATCCCGAAACACCATCGTGAGAGCCAAGCGAATCAACGAAGCCTCAACAGCCTCAGACCAGACTCACGATGCGCTCTATGCCGTAAGTTTCCCATCCAGCAAGGCAGAGTGGCGCTACCACATCATCGCCAAGGTAAACGGCAAATATACAGAAACCATTCTCACGCTGAACGAACCGCTGAAAGCCGGAAGGCTGAAACTGATTAAGGCAAAACTCAAAGCCGACGGTTCGCTGGTTGTTACCAATGCATCAGTAGGAGTAAGCGTGAAACTCGACTGGAAACCAGGAGGAAGCCACGATGTGGATATTTAGGTAAAAAAGAATTGATACATGAATCATATTACGAAATACATATTTGCGATACTATCGCTTATCATGCTGACAGGATGCAGCGAAAGCGAAAAGAACGAGGTTAGACCAATGGATACGTTGGCACCCATCTCGCTCACCCTATCTGTGCCTGACGATAAGACGGAAACACGCATCGGAGATCCGGGAGAAGACACCAACGACATGGTGGACTGGGACCGGCTCACCATCATCGTTGCCTATAAGGAAAAGACGCAAGGCGACGAAATACACGATGCAGCACCCCAGAAAATGGTATATTACGATACCTATACCAAGGAAGAATTCGACAGAAAAACCCTCGTCACCCATGCCACCTCAACCCTATCAGGACCTGATGCCAACGGCTTTCGCACCTATACAATGTATCTGCCGCTAGGCACCTGTTGCGTTTATGGGGTTACCTACAGTAACGGAGAAGGGCTGGATCTGGAGGGGGAACTGAACAAGATAACAGAAGACGGCACAAACCGCAACTCAGATATTTATAAATTACAGATTAGCAACGAATATGCTCATAAAAACGGAGCCATAGACATAGCCAAGTTTATCAGCGTAGCCACAGGATATGCACTCAAGCTGGACTCAGAGACGCAAATTCTTACCGATGAGCGCGAGATAAAAGTAGAACAGAACATCAATGCCAATATCAACACCAAACAATACTGGCGCATGGTACTGGGCAGATTGGCTGCCAAGATTGACATCCAATGGGATGCCAAGGGAGCCTATGAGAAAGGCGAAGATGGTAAGCAAAAATTCACAAATGTGAAAGTACAAGGTTTTACTTATCACGGAGAACCGACAGGTCAAGAAACAACCGTTTCCGGTTCAGGATATGGCAGACTCTTCCCTACCCTTTACCATAAAAATGTATCTCCTATGGCTTCGGTAAGTGGACAGACCACCTTCTTGAACACCTCGGAAATCAGCAAGCGCAACGGACGGGTATATCATTATACCTTCCCAGACGGAACCAATCCTCCTCGCATCACCTTCCAGCTTGACACAGAGAAAGAAGGAACAACAGGGAACAAGATATACAACGTGACATTT
>JAIJUV010000216.1 GCA_022732315.1 Prevotella sp.
GAAATCATGTTGGCATTGCCTTCGAGCATGATGCTCACCGCCTTGCTTACCTTGAATTCCAGGTCGATACCTGCTCTGCCGTATGGGCGAACCTTCTTTCCCTGCCAGAGATATTCCAGCAGATAGTTGCTCTGATTCTTGATGTTGGCAGCCAGGTCGTTTACTTCCTGGTTAGCTCCTGCCCAGTTGATACCACCACCTACGAAGGCAGTAGCGCTGAACACGCGGTTCGGATTCCAGCCACAGAAGAGGTTAGAGAGGTTGACCATGAAGTCCACACCAGGAGCTACATATTTCCATTTGTAGCTGGCGGTATAAGGAGTACCGTCCTTGGTAGCCTTGTATCCGTTCCATCCGCCCTTGCTCCAGATACCGTTTATCTGACCACGGAGTCCGAAAACAGGAGAGAACTGGTAGCCGATGGCACCCTGGAAGTTAGGAGAAAGCAAGTCTGAGAAGCTTGCCTCACCTACAGTATATTGCCCACCAGCCTGAATATCCAGGAACCAGTGACGCTTAAACTGATATTCGTTTCCATCCTTGTCTGTGTAGGATGCTTGCGCCATAGCGGCTGTAGAGCCGATGGCGAGCAAAGAAGCTGCCATAAATAGTTTAACCTGTTTCATAATCTATATGCTTATTTTGTTTCACCTTTAATCTGCAGATTATAATACCTGCTTACAGCATTTGAATTAATTACGATACTTTTGACAAATTTCCCTTTTTCATATTCCTTTCCGTCGTAGATGACAACAATCTTGCCTTTTTGGTTAGGTAAGATTGGCTGTTTGCTAAACTCAGTCTTCACACAGCCACAATGCCCATGCACATCATGGAGTATTAATGGGGCTTTCCCTGTATTCGTAAAACTAAATACTGTTTTTCTTACCTTGGTATTATTAAAACATCCTAGGTCGCGAACAGGTTGCTCCACTTCAATTTGCGGTCGAAGAGAATCTGGTAACTGGTCGTATTGATATTCCTTTTCAATGTCTTGCACCTGTAATGCTACTTGGGATTTTTTATCATGACAACCGACAAGCAGAAAAGCCAAAGATAGGAAGAAAACATACGGTTTCATATCCTAATTAATCATCATAAGTAAGATTGATGGCGCATCTGCCATGATCCATATCCTCCTCGTGGCGATATAATTTGCCGTCACGCAAGTAGTAATAGGCAGGATCACCATTGTACTTGATAGTGGCATATGGTCGTTTATGATCTTCTCCATCGCTCCATGTTATTTGCTCTGTCTTTTCATTACCAGCAAACTGGATTGTACCTGTGTAATCCTCATTTAAAACGAACTGGTTGTTAAACTCGTCCTTGAAGGTTCCTGCAAACTTACCATTGTCATGTTTACTGCCGCCTCCACAAGCACTAAGGATGAGGGCTAATGACAAACAAAAGAGAGTGACAAATCTTTTTATATTCTTATTCATAATAACCAATATCTTTTATTTCATATAATTAAAGGGTGTCCATCTTCTATGGACGGACACCCTTATGTAGAGTTTGTAGCGTTACGCTATTTTTACTTAATTACCTGATGATTGTCTTCTTTACAGGAACTGTAATCCAATCAGTGAGGATTGTACCCCATCCGTAGTTCACTTTCACCTTAACAAAGATGTTGAAGTCACCAGTCAATACAGTACCATTGTTCTTGTATGAAATGAAACCGTATGCTGAAGTAACCATATTTGCACCCGTTCCAATTGTACCTGCAGCTACTGGCTCCAACTTGATTGTTGAAGGAACAGCCTGACGTCTGCCGTTGAGGTCACACTCTGCATGATCAGTGTCAGGCACGATGCTAAATGCACCATAGTACTGCCAGTAATTTGTATAAGTTGCAAAGGCACGATTACGCCAATCAGAAGGAGCGATAAGGTCTTCAAGTTTCAAGTATGTACCCTTCTCACCGAAGTCTACACCATCAATGAAGTTGTCCTTTGACTTCGCTGTAATCTGTACAGGACGTACAAACAATGCTTCGAAGTGATCCTTGCTATCGAATGTAACTTTTACTTCCTTGGCAGCAGCACCCTCGCAAACAGTAGCCTTAACAGAGTAGTATACCTTAAATTCGCCAGTATTCAACAACTCCTTAGCAATGTTAGAACTCTTATTCAAAGTTACTGTATTGTATGGAACTGCAGCACCAGCATTGCTGATAGTAGCAACAACTTCTGTTGTTCCACCAACTGTTGCTTTCAGGTCATTACCAGCAACAGCAAAGCTGACTGCAATGTTACCAACCTTTGTCACATTCTCAATATCCTTGCAGAATTGATAGGTGAAGGACTTAATATTTCTATCAAGTGCCAACTTACCCTCTACAGTTGTGAATGGAGAATTCAAGTCGTTAACGAATACACATTTAGTTGCATCTGTTGAACCAATTCCCTCTGGAGTAGCTACGTTGAACTTAGCATAAGTCTTACCCTCATTCCAGTATTCTGTGATAAAGTCAGCCTTTGAGATATCGTAGACCTTCTTAATGTCCTTAACATGAGCCTTCAATGTAATCTTAACCCAACGATTAGATCCAGAAGCAACCTTATAGAAGCACTCGTGAGTAACATCTTTATCTGCATTAGCCCACATCTCGTCTGGAGTCATAGTCCACTCAATCAAATGAGTAGTTTCGCCTGCAGTAGTCTCCTTACGTTCCTTTACAGTACCAACCTGACCTGTAATGTTATTTGCATCGAAGTAGGTGTATGTATTGTGGAACTCGTCACGATCCATGCTCATCTCATTGTAGAGATTGAGATTAATTGCTTCAACTGTACTTACCAAAACAGAATTAGCTGTACAATCGAACTTAAAGTCTCCAATTCCGAAAGAAATTTCCTTATTCTCTACAGCCTTCTTTACAATGTTTACCTTGATGTAAGCATATTCAACTACCTTATTGTTGCTCTTGTTGTAAATCTGAGCACGTACAATAGGAGTACGACCTACAGCAGCAAACTTCTTGCTAGCTTCGGTAAATACCTTTGCAGAAAGGACACCATCCTTGAGATTTACGAATTCAGCCTGGTCAGTTTCATTAGAACCAATCTTGTAGTTCTGGACGATTTCATACTTGATACCAAAGTTTAGAGCGTCAAGGTCTGCTACAGAGCATTTAGTAGCACCAACCTCGTGAGCCTCAACATAGTTGTTCAAGTCGATGCTTCCATCATACTGCAACTCCAAATCGATGTCTGACTTATCTTTAGTGCCCCAAACTGCTTTGTTGCTAATTCCAGCATAAGCATCAACACTATTGATACCCTCAGCCGCACGACGATAGTGGTAATCTACAGGAGTTGCTTCTGCAAACTTAGCCTTGTTGGCAAGACGAAGCTGCTTCATATCCTGCTTGTACATAGTTGCATAGTCTGAAGTTACCTTCTCATTATTACTCTTAGTTGCCTGAAGTGCAACAACTGAAATCTTTTCCTTTGTTGCTGGCAGGCCCTTCATATCAACCTTAACCTTTACGATACCATTCTCGCTGTCGAAAGAGTCATACGAAGCAACTGCATCGAAATCTTCAGATGCTGCAGTACGTGTTGTAGAAATATAATCAGCATTTGCCTTTACGACAAACTTAAGATTCTTCAACTGGTCTACAGAAACATTAGAAGGATTTACATGATAGTATGCATATGTCTGTGGATTAACAACGTCCTTAGGATCGCCATTAGACACAGACTTCTCAGTACTTGAGTTCGCATTATTCAGCTTCTGTGGCAGATAAGAGAATGAAGCCACACGGATTCCTGGAACACCATCTACATATACACGGCCCAAATTATCCTTCTCGAATACCAAGCCGCGGAGGTTGTTGCTCAAGGAAATAACTACACCTTCTGCAGGAACATTTCCATTTTTGTCTGCTACATTAAAGAGTGTCAAGTTCTCACTATCCATAACGGCAGTAACACCTGTGCCCTTCCAAGCAATGTTGGTGTGTTTAAGAACATTGCCATTAGCATCACAAAGGTCGAAGTTACCAGTTGTAGCATTTGGCTTATAGTAGTTACCTGTTGCACCAGTTGCACCTGGAGCACCTGGCTCACCTGGAACGCCCTGATCACCCTGATCACCCTTTTCTGCAAGAGCTTTCATGGTGGTCTTTACGTCATCCTTAACCCAATAGCCGTCATCGCTAATAGACCAAGATGTACCATTAGTACCAGCAACACCATTAGTGCCATTTTTAACCAAATAACTTTGCTCATTACTCAAAGTAATCTTTACACCATCCGAAACTGTCTCGACTTTTGTGATAACACTACCTGCAGTAATCTGAGATTGGATTTGATCAATGGTTTTGCTAAGTTCATCAATCTGACTCTGCAAACCGCTGATGTCATCGTCGTAATCTTTACAAGAAGTAAATGTGCTTACCGAGGCAATTGTCAATGCACCCATAAGCAGCGCGCTAAAATACTTTCTTTTCATACGGTAAATATTTATAAAGTTA
>JAIJUV010000217.1 GCA_022732315.1 Prevotella sp.
CCGATAGCTGCAGGCGCATTGTCTGTGTGAATTGCGTTCATAATTAATTTTCTTTTTCTATTATTAAATCAATCTAGATGCAAAGATAAGCATTTTTTCCCAAAACAGCCCTATTTCGCATCGAAATTTAATAAGTTTTCTTACTATATTCGCTCGGTGTACATCCAAATTGCTTCTTGAAGCTGGTAGAGAAGTGGGAGAGGGTATTGAATCCCGTCATGTAGGCAATCTCCGAGATGTTGTACTTGCCTTCCACGATGAGGGCGGCGGCACGATTGAGCTTATAGGTCTTGAAGAAGACGCTTGGATTCTCTCCTGTGAGTCCCTTGACCTTGTAGTAGAGCTTTGTGCGGGAGATGTGCATCAGTTTCGTTACCTTGTTGACATCCAATTCCGAGTTGGCCAGTTCCTGCTCCATCATGTGATAGAGTTCATCCATGAAGAGTTTGTCTTGTGACGACAGCACTTCCTCCACGTTCTTGTCGGTCTCCGTGGCGCTGGTCAGGATGGTCTTGGTCTTCTCGCGGTTGGTGAGCTGCGAGTTGATTATTGCCAGGAGAACCTTGGGGGTGAATGGCTTGGTAACGTAGGCATCTGCTCCGCTGTTCAGACCCTCCACTTGGTTTTCGGTGGTGGTCTTTGCCGTTACCAGGATGACTGGGATATGGCAGAGTTGGATGTCTTGCTTGATTTCCTTGCAGAGTTCATAGCCGCTCATTCCCGGCATTACCACATCGCTGAGGATGAGGCTAGGTTCTTCCTCCCTTGTCGCCTTCAAGGCACTCTCGGCATCGAAGCGATAGATGATGCGATAGGATGATGCCAAAAGGGTACGAAGATAATGCACCACTTCGGTGTCGTCATCTACGATGAGTATTTTCGGACGGTTGTCTGTACTGTTGTCTTGACTTACCTTGTCTGCCACTTTCTGACTGTCGTGCAGTGGGAAAGCTTTCTTCTGGTCTTGCTCCAAAAGGGCTTTCTCGTTGGCGGTATAGAGGCGCTCATCGGTAGGCAGGGTAACGGTGAAGATGGCTCCCTGGCAGTCCTTGCGATTGCCAGCCTTCAGATCGCCATGGTGAAGGACGGCCAGGCTGCGGGCATAGTAGAGTCCGATGCCTGTACCCCAGTTGATGGTGCCTGTAGACTGGTTGTTCAACTGATAATATCGCTTGAAGATATTCTCCACCTCATTCTGTGGGATTCCTTTGCCTGTATCAGCCACTGTGATAGTGACAATCTGTTCTCCCTTGTTAATGGTCTCGGTGTCGAAAGAAACATCTATCTTACCGCCACGAGGGGTAAACTTCATGGCGTTGGACATCAGGTTGTTGATAATCTTTTCCAGTTTGTCGGAATCCAGAAGCATCAGGTAGGAACCTTCCAGTCCGTGACAGTTCAAGGTGATACCTTTCTCCTCGGTATTCACGATGAAGAGGTCCATGATGCGTTTCATCTCGGAGATAATGTCGGTTTGCTTGACGTGCAAGCGGAGTGTGTCGTTCTCCAACTTGTTGAAGTCGAGCAACTGGTTGACGAGTCTCAGCATTCTATCCACGCTTCGGCTGATGATGTTCAACAGCAACTTGTCGTGCTTGTTGATGTTTTCACTTTCGCAGAGTTGTTCCACTGGTCCCGAAATCATGGTGAGTGGTGTTCGGAACTCATGCGAGATGTTAGCGAAGAAACTCATGTTCATCTTGTTGATGCGCTGTTCCTGCTCCTTCTCATCCTTAGCCTTTTGAACCATGTTCTTCTCGATGCTGATGCGCATCTTCTGTCGATAGATCACGAAGCCGACGCCCCCTATTATAATAAGGTATAGGCACCAGGCCCACCAAGAGTTCCAAGGTTCAGGGGCGATGCTTACCAGTATGCTTTTTTCGGCGATGATATTTTCGGAATCGTTGCCTACCATCTTGACCTTGAAGGTATAGTTGCCAGCTGGCAGATTAGAGTAGTACGCCTCGTTGTTATTGCCTGCATCAATCCATGTGTTGTCGAATCCAGCCATTTGGTAGAAGTAATGGATGTGCTTGTAGTCGCTGTAGTCGATGGCAGAAAAGGCGATGCTGAAGCTGTTCTGTTTGTAGCTTAGGTGGATATGGGGTGATTCTTCCATACTCTCCTCGATACATCCATTCTTACTAGGAAGCATAATCTCATTATGGACCTTGAGTGTTTCGAAAAGCAGACTTATCTGTTGGTTCGTGTTTACGTTTTGTGGATT
The DNA here is from genome assembly GCA_022732315.1 of Prevotella sp. The sequence continues at coordinate 2,231 of JAIJUV010000217.1, forward strand.
GAAGATGGTGAGTCCCTGGGTACCGCCGAAGATGAGAGTTCCATCTGATAGCTTGCACGATGCCCTATCGTAGAATTGGAAGCCTTTCACACCATCAGCCTCGTTGTAGGTGGTTACCTTTTCTGTTTTTCCATCTATCTTGTTGAGTCCATACAGCGTACTAACCCAAATGTTTCCATCTCTATCTTCCTCGATGCTGGAAATGTCGGAGCAGGAGATTCCTGCTATGGTGGTCAGCTTGCGGCTCTTTGCGTCATACTTCAAGAGTCCGTTGGTAACTGTACCCAACCAGATGTTGCCCTTGCGGTCTTGATAGTTCTTGGTAGGGATATACGCACTTCGCTTGATGCACTTCTTCCAGTCATCCGGATTCACTTTAAACTCTTGGACATCGAAGTTGTTTCCATTCATTTCCAGGATAGGTTTGTAGAAGGCAGATATGAGCATGTTGCCATTCTGCAAGCGCATGATGCTGGGAATGAAGCAGAAAGTGGTAGGGAAGAGTTGTTTTTTGGTCATCTCTCCACTTTGTGCTGAAATGCAGTAGATGTTGACGGATGCCGTGGATACCCAGATGTTACCCTTTGCATCTTGGCTGATGTTCATAGGCATGAAGCAAGGGTAGGAGGCTACCTTGTTGAGATGGGTGCCATCGTATTGGCACTTTGCCACATGGTCGCCATTGGCTAGCCATAGATGATTGCTGCTATCCACAAAGATGTTGGTGGTGGTATTCTTCCTGTTGCCGTTGCTATAGGAAATCATCGGTATGTCCTTGAGTTGCTGGGTTTGCAAGTCATACATATAGAGTCCGTTCTTCTTGGTAGAAATCCAAAGGTGATGATTCCTGTCGGCAGCTACGGAGAGTACGGACTGTTTGCCGATGGCACGTTGAAGGGCAGGCATGCTGTTAAACATATCCTTGTATCTGTAGATGGTTTTTACGCCATCGTCTTCAGAACCGAGCCAAAGGTTGCCCTTGGAGTCGGTTAACATCTTGTTGACTTCCATATCAGGCACTTCGAATGGGAAATTCTTGTCGCTTTGTGGCAAGATGGTTCCCTCCTCAGCATTGAAATAGAGTAATCCGTGCTTGGTGGTGCTGAGCAGAAGGTTGCCTTTTGCGCCATACGGATGGATGCAGTTGACCATGTCGTTGGGGATTTGCAAGTCTTGCAAGGCTGCAGGGAGATGTTGCCATTTCCGGGTGTCCGTATCAAAGAGCTGCATTCCATTGTAGCCAGAGAGGTAGAGCAGATGCCCATCGAGGAGAAAAGAGGTGATGGGATAACTCTGTACTGGGCTTTTGGCGATAAGTTTGAGGTCTCGGGTGCGATACCCCTTGACAGAGTAAGAGGTAACAATCCACATCACATCTTTTCGGTCTATATGGCAAGAGTAGTTAAAGCAGTTCTCCTCCAGCATCTTGGAGAGCTTGATGATGGCTGTGTTGGTATTTTCGTCATATTGATACAGGTCTGTCATCGTGAGGAAGAAGATTCTTCCCTCCTTGTCTTCCAGAATTTTTTCGATGTTCTTGTTATAGCCATTGATACTTACTCGCTTGAAATTGCCATTGGCCTGGTATAGGCATACACCATTGACGGTGGCTACCCAGAGTCGGTTGTGGGAGTCACGGTAAATGTGGGTAATATTGTTGTCGGGCAATCCCAGTGAATCGTCCACGCAGTAGTATTGGTGATACTGGTTGCCATCATACTTGTTGAGACCACGGAAGGTACCTATCCAGATTTGTCCGTATCTGTCTTCGCAGATGCTCTTCACCTTTTGGTTGGAGATATGTTCAGACAGGACGAGGTTCTTCTCGGGTGAAGAGACTTCGGGGATGTCTTTCTGGTCCTGGCAAGCAGTAAGAAGAAGGGTTGCCAAGAGAATGAGTGCGTCATAAAATACCTTTGTTCGTTTCATAATCGATGGTTTTGATAGTTGCTGCAAAAGTACTATAAAACCTTGATATATACAAGGTTTATAAGACTTTTTAAACAAATAAGCAAGTTTTTGAACATATAGAAAACCCCATTTTGAACAAAAATGTAACACAAGAAAACAAGTTAGAAAAAGGTATATGATAAAAAGCACTATCTTTGCAGCCGTAAACAATTAACAGATTTACAAGAATAAAAGCTTAACTAATAAAGTATTATCTTAATGAGAAAAATCTATGAGAAAAATG
>JAIJUV010000218.1 GCA_022732315.1 Prevotella sp.
CTGGTGAGTTAACTTCTGGGGGTTATGGCTTTTACTATAAAGGACAGCAACAAGCAGCACCACAAGCAGACGTATTACAAAACCTGCAAGCCGTGGTGACACCTGTAGAGACACGTCCAAGAAGTCAAGAGCCAGCCAAACCATACAAGGAACTGATAAGCTCACCTGTATATTTCTCCAACGATCAATGGCAGGAATGCCTGTCTTCACACGGTATCATCATCGATGAGAAGGCAAAGACACTCACCATCCAATCAGAAAGCACAAAAAGTGATATGGTGTATGACTTGACCGATGAAGAATTGAAGGCTTTGACCAACAATTCCGTCAAGCAAGTGTCGGTAGCCAAGCGACTGGAGATAATGAATAATGTCATCAAGGATGATTTCGCAGACAAGATAACGATGGACATGCTCAACAGCAAGGTGCGCATCCATATCGGTTTGCGTCCAGAGGTGCAGCAGGAGTTGGACAGCAAGATGCGGTTACAATCTACCGTTGAGCCACTGCAAGTACAGCAAGAACCGATGAACAATAAGGTGGGCATTGTAGATGGGCAGGACTTGGACGAGAGTAAGGGATGGTTCCGTGAAGGCAAGCATGGCAGAGAAGTAACTGTTGGTGAGATACGAGTGGAGCCAGCGGAGCTGGAAGGCAAGTACCGCATGACCGCCATCATCAACGGTGAGCGAGTAAGCCATGAGATAACGCAGAAGCAGTATGACAAGTTCATGGCAGTGGATGACTACCATCGCATGAAACTCTTCTCCAAGATATTCGGTGAGGTAGATATGAAAGACCGCACCAGTTTGGGAACCAAAATAGGAGCGGCTTTGTTGGCAGGACTGGGTGTTGCTGCCGAAGTCGGCAGTGAGCTACATCGTCCACATGGCGCACCTGTAGTGATAGTTGACCATCATCATGGTGCAGTACCACCTCGTCCCTATTTCAAACCAGGAGTAGATACGCCAATGGATGTGGCGGCGAGAAACTTTGAGGCTGCCATGAACCAAGAGGTATTGCATCCCCACATGGGGAAAGGACTATAACGGAATATGCTTATGGCAAACAATGAATTGACATACAATGACTTTTTGCAGCGACTGAACATACAGGAGTTGTTGGTGGACGCAGGCTATCAGTTGAACAAACGAGATGGCTTGCGCTATCCGTCGTATGTAAAGGTGGACAGTCATGGGCAGCGAGTGAGAGGCGACAAGTTTATTGTCACAGGCAATGGCAAGTGCTGTTTTCAGCCACCAGAGCAGAAGAACTACAACGTGATAGGTTTCATCAAGGAGCATCCTACGCTGTTTGACGACTATAAACCAGGGATGTCATTGGACAGACTTGTGAATGTGGTATGCAACAGACTGTTGAATAATCCCATTGACGTGCGTGAAAGCAGAGTGGCAGAACCCAAGCGAGATGCCAAGCCCTTCAACCTGTCAGACTATGACATCTTGCGTTTCCACCCAAGGGAAAAGGACACCCAACGGAAACACTATCCTTATTTCAAGGAAAGAGGCATCAACATGGGGACTCTGTTCGCCTTCCACAAGCATTTCTTCTTGGCGACCAAGCGTCGAAATGACGGATTGAGCTTTGCCAATCTCGCCTTTCCACTGTCCTTGCCGTCTAAGCCAGACAGTATCGTTGGAATGGAAGAGCGAGGCAGACCGAGACGAGAGGACGGCAAGGCATACAAGGGCAAGGCGGAAGGAAGCAACAGCAGTGAAGGATTGTGGATAGCCAACCTGACAGGTAAGCCATTGAAAGAAGCCACAAATATTCTATGGTTTGAGAGTGCATACGATGCCATGGCAGAGTACCAAATCAACCCAGTGAAGAGCGTGTATGTCTCGACTGGAGGCACACCCACTAAGGGACAGATAAAGGGAATGTTGGAAGAGACCCGACAAGCAAGCCATTATTTGGGCTTTGACAAAGACGAGGCAGGACGTGGCTTTGTGAAGAACTTCAAGGCAATCGCCAAGGAAATGGGATTTGCTGACTTCACAGTACAAGCCTACCATCCCTTGGGACAATACAAGGATTGGAACGATGCCCTGCTTGGCAAACGAGACCAATGTTTGATAGACCAAGGAGAGATAGACTTCGACTATTTCGAGTTTGCCAAGGCGCAAGAGGCTGAGAGGCAACAAGAGCAAGCCAGACAGAAAGAAAAAGAGGAACGGACATCTGGCTTCCGCAGATGATGCACGGTGTCATTATCAAAAAGGAGAACTATGCAGCAGACATATCGGTATAGAAACATCATCATCAAGCCCCATTGGATGCAGTTCGTCATCAACGAGCTGCACTTGCTTGTGCTTATAAGTGTAGGTTTTGTATATGCAGGTATTGATGATGCCGTTCTCTCCACTTTGGTGTTTGTCCTCTCGCTCTTGCTTTCCCTATGTTTGGCATATCGAATGGTCTATCTATGCAGGATGCGGTACATCATCAGTAACGAACAATTAGTGTTTGAGCATGGCGTGTTTCATCGTGAAGTAGATTATCAGGAACTATACCGTGTGGTGGATTTCAACGAAAGTCAAACTTTCATGCAGCAACTATTCCGATTGAAAACCGTGAGCATATATTCTGGAGACAGAACGACACCAAGGCTTGACATTATCGGAGTACCGATGAAGGAAGAACTGGTGACAACCATCAGAGAACGAGTAGAAACCAACAAACGCAGGAGGAGCATCTATGAGATTACAAATAGGTAAGATATGGTTGATAGTAATTATCGGCATAGCAACGGCATCAGAAGCCAAGGCACAAGTGGTGTCATCCAATCCCTTGGAATGGATGGCATTGGCAGAAGGCAATGAACTGATCAACGGTGAGATTGAGAAGCAAATCAATGGACAAACCAAGACGGCAATGTTGCAGAACACAATGGCTGCTGAGTTCAACCAGATACACAAATGGGAGAAGAAGTACAACAGCTACTTGAAATCAGTGAACGGCTATGCCTCTTCGCTGAAAGCATGTACCCATCTGTATGATGATGGCGTGAAGATTTTCATCACGCTCGCCAAGTTGAAGACAGCTATTGCCAATAATCCGCAAGGCATCGTAGCAAGTATGAGCATGAACAACCTGTATATCGAGACGGCAACGGAAATGGTATCGGTTTTCAATCTGCTGAACGATGCCGTGGCAAAAGGTGGAACGGAGAATATGCTGACAGGAGCAGACCGTTCCAAAACCTTGTGGGCATTGAACGACAAACTATCAGCATTTCAGAAGAAGCTCAATAAACTGTATCTGAGCATCCGCTACTATACAATGAGTGATGTATGGAATGGTGTCACGGCAGGAATGATAGACAGAAGCAATGGTGAGATTGCCACCCAAGCATTGGGACGATGGCGGAGAGCTGCTAAGGTAAGTACACCATAATAATATAAAGCATTCGAGTATGAGAACATGGATATTTTGCTTTGGCTTCATGCTGCTTTCTGTCTGCAAGGTGCAAGCCCAGAACGACCCTGTATTGGCAGGAATGATACATGCCTATACAGACAAGGCTGAAAAGGAGTTGAAGAACCAGGAAAAGGTGATGCTGATGCAGACCACCGGGCATATTTGGTTGAAAGAGGAAGTGGAAGGAACCACCAATCTGCAACGAGAGTTCAACAACTATTTGGACTCGTTCCGCTCCATCGTGGTGTATGCTGCACAGGTATATGGCTTCTATCACGAGATAGACCGGTTGGTGGATAACTTGGGAGGATTCACCAAGCAACTGGATAAACATCCGAGCAATGCCATTGCTGTGGCACTGTCAGCCAAGCGCAACAAGATCTATCGGGAGTTGATTATGGGCAGCGTGGAGATAGTGAATGACATCAGGCTTGTATGCTTGTCGGGCAACAAGATGACCGAGAAGGAACGAGTGGAAATCGTTTTCGGCATCCGCCCCAAGCTGAAGGTAATGAACAAAAGGCTGCAACGGCTGACCAAGGCGGTAAAGTACACCTCGATGGCGGACATCTGGGCAGAGATAGAGGAAGGCAGCCACGACAAGGCAGACAAGAAAACCATCGTGAAGGACTGCATGAACCGATGGAAGCGGAACGGCAAGATCAAATAACAATAAAAAGATACGACTATGAGTATATGGGCAAAAATAGCAAAGTATGGCGGCAGTGCCTTGAAAGGTGCAGGTAGTGTCGCCAAACAAGGACTGAAATCTGCAAGCAATACGGCTGTGCATCCCACCCAAGCACTAAGAGGCGCAGGAAGTGCAATGAAAACAGCCGCCGTGGGCAGCGCTGCAGGATATGTGGCATGGCAGAACCTTGTCAACGACAAGAGCATGGTGGAGATAGCCAGTGACGTGGTGGTCGGAAAAGACACCACGGAGAAAATATCCGAAGCCGTGGAAGATGT
>JAIJUV010000219.1 GCA_022732315.1 Prevotella sp.
ACCTTCTACCCACCAACCATCAAGTACAGAGAGGTTGACAACACCGTTCATCTCAGCCTTCTCGCCAGATGTACCAGAAGCCTCCAATGGACGTGTAGGAGTATTCATCCAGATATCAACACCTGAAACCAGGCGACGAGCCAAAGTCATATCGTAGTCCTCGAGGAAGATAATCTTGCCAAGGAACTCAGGACGCTGGCTGATTTCGAAGATTCTCTTAATCAAGCCCTGACCAGCACCATCAGCTGGGTGAGCCTTACCAGAGAAGAAGAACAATACTGGGTGCTCTGGGTCGTTAACGATCTTAGCCAAGCGATCCAAGTCGGTGAAGAGCAAGTGAGCACGCTTGTAAGTAGCGAAACGACGGCAGAAACCAATCATCAAAGCGTTAGGGTTGATGCGCTCGAGCAAAGATACGACACGAGCAGGATCACCCTGGTTCTTCAACCATGTCTGTGTAAACTTCTCACGGATGTAAGCTACGAGCTTCTTCTTCAATGTCATACGGGTATTCCAGATTTCTGCATCTGAAACATTGTAGATGGCATGCCAGATTTCCTCGTTGCTCTGGTCGTTCATGAAGTTCTTGTCGAAATATGTATCATAGAGCTTACGCCACTCTGTTGCTGTCCAAGTTGGGAAGTGAACACCGTTGGTTACATAACCTACGTGGTTCTCCTCTGGGAAGTAACCCTTCCAGATGTTAGAGAACATCTGCTGGCTTACCCAACCGTGGAGCTTACTTACGCCGTTAACCTCCTGGCAAGTGTTGCAAGCGAAGGTAGAGAGACAGAAACGCTCGTTGTGATTGTCTGCATTCTCACGACCCATACCGATGAACTCATCCCAAGAGATGCCGAGGCGCTGTGGATAGCCACCCATGTACTTACCGAAGAGAGCCTCGTCGAAGTAGTCGTGACCAGCTGGCACTGGAGTGTGAACAGTATAGAGAGAAGAAGCGCGAACCAACTCGAGAGCCTGGTTGAAGTTCAAGCCATCCTCCTCAATGTAATCGCAGAGACGCTGCAGGTTGCAGAGAGCAGCATGACCCTCGTTGCAGTGATAAATATCTTTCTTGATACCAAGTTTCTTCAATGTCAGGATACCGCCGATACCCAACAGGATTTCCTGCTTCAGGCGATTCTCCCAGTCACCACCATAGAGAGAGTGAGTGATAGGACGGTCGAACTCTGAGTTCATATCATTATCTGTATCCAGGAGATACAACTTGATACGACCAACGTTCATCTGCCATACATAAGCGTGAACCTGATAGTTCATATAAGGTACATCGATGACAACAGGATTGCCATTCTCATCCAGAACACGCTCCAAAGGGAGAGAATTGAAGTTCTGAGCATCATAATTGGCAATCTGCTGACCATCCATGCTCAAAGACTGCTTGAAATAACCATATCTGTAGAGGAAACCAACGCCACACATATCTACGTTGCTATCAGAAGCCTCCTTCATATAGTCACCAGCAAGCATACCGAGACCACCAGAGTAGATTTTAACCACCTGGTTGATACCATACTCCATGCAGAAGTAAGCTACAGATGGGCGCTTTGAGTTTGGCTTCACATCCATATACTCACGGAACATCTTATAGACGTTCTTTACCTTAGCCATTGTCTCCTTATCCTTAACAATAGCCTCCTTGCGGTCGTAGCTCAAACGCTCCAAGAGCAATACTGGGTTAGCATTGCACTTCTCGTACAAGTCAGGATCAAGACTCTTGAACAGGTCACGACCCTCATAGTTCCATGCCCACCACATGTTGTGAGCAATCTCATCCAAGCACTTCAACTCTTTAGGAAGGCTTGACTTAATGGTTGTCTCCTTCCATTGAGGAGCATTAGCATAGTCTGCTTTAATTTTCATTGTGTTTCGATTTATAAAGTATTAATTTTCTCTAATTGTTATATCGTGATTTCTCACTATAAAGAGAGATATTTCTTATTTCTTCATACGTGCCTCTGCCTTGCGCAAAGCGAAATCGTAGGCATCATAATAGTACTCGATGAAGTGCTTCCACAAAGCCTTCTCCGAAAGCTTCTCGGCACTTTTGCGGCACTTGTTCACCTGAGTCTTGGTGAAGCCTGAGTACTTAGCCACTGTATCCTTGATGGCATCAGCCACCTCTGAATAATTGTAGTCTGTGCGCTTGATTACCTTCACACCATCCTCAATCTCGCTGTAGCTTCCCTTCTCTGAGTTTGCCCAAAGACCGAAGCCAGCCAAATCGGTTGTGATACAAGGAACCTTGAACGCCACTGCCTCCAATGGGGTGTAGCCCCATGGCTCATAATAAGAAGGATAGATGCAGAGGTCATTACCCAATACTACATCATAGTAACTCTTGTTGATGATACCATCATCGCCAGTCAGATAGCAAGGCAAGAAAATCAGCTTCACCTTGTCTTCCTTATTATTATGCATATTGAAGTACTTCAACATACCCAGCACATTATCATGGCTCATGTTGTGCAACCAGTGGGTAATCTCAGGGACCTCCAGAGGAGTATCAAACTTCTTGCCATTATTCAAACGATCCAGAAGATCCTGACGTGGATCACCTACCCAACCCGGTACATCGATGAATGCCAGAACATTCTTCTTCAGATTGCTGTCACGAAGCAAACGATTCATTGCCTCGATATAGACATCGATACCCTTATTGCGGAACTCATAACGGCCACTGGTAGAAACAATGAGAGTTTCATCGTCCAGATCAGTACCCATCAAAGCATTAGCCACATCGAGCAGACGCTTTCTCGCTTCCTTGCGTTTCTTGGAGAATGTTGCAGCTTTAGGTACGAAACTATTATCAAATCCGTTAGGTAATACGAAGTCAACAGGCTTGTCGAGCAATTCCTTGCACTCATTGGCAGTAATATCGCTCACTGTAGTGAAACAATCCACATACTTAGCCGTTTGCTTTTCGATAGAATGCTTGCTTTCCATGTTAAGTTCCTGCGCCATCTGGTCGCCATTATAGGCAAAGAGATAGTCGTAAAGAGGTTTGTTGTTACCTGCAATACTACGACCGATGCTGGTTGCATGAGTAGTAAACACAGTTGCCACCTCCGGGAGATGCTTGTTTACATAAAGAACGCCAAGACCGGTCATCCATTCATTGCCATGATAGATAACCTTCTTACCCTTGCCCACTACATGCTTGTAGAAACTTTCCACAACCAATGCTGCAGCATAAGAGAACATCGACGCCTCATCATAATCGCCATAGGCATGGAGACTATCAACCTGATAGTCATTCCAAAGCTGGCCGTAGATCTGGTCTTTTTTCTCGTAATAAGGCTGGAAGTCAACCAGGACCGCCACAGGCTCACCTGGAATGGTCCATCTGCCCACCTTTACTTTCAAGCCCTCTTTCAGAGCTTCTGTTTTCCACTCCGCATAAAGCGTATCATCCTCAGAGAAATAAGGGTTCACCTTATCTCCCCAACAATCAGGACCAATAAAGATTAGCTGATCCTGCAATTTTTCCTTAAGAGTCAGAGCACGTGTCGACAATACGGTGTAGATACCACCAACTTTGTTACACACTTCCCAGCTCGACTCAAATATATAATCTGGAAATAATCTGTCCTTTCCCATATAAATATCAATAAAACACCGCAAAGATAAGTAAATATTTGCAAAAAAACAAATTTATCTCATTAAAATCATAAAAAAATTGCCTTTTTCTTGATTTTAATTAATAACTTTGTGCAGTTAATAGATTTTTAAGTATGAAAAGAAAGATTTTTATAACATTTTTGTGCCTAATTAGCACAATCTGTATGGCTCAAAATGATAGTACATTATTTAAGGGCAAGATTACCAACAAGGAATTTGATGTCTATATGACCATTGATTTCTACCACAAGAACCTGAAGGTTCCCGGACAAGAACTGTTCGGAGAAATGCCTGGTTATTTCGGAGATAGACGTGACAGCAGAAAGTGGCTCATCACTGATGCTGAGATAGATGGAAAGGTGGCACACCTATCCATTATCAATGATTATGGAAGCGAAGATCTCGTTGCCGACCTCGTTGTGCTTTCTGATGGAACTTACGAATTGCAGCAGAAAGATGGAAGCAGCATGAAGATTGCCCGAAACAGAAAATGGGTAAAGATCCCAAAGAAATTAGTATTCATAAAGGAGAAATAATAGAGGAAATGAAAGGAGAAATGAAAGGAGGAATTTTAATAGATATTTGAAAGGAAGAATAGCAACGGTAATGAAAGGGGAATAGCAACAAAAAAACCTCGATTACAGGACGTAATCGAGGTTATAAAATAAATAAAAGAAGGCGGCTACCTACTCTCCCGCATTGCATTGCAGTACCATCGGCGCAAGTGAGCTTAACTTCTCTGTTCGGAATGGGAAGAGGTGGGACCT
>JAIJUV010000220.1 GCA_022732315.1 Prevotella sp.
AATGCTATCCTGATTCCTAAGGAGAATGCAGACGAGGCAATGGATTGCGCTACATGTATCGGTTGCGGTGCTTGTGTTGCTGCATGTAAGAATGGTTCTGCTATGCTCTTCGTCAGCTCAAAGGTTAGCCAGTTGGCACTTCTCCCACAGGGTCGTGTAGAGGCTGCTGCCCGTGCTAAGAAGATGATTGCACGTATGGACGAGCTCGGATTCGGTAACTGTACAAACACTCGTGCTTGCGAGGCAGTTTGTCCAAAGAACGAGTCTATCGCTAACATCGCCCGCTTGAACCGTGAGTTCTTGAAGGCAAAGTTGGCTGACTAATATCTTTTGAGATATAGTTGGACTCTTATCCGATGTTTTATCGGATAGGAAGAATATATAAGATTAGACCTCACACCGCACGCTTTTGGCGTAAAGTGCTGAGGTCTAATTGTTTATAGAGTGCTATGTGGGATTGCCTCCGCACGGAGACCGCATGGATAGAGAAGAATCTGTAAACCCAAATCAGGAAATGACCAGTGCGGTATGAGTGCAGTCTAAAAGTGGTACACTGCACAGACTTAATTTGTTGTATGATAGATTGTTATGGCTATTTTGTGCGGTGGGCGGTCTTTTTGTTGGTGCAAAGATTGTTATATTAGAGGTGCCAATTTGGAACATCAAACAAAATTCTTATATAAATCCTTGGCGTTTTCGAAAGAAAGTCGTATATTTGTGGACACAACTAATAATACAAAAGAATGATGGCAGAAAATAATCCAAGTAAAGCGAAGACTACTCTTTCCTTAACTTCAGAAGTGAATGAGCCAGTCGTAAATAACGACCAGTTGAATGTGGGTTCTCTGATACGAGATATCAGAGGGCAGCAAGTGATGCTCGACCGTGATTTGGCGGAGTTGTATGGAGTGGAAACAAGAAGATTGAATGAACAGGTAAAACGCAATATAGAACGTTTTCCTGAAGATTTTATGTTTCAATTGACTAAAGAGGAGTGTTCAAAGTCGCAAATTGCGACTTTGAACGAAGGACGAGGACATAATATAAAAAAGCTTCCTTATGCTTTTACTGAGAATGGGGTTGCGATGCTAAGTAGTGTCCTTCGGTCAAAAACTGCAATTGAGGTGAATATCCGTATCATGCGAGCTTTTAATTCTATGCGCCATTTTATTGAGGATAATATGGCAATTTATAAAAGGTTAGAAACGATAGAGTATCATCAGTTGGAAATGCAAAAACAGCAAAGTCTGGCAAGCGAGCAAATTGACGAGGTGTTCAGACGCTTGGACGAGGGTGTGTACAAACCGAAGCAAGGTATCTTCTTTGATCATCAAATCTATGATGCTTATTCCTTTGTTTCTGAACTTGTGAAGAGCGCAAAGCATCACATTATCCTTATTGACAATTATGTGGATGAATCTGTATTGACCTTGTTGGATAAGCGAGGTGAGAATGTTTCAGCTTGCATCTATACCCAGCAGATAAACCGACAGCTTCGTCTTGATATAGAACGTCATAACAGCCAATATCCACCTATAGAGGTTACCTTGTTCCGTCGCTCCCACGACCGTTTCCTTTGCATTGATGATATAGTTTATCATGTAGGTGCATCCATCAAAGACCTTGGTAAGAAGTGGTTTGCTTTTTCTAAGATGGAAGATTTCAATCCAGAGGAACTTGTGGCGAGAATCAATAATGCTATTTGATGTCAAATTTTGCGACTTTAAATAATTATCAAGGCTCAATCGTGAGTAAAAGTGCAACGTGGCGTTGCACTTTTGTCTTGCTTTTTAGTGTGCCTTAACGTATGATATTTTATTCAACCATGAAAATAATCCACGAAAAACATACAACTTATCATTATTTTCACTATCTTTGCACCCGATACCACTCTCGCTCACGCCGTATCGAGGCATTTGGAGGTGTTTGTAAAGCTTTTCTTTTGCCGAGATGGGAAATATAAAGGTAAGTGGGATAAATGGTGTCACGACATAATATAAAGGCGTTTACTTGACGCTTTGTTCTTGACGAATCGAAACTTCGCAACTTTCAGTACAGTCTTGAGCATTGCAACGGTAGATGCCCTCGGGATGTGTTGATTTCACATCCCTTTATGGGTATGGCTTATTGCGCTTGGCGATGAGTCTTATATCTGTATAGGGAGAAGTATAAACATATCGGCGTGGGCTTCGACGTTGCTCGTTCAACTGTACTGGGCAATGCGAAGGCCTCGATTCGTGGGACGGGTAACAGGTAGAATCCCACGTTTTTATTTTTGCCGTGGAAAGAGAATCTTAATCGCCATTTGGGGATTCGTGGCAAAATGCTATCAAATAATGTCTAAACTTATTTTGCGATGGTATAGGAAAGTCTTGGAATGGATAGTTTCGCTAATAGTATTGCTATTTGCTTTGGGATTGTGTGTCCTGATGAGGAATAATGCAAATGGTTGGTTGGCAAGTTATGGGGATGCTTTAAGTGGCATTGCGGCTTTTGTTAGCATTTTACTTTTATATAAGACGTTAATATCCCAGAATCGTTCTTTTAAGCAAGAGCGTTTTGAGATTACATTTTTCAATCTTTTAGACCAACGACAAAAGGCAGTAGATAGTTTGTTTTTTAGATGTGAAGAATTAAAGGGAGTGGATTTTGTATTAGTGTCCTACCATGGTGAAGAATGTTTCGAGGCAATTTGTCGTGAGATGAATTGCTTGAAGGAAGCTCTTTATGGCAAAAAATATTTGGGTATGATGACAGATGAGGATATTCCTACTGCAATGCAGGAGTTATCAATGGAGCCTTGTATAGATGAAATGATAAGGAATGCTCAAAAACGATGCTATTGTAAAAGGGCAAATTATACTTATGGTATTACAAAAGTTGATTTTGAAACAGCAAGGCAGGAACAAACCGAAGAGTCAAAAAATAGAAGATGCTTTAATCTGTTGATAAGTCATGGCTCTTTAGCTTGTGAACGTTATTTTAGGTTGATAAGTCTGATATTTTCAATTCTTGCAGAGGCTAAGGAGATAAAGTATTGCAAAATATTATTAGCGCAGATGTCTGTATCAGAACAGAAACTACTTAGCTATCAATCATTAATAGATAAGAAGTTCCATAATCAAATGTTTCTTTCTCAAGTAGATAAAGAGTTATAATTACATGGTATATAATTATTAATTACAATGAAACAGGTTTACATTTTCTTAGTGTGCTTATTTGCATCCATCGGTATGAATGCACAAGACAAGGTGATGACGGTAGACAATCAAACTCCTGGTTGGCTATCAAGCAAGATGACTTATGCTCAGCAAGTCGCAGTGGAGGATTTGACAGTTACGGGATACATTAATCCTACGGATATGCAATTTCTCAATACTCTGATAAAAGCGCGAAAGTTGATTGTGTTAAATCTCAATAAGGTTAATTTAGTCGATAATGAAGGAAATGACAATATTTTATGGTATGATTTTATGAACTTTGGAGATAAAAAAGTTTTGCGTAAGCTAATTTTACCTCATAATCTCATTGCTTCTGAGGTGGGTTTAAATTCAAAAAATATTGATAGTCTTATAATTGATTCAAATGTGGGGAAAGCTCATTGTAATTTTTTAGTGGGGCATCCTAATCATTTGATATTGACAAACAATGTTACTCGTGTGCCAACCTCTACGTTTTATTTGGGGTTCAATCAAACTGAAAAATGTATTGTAACGCTCCCTTCTTCTTTACAAGAGATTGGCCCAAATGCATTTGCTGGGTGTGCGTTTTCGGGAGATTTTATAATGCCTAAAAATATAGTTCGTTTAGGAGGACCAGAAGAGAATAAACGTCCTTCTGATTCTTGGTGGCAAGAAACTTGGAATAAAGAAGTTATAATGCCAATTTCAAAAACCCGTTTTGATTTTCCTGAAAGTCTAAAAGCTTATTATGGAGGCTCAAAATCTGAAAGTGGTAGTCCAGATAGAATATTTGCTCAACATTGTTACACATCTGACACCATCGTTGTAGGTGCAAAATGTGATACTTTGTGTGTACAACTTACAGCTAAAATTGGATATTTTAAAAGTATAACACCTCCAGAACAAGTAGTTGATTATTACTACTATAAATTTGATAAGGTATATGTTCCAAAGGGATGTCTTGATGTGTATAAAAAGAAGTTTTGGCAAACAGATTGGTATAAAGGTTACATAAAAGATATAGAGGAAATTAAAGAAGTCGAAAAAATAGTACTTCGTTGGACCTCTCCTCATCAAATGCTGTCTTTTACCTTTGCACTCGGAAACAAGTTTAAACGAATTGGTTAACGGGTGTTAAGGTGAACTATAAAATGCTCTAGAATATCACTATCATTTGACTCAG
>JAIJUV010000221.1 GCA_022732315.1 Prevotella sp.
GCACAGGCTGTTAAGCGTGCTCGCCAGATCGCTTTGCTTCCTTACGTAACCGATTTGATGAAGTAATTTAAGGAGGAGAAGAAGAATGGAAATTATTTTGAAGCAAGATATTATCGGTCTTGGATACAAGAACGATATCGTAAATGTAAAGAGTGGTTATGGTCGTAACTTCCTTATCCCTACAGGTAAGGCTGTTATCGCTTCTCCATCTGCTAAGAAGCAGTTGGCTGAGGACTTGAAGCAGCAGGCTCACAAGCTTGAGGCTATCAAGGCTGAGGCTGTTAAGAAGGGCGCAGCTCTCGAGGGCATCGTTCTTACTATCGCTGCTAAGGTTAGTGCTACAGGTCAGCTCTACGGTTCAGTTAACGCTGCTACCGTTGCTGAGGAGCTCGCTAAGAAGGGCATCGAGGTTGATCGCAAGATCATCACTATGAAGGATGCTAAGAAGGTAGGCGAGTACGAGGCTACTGTACACTATCACAAGGAAGTTGAGGTTAAGGTTCCAGTTAACGTTGTTGCTGAGAACGCTCCTGTTGCAGCTCCTGCTGCTGAGGAGGCTCCAGTTGAGGCTCCTGCTACAGAGGAGGAGGCTCCAGCTGCTGAGTAATCCTTTAAGGATATAAATAATATCTCAAATCGACACAAGTACGATAATTTTCGCACTGTAAAGCAAATTAATATAAAGAATCCCTTTTGCCGCAAGGCATTAGGGATTTTTTTGTGGGTTTTAAGCTTGTTTTTGTTGTTTTTCTCACGTTTCTCAATTTTTTATTGTACCTTTGCAAGCGAAATTAGAAAATGATTGTAGAAAAATAGAATATTAATAATAAACTAAAAAATTAGGATAAAATGAAAGCATTTGTTTTCCCTGGACAGGGTTCTCAGTTCGTAGGTATGGGTAAGGACCTCTACGATAACAACGCATTGGCAAAAGAACTTTTTGATAAGGCCGACGAGATTCTCGGCTTCAAGATCACTGATATCATGTTCGCCGGTACCGACGATCAGCTCAAGGAGACCAAGGTTACACAGCCTGCTGTGTTCCTCCACTCTGTTATCTCTGCCCTCTGCCTGGGCGAGGAGTTCAACCCAGCTATGGTGGCTGGTCACTCTCTCGGTGAGTTCTCAGCATTGGTTGCTGCCGGTGCCATGGCTTTCGAGGATGGCTTGAAGCTCGTTGCTGCGCGTGCCAACGCTATGCAGAAGGCTTGCGAGGCTAACCCGGGTACAATGGCTGCCATCATCGGCTTGCCTGACGAGAAGGTAGAGGAAATCTGCGCTGAGGTAAGTACAGAGGGCAACGTGGTGGTTGCTGCTAACTACAACTGCCCTGGCCAGCTTGTTATCTCTGGTAATGTTGACGCCATCAACGCTGCCTGCGAGAAGCTGAAGGCTGCCGGCGCTAAGCGTGCATTGCCATTGAAGGTGGGTGGTGCTTTCCACTCTCCATTGATGCAGCCAGCCAAGGACGAACTCCAGGCTGCCATCGAGAAGACTACATTCTCTGCACCTAAGTGCCCGGTTTACCAGAACGTAGACGGCAAGCCTCATACAGATCCAGCCGAGATTCAGCAGAACCTCATCGCCCAGCTCACAAGCTCAGTTCGCTGGACATCTTCTGTTCAGGCTATGATTGCCGATGGTGCTGACGACTTCACAGAGTGTGGTCCTGGTAAGGCATTGCAGGGCATGATCGGCCGCATCGACAAGACTGTTGCTGCTCACGGTATCGCTTAGTTTTCTGTATGGAGAAAAAAATCGTAATCTATCAGGTTCTTCCACGTCTCTTCGGCAATGGCAACACCACTTGCAAGGAGAATGGAACCATTGAGGAAAATGGTTGTGGAAAACTGAATAACTTTACCGACGATGTGCTGGCCCGTATCCATGATATGGGCTTCACGCACGTCTGGTACACAGGTGTGATTCGTCACGCCACCCAGACAAACTACTCTTCTTATGGAATTCCTACCCAGCATGCCGAGGTGGTGAAGGGCAAGGCAGGTTCGCCATACGCCATCACCGACTATTATGACATCGACCCCGATTTGGCGGTGAACGTGAGCATGCGAATGAAGGAGTGGGAGAGTCTCATCGAGCGCACGCACAAGGCAGGCATGAAGGTAATCATGGATTTCGTGCCAAACCATGTGGCCCGAGAGTATCATTCCATTTGCAAACCGGCAGATGTACGAGATTTAGGAGAAGATGATGATCCGAACATGCATTTCTCTACCAGGAATAATTTCTATTATGCCTGGGGCGATCTGGATTTAAACGAGATTCGTCATTCTAAGCCAGAATTCAAGGCTTTTCATGCTAAAGACGCTAAAATTTATGAGCAGTATGAGGAGAGCCCTGCCAAGGCCACGGGTAACGACCGCTTTGACAACCGCCCTGGTTGCAACGACTGGTATGAGACCGTGAAGCTCAACTATGGTGTGGATTATTGCGATGCCGGAGGCAGAAGCTATCATTACGAGCCGGTGCCAAGCACCTGGGGCAAGATGACCGATATTCTGCTCTTCTGGGCAAGTAAGGGTGTGGATGGCTTCCGCTGCGACATGGCAGAGATGGTGCCTACTGCATTCTGGGCCTACGCCACACAGATTCTGAAGGCGAAGTATCCTCACATCGTGGTTATCGGCGAGGTGTATGATTCTAACCAGTATCGCAACTACGTGAAGGCAGGCTTCGATTATCTCTACGACAAGGTGGGCATGTACGATTGTCTGCGTGGTGTGATTCGCGGCGAGCGTCCGGCAGCCAGCATCACCCATGAGTGGCAGGTGGTGGACGATATCCGACAGCACATGCTCTATTTCCTTGAGAATCATGATGAGCAGCGCATCGCCAGCGATTTCTTCTGCGGCAGTGCCATGAAGGCGATTCCTGCGGCAGCCATGAGCCTCTTCTTCCAGAAGAATCCTTTCATGCTCTATAGCGGACAGGAGTTTGGCGAGAAGGGTATGGACAAGGAGGGATTCAGCGGCAGAGACGGCAGAACCACGATATTCGACTACTGGAGCCCGTCTACTCTGGCCCATGCCTATCAGGATTCGGCCGATGAGACCCTGACTCCGGAGCAGAAGTATCTGGCAGCCACCTATCGCCAGCTTCTCCGACTTGCCAACGAGGAGAAGGCACTTCGCGAGGGTGATACCTTCGACCTGATGTATGTGAATCCGGGTTCAGAGAATTTCGACCCGCGAACCAACTTTGCCTTCCTTCGCAAGAAGGATGATGAAGTGATGCTCATCGTGCTCAGCTTTGCTCAGGAGGCCCGCCAGCTGCAGGTTTGCATCCCTGGTCATGCCTTCGATTTCTTCCATATTGCAGAAGAGGAGGTGCTCGTTACAGAGTTGTTCTCGGGTGGCAAGAAGAAGGTAGAGTTGAAGAAGGACGGAGTATTCCCGATATCAATGGATGCCAACGGAGTAAGAATCTATAAATTCAATGTCAAGATGGAGGAGACTGATTTCATATTGAATGAGCATCACAAGGAGGAATTCCCTCCTGCTCATACGGCTGAGCATCTGCTCAACCAGTTGATGGTTCGTATGTTTGGTTGCGAGCGCAGCAAGAATGCCCATATCGAGCGCAAGAAGAGCAAGATGACCTTCGTGGTTGATCACAAGCCTACCCGCCAGGAGGAGAAGGCGATCGAGACGGAGATGAATCGCCTGATAGAGCTTGATATGCCAGTGACCTACGAGTTTGTGGATCGTGACCACATCCCAGCTGGTGTGAAGATAGACCGTCTTCCAGACGATGCCAGCGACACCTTGCGTCTGGTTCGTATTGGCGACTACGATGTTTGTCCATGCATTGGCAAGCACGTGCGTTCAACGGCTCAGATTGGCAAGTTTGTATTGCTCGGTACGAATTGGGATGAGCATGCTCACTCATTGCGTATCCGCTTCAAGATTGTGCAGTAATCGTTAGTGCATTGCATTGACCCGATAGCCTGTAGTTTCTTTTCAGGCTTAATTCCCGATAAAGGGCATATGGTTGTTTTTTCAGGCAGCTGTATGCCCTTTTTCTTTTGTTCTCCCTTTTTTCTTGTTCTCCGTCCCTTTTGTTTGTTCTCCCTTTGTCTGTTCATTCTCCTTTGTCTCTTCTTCTCTTCTTTTTTCCGGAATCACGGGTGCAAAGTTACGGCTATTTTCCGATACCGCCAAAAATCACCCTGCAGAGTTATGTAAAATTCCGTTAAAATATCGAGGGATATGCGTTAAAGAAAATAACTCGCTCTAAATTGGACTTTGATTGAAAATCAAGAAGTTGGGCGTTTGCCTATATTATATAGGTAACAATATGGAAACGAGCGGACTTCTGCTCGTTTCTGTA
>JAIJUV010000222.1 GCA_022732315.1 Prevotella sp.
CAAATCCCCTCTGCCATGCAATGGCAGATCGTGAAGCGAGTAGCCGAGCTATGCTATTTCAATCACGATATGGATGGTTGGGCATCAGAATTATGGGATGAAATGAACGAAGAGCAGCGAGCAGAGCTGCCACAGTTGGGAGCACAGCAGCCTTGGATTTACAATCCAGAGCGCAGAGCCATCCTCCAAGCCGAGCTTGACGCCATCTTTGCCCATCTCTATGGCCTCAACACTGAAGATCTCCGTTATATCTTAGACCCAGAAGATGTCTGTGGCAAAGGCTGTATCAACGAGACCTTCCGTGTGCTGAAAGACAATGAGCTGCGCCAATACGGAGAATACCGCACCAAGCGCCTCGTCCTCGAAGCATGGAATAAATTTGGGTATAACAATTAAAATAGGAATCTTATGGACAACGTGATAGTTTTAGGCAATGGATTTGATATTGATTTAGGATTAAAAACTTCTTTCAAAAGATTTGTTGAATCATTTGAATTTCTATCGATTCCAGATATACCTTTAATCAAAAAGATCAAAGAAAGATCTGTTGAAAATTGGTATGATTTAGAAGGGTTACTCCGCAATGAACTTATTGCTTACTCACTATCACCATCAGTTGAATGTGCCGAAGATGTAAACAATGCATGGCTTATAATTACAAAGGCATGGGGAAGATACCTTCCTGAATTAACAGATTTGGATAAAATTACTATCAATAAGAATTCATGTGCTTATCATTTACTTTTAGTAGATGAAGCACATGAAAGTTCTTGGTATACATTTAACTATACCGATCCATGGTATCTTTGTAAAATGTACTCACAAAAGAAAGCAGTTTATATCCATAACGAGAATATTCCATTAGACTGGGCAAAACATCATGGCTTTATGCATCAAACACCTACCAATTTGATTATAGGTGTAGACAATATGGTGCCTCCTTGTATAAGTTCAAGCACTCATCTATCACGCATCATCAAAACAAAGAATCCCTATTTCCAAAAAGGCATGAAGGAAAATGTCGTAGAAAGATTATTTACAGCAGACAATGTTGTGATATTTGGACAATCATTAGGCATCACTGACTCCGACTATTTTAAGCCATATTTCCGTGGCATTATTGAAGGCAAAATAAAAAGGCAGAATATTTTTATTGTTACGTATAATGAGGAGAGCTTTTCTAATATCTATTCAAATATGCAAGAATATGTCATAAAAATTGAAGAAATAAATAAAGCTAACGTCGACGTGCATTTAGTGTATACAATAAAAGGTCCACAATCAATGGAATTCATACAGATGCTTACAACTTTATATGGATGCATATTTTAAGAATTAACAATATGAGGACATTTAGTGATTTTGAAAAGGATGTTTTAAAGTTCATGGTATATAACCCTGAACCTCAAGACATGTGTGCAATTGCATTATTTGAAAAATTCTGCAATTGTTACCTTATAAGATGGACAGAAGATTTCTCAAAATTGATTCTCGTTTATGACAAAGGTGAAAATTTTGCTGATATTCGACAAAAAGTATTTGATATAGTTGTATTGCTTAACTATTTAGAAAAGAATTATTATATCGGAATATTTCCTTTAAATCTGCTAAAAAGCAAACAAATATTCAATTACAAAAAATATGAGTTGGATGATGTAAATGAACATTCTATAAGAATTTGGCAAATAGATAAATGCACAATACAAAGCAATCATCCCATATTAAAAGATTTTGGAGAATGCAACAGGCAGATACTTCTTGGTACAGAAACTCTGATTGAAAACACAACAATAGGTAAGCAAATTCAACAATATGCAAATGCGACCTATCATGTTACACAAACATTAAAGGATTTTGTAGATAATAATTTTCAGACTATAGACGATATAAAATATCAAAAGACATACTGTCAAGCTTGGATTGGCATTTTTATTGCAGGTATCTTAAGCATTATAAGTATCTGTCTTACAATATACTTTGGATATAAAAAATAAACTATATGAATACAGAACAACAAAAGATAGAATACAAGATTCTGCAAAAATTCGAACTGGAGAGAAAGGATTCAAAGAACTCTCCACTACTTGTGTGGCTTTAGCCAATGCACAAGGAGGACAAATTATGATTGGCGTGGAAGACAAGACTAAGAAACCAGCTCCCAATCAGGTTATACTACAAGAAGAGGCAAATAGTGCTGTTACAAGATTGCGTGGACTTTGTTTCTATGTTGGTCTTACAAAATGTGATGTATGCGCAGACGAAACAGGTAGAATAGCTAATATTGAAATCAAAGAAATTCGCAAGATTGTTTATTCTATAGTCGGAACAGAAATAGCGAAGAAAGGCTTAATTTTTTCTGGAGCTCGGATATTTACACCGACAATTAGAGCGAATTTACACCGACATTATCGTTGCCTTCATGTCTTATAATACCTGTTATTTTCATTACCGCCAAATCTTTTCTCCGTTCTTGAAGTCTCCGACATGGTTACCGACAAAGTCTCCGACATTTATTGTCGGTAATCAACTCCCTATAAAATGATAACATACTAGTTTTCAGCACTTTACCTTACCGGCATATTACCGACATGTCTCCGACATTTATCTCCGACATTTACATCGGCATTACCGCCACATTACCGCCACTATTACCGCCAAAAAGAAATTTACACCGACATTTACACCGACAAAACAGTATCAACCTTCAGCGTTCACAGACCAACTGCTAAATTGATCACCTTCCCAAAATTATCCCAAAAGAGAGAATCAGGAGATTTAAGGAGAAAAGGGGATTACACATTATTATATATAGGATTATATATAGGAATTCTTATGGAAAATGGTGGGGATAACATTATTGAATATCAACAACTTAAAAGTTTCATTGTGCAAGTTGTGGCTATTTCATTATGCAAGTTGAGGCAATTTCATTGTGCAAGTTGAGGCATTTTCATTGTGCAAGTTGAGGATTTATCGTAAAAAAATGGTGTTTCATTCCTCAAAATGAAACACCATTGACCTAAATTTTATGATGATAATCGAATTTCGCAATTAGTTGCTATAAGCACTTTCACCATGCTCGTAGATGTCGAGACCTTCCTCCTCTACTCGCTTGTCAACACGTACACCTACACTCTTATCTACTACCTTGAAGATAATGTAGGTAACTACTACGCTGTAGATGATGCTTACCACGGTGGCTACCACCTGAATCCAAAGCTGATGCCAGTCGCCATAGAGGGCACCCTGTACACCTTCGGCTCCTGTTACATACTGAGTGGCGAAGACACCAGTGAGGACTGATCCCAGAATACCACCCATACCATGAACACCAAAGGCATCGAGAGCATCATCATACTTAAACTTCTCCTTTACTACCGCTACCATGAAGAAGCAGACGATGGTGGAAATGATACCGATGCAGAAAGCTCCGAAAATATCGGTACTGCCGGCTGCAGGAGTGATGGCTACCAGTCCGGCAACAGCACCGGTACAAGCACCTACCGTAGTTGGCTTCTTGTTCACAATCCAGTCGATGAGCATCCAGGTAGTGGCTGCCGCTGCTGTTGCGATATGGGTTACAAGGAAGGCGTTGGCTGCCAGACC
This sequence comes from Prevotella sp., assembly GCA_022732315.1. Next base: position 3,607 of record JAIJUV010000222.1, read on the forward strand.
ATCAGCTGCCAATCCGCTACCGGCATTGAAACCGAACCATCCCAACCAGAGGAATGACATACCCATGAACACGAAGGTGATGTTGTGAGGTGTGATAGGATGACCTGCACGGTAATCATCACGCTTGCCTACACAGAGTGCCATGACCAGAGCGGCTACACCGGCATTGATATGAACCACGGTACCACCCGCAAAGTCGATGGCTCCCATCTCCTGCAGGAAACCGCCACCCCATACCCAGTGGGCCATTGGAAGATAAGCGATAATAACCCAGAAGATGGTGAAAAGTACATAACCGCTGAACTTAACGCGCTCGGCAAAAGCACCGAGAATCAGGGCTGGAGTAATGAGGGCGAACATGCACTGGAACATTGCAAAGGTGAGCTCCGGAATGCCTGTAGGCATGATGGCATCCAAGCCGATGCCGTGAAGAAAACATTTATCGAAACCACCGATGACGCAAGCCAGAGGATTGCCCGAATCGGCATATTCTGTAGAGAAAGCCCAGGAATAGCCGAAGGCTACCCATATCAGACTGACTACTGCCACGATGAAAACCGTCTGCATCAGGATGCTGAGAATATTCTTCTGGCGCACCAAACCACCATAAAAAAGTGCTATACCCGGAATTGACATCAAAAGCACCAAGATGGTTGCCATGATCATCCACGCTGTGTTACCCGTATCAAGTGTCGTCAATAATAAACTGCTCATAAAAATATCTTATAGTTAAATT
>JAIJUV010000025.1 GCA_022732315.1 Prevotella sp.
TCTGAATATGCAGCAAAGAGGCGATAAAGGATTTCTCTGCAACGACTGGGTGCGAAGCATGGCGCTCGACCATACAGGCCATTTATGGATAGGAACCTCTAATGGAGTTTCCTGTCTCAATACCAAAACGCTCAGTTTCAAGGATTTCGGATGGCACAACATTCTGAAAGACAGTCAGGCGAATGGTATCTGCGAAGGAAAGAACGGCGATATTATCATCGGTACGGAAGAAGGACTCTATCTGTTTGACAGAAAGAGCAATAAGATTTCAGACTTCCCTCATGCGGAAGCGTTGAAAGGCAAGCAGGTCTGCAGCATCATCAAAGACCAAAAGGGTGACTTGTGGGTAAGTACAACCATGGGCATCTGGCAGTATGAACAGAAGAACAGACAGTTTATCGGGCACATCAACGGCAACGGACTTACTACCCGTGAGTACGTGCTGGGCTCTTCCATGCATACCGCCAGCGACCTTATCGCCTTCGGAACCAGTGACGGTATTACAACCTTCTATCCTGACGTTGTCAGGGCCAAGAAGATGGAATTGGGAGATGTACATCTCACCAACTTCATCATCGACGGAAAGCCAATCAACTGTATGGTCAAAGACTTCAACATTCCTTACTCCCAGAATTCATTCACTCTGGAGTTCTCGCTGCTCAACTACAGGAACACCGATAATATCAGTTTCCAATATCGCATCAACGACGGCAAATGGAACAACACCAATGAAGGAGCCAATGCCGTAGCATTCAACAAGTTGAAACCAGGCGACTATACGCTGGAAGTAAGAGCAACCAGCAATGGCAGATATTCCAAAAATCCTACCATCATCAACATCAAGGTATGCGACCCTTGGTATGCATCACCCGAGGCATATCTCCTCTATCTCCTGATCATAGCAAGTGTCATCCTGTATGTCATCTACACATACGAGCGCCGCCGCAAGGCAGACCTGGAAGAGACCAAGATGCAGTTCCTCATCAATGCCACCCACGACATCCGCTCGCCGCTGACATTAATCATGGGGCCGCTCCACAAGCTGAAAGCAAGATTAACAGATGCAGAAAGCAAACAGGATATCGATACCATCGACCGCAATGCCCAGCGCCTCCTGCTTCTGGTAAACCAGATACTTGATGAGCGAAAGATAGACAAGAACCAGATGCATCTTCACTGCCAGGAGACTCCGCTCAAGGATTTCCTGCATGGCATCATATCGCTTTACCGATTCAATGCACAGGAGCGCAACATCACCCTTGAGCTCAAAGAAGACGAAAGCCTCAGCAGCGATAAAGGCAAGCTGATGGTTTGGATAGACCGCATCAACTTTGACAAGGTTATCTCCAACCTGCTCTCCAATGCCATGAAGTATACCTTTGATGGCGGCGAAATTACCATTATCATAGGTAAAGACGAAAAGAATGCCATCATCAGGGTAGAAGATACAGGCATCGGACTGAAAGAAGAGAAGACCGACCGGCTCTTCGAACGTTTCTACCAGGGGAAAAACAGCAGCGGACTCCATATCGAAGGAACAGGTATCGGTCTAAACCTCAGTCGAGCAATTACTCAGATGCATGGAGGAACAATCAGGGCATATAACCGTACTGATGGAATCAAGGGAGCTTGCCTTGAAATCAATATTCCTTTAGGAAAAGAGCACTTGAAACCAGAGGAAATACAGATGGATGAAGAAAAAATAAATGCAACAGAAAACTGCAAGAAGAAACAAGCCAGCAAGAATTTCAACATACTCATAGTAGATGATGACGAAGAAATTGCTCAATATATTCAAGCAGAACTGAGCGAATGGTATCATTTCGGCTATGCTCCAAACGGAAAAGAAGGACTGAAACTTCTTTTCACTGGGAAATATGATTTGGTTATCAGTGATGTCATGATGCCTGTAATGGATGGTATCACCATGCTCAAAAACATCAAGGGGAACTCGAATATAAGCGACATTCCGGTGATTCTACTCACTTCTAAAAGCGAAGTAGATTTCAGACTGGAAGGCTTGAAAAAAGGCGCAGATGCTTTTCTCGCCAAGCCTTTCAACATGGAAGAACTACATATTCTCATAGACAATCTTGTGGATAATGTCCGCAGACTACGAGGTAAATACACAGGAGCCATGGGACAAAAAGAGAAAATAGAAAAAATAGAGGTTAAGGGAAACAACGATGCATTGATGGAACGAATCATGAAGTGCATCAACGAAAATCTTACGGACCCAGACTTCAATGTCGAGAAATTAACAGAAAAGGCTGGTATCAGTCGTGCACAACTACATCGGAAAATGAAAGAAATTGCGGGTGTTTCTACCGGTGAATTCATTAGAAATCTAAGATTGGAGCAAGCCGCCCGCCTTATTGAAGAAGACAAGATCAACTTCACACAAGTGGCATACTCTGTAGGTTTCAACAACCAGACCCACTTCTCGACTATCTTCAAAAAACACTTCGGCATGTCACCATCTGAATATGCTGAAACAAAAAGAAATGAAAAATAAGCGGTTACACATAACAGATAAGGTATTTTTTCGTATTTTTGCAGCAAACTTATTTAACTTCAACAATATTAAAAGTAGTTGCAAATATGAAGAAATACCTTATTTTATCACTTGCATTTGCGTTTGCTCTAACAACAAAAGCCCAGATTTTTTTCCAGAAAACAAGCGACGGCTCTATGCTTTGGTTAAACAAACAATGCTACAACACCTGTTTGGTAAAAGGAAAGACTGACAAGGATGCAACCCTTTCCATTGCCAAAGACGAACTCACCAAATACTACAAGGGCAAAGAAGTAAGCATCAGAGTTGACCCACTTCTCAACCTTGGCGAAGGCTATATGCTGACAGATTCCAGTATCATAGCCAGCAGTTCCATTGGTATTCTCTATGGTGCCTATGATTTACTACGCCTACAAGAGACTGGCAATCTCTCTCATCTTTCCAAGACAGAAAAACCTGCCGTAAACTTGCGAATACTCAACCATTGGGATAATCTTGATGGCAGCATTGAGCGCGGCTATGCAGGAAAAAGTATTTGGAAATGGGATGAAATCATATTAGATAAAGCCGGTGAATTCAAGAATATCAGTAAGGACTTACGTAACCGCCTCATCACCTATGCCCGCTCCAATGCATCCATCGGCATCAATGGCGCAGTACTTAACAATGTGAATGCTTCGCCCCAAATGATGACTTCGGAATACCTTCATAAAGTAAAAGTTATCGCAGATATTTTCCGTCCATACGGCATTCGGGTATATCTCAGTATCAACTTCGCCTCACCGATGGCTCTTGGTTACACGAAGACAGCCGATCCATTAGATATGAAAGTACAACTGTGGTGGAAAAAGAAAGCCAAGGAAATCTATGCATCTATTCCTGATTTCGGTGGTTTTCTCGTTAAAGCCAATTCAGAGGGACAACCAGGGCCAGGCGACTATCACAGAAGCCATGCCGATGGCGCCAATATGCTTGCTGATGCACTGAAACCATTTGGTGGCATCGTGATGTGGAGAAGTTTTGTATATGGCGCCAATCACAAGGGAGAAGACAGAGTAAAACAAGCTGTAAGCGAATTCAAATATCAAGATGGAAAATTTCGCGACAACGTCATCCTGCAATCAAAAAATGGTCCGCTTGACTTTCAACCTCGTGAACCATACGCACCCATCTTCGACAATATCCACCAAACTCCTCAGATTGCGGAGTTGCAGATTACCCAGGAATATCTCGGGCAGTCCAAGCATCTTGTTTACCTGGCACCTATGTGGAAGGAGTTCTTCCGCTTTGTCAGTCCAGACAAGTTAAAGGGTATTGCAGGCGTTTCTAATATAGGAGACAATGCCAATTGGTGCGGTCATCCTTTCTCTCAAGCCAACTGGTATGCCTTTGGACGTTTGGCATGGAATCCATCGATTTCATCGGAAGAAATCGCCCACGAATGGCTGATACAGACCTACGAATGTAAGGATGAAAGATTCACAAAACCAGTAGAAATGATGATGCTTACATCACGAGAAGCCTGTGTCAACTACATGATGCCACTCGGCTTGCACCACATATTCAAATTCGACCATCACTATGGACCAGAACCTGATGGTTTCAAGGCCGAATATCCTCTGGAATGGTGCCCAGTATATTATCATCAGGCAGATAGCAACGGAATCGGTTTCAACCGTTCATCTGACGGAACTGATGCAGTAGGACAATACCCTGAGCCATACCGTAGTCTCTATGACAATCTTGCAACTTGCCCAGAAGAATATCTACTATGGTTTCACCATGTACCCTGGAACTATCGGATGAAATCAGGAAGTACATTATGGGAAGAACTCTGCATGAGATACAATATGGGAGTGAGCATGGTGGAAACTTACCGTGATTATTGGCATACAAGTACAAAGGAATATATGAAAGATCACATCACAGAATGGGAAATGACTGATTCCCTACTGAATGTACAACTTGCCAGTGCCAAGGAATGGCGTGATGTATGCCTCAAATATTTCCAAACCTTTTCTAAAATGAAGATCTATGAATAAGATCGTATTATCTTTTCTTGCATTATTATGCTGCATCAACATACAAGCTGGAGTGAAACTGCAGAAGCAAGGCTCTGCAACCCAGCTTGTTGTCAATGACAAGCCGATGCTTCTCCTAGCTGGTGAGTTGAGCAACTCAGCCGCAACGAGTCCTGCCGACATCAGGAAAGCATTGAAAAAGATGAAGAATAGCGGAGTCAACTCTGTCTTCGTTCCTGCATATTGGGAATTTGTAGAACCTAATGAGGGCAAATATGATTTTGCACTTGTAGACAGCGTCATCACAACTGCCCGTAAGCATGACTTGAAGATTGTCTTCCTATGGTTCGGTGCCTGGAAGAATTCCATGAGCTGCTATGCTCCACTATGGGTAAAGGAAAACACCAAACGTTTCCCTCGTTCACTCACAGAGAACAGCAAGCCATTAGAGATATGCACAGCCTTCAGCGACAACCTGCTTCAAGCAGACAAGCGAGCTTTCTGCGAACTGATGAAGCACATTAAAGCAGTAGACAGTCAAGAGAATACCGTTATCATGATGCAGGTAGAAAACGAAATCGGCATGCTCGAATCTGCCCGCGACCATTCACCTCTTGCCGAAAAAGCTTACAGACAACCCGTTCCTGCTTCATTGCTCAAAGCACTCAAGTTCAAGAAGAAAGGTACATGGGCAGAAGTTTTCGGAACAGACCGTTATGCTGACGAGAAATTCCAGGCATATTATTATGCCAAGTATGTAGAGCAGCTAGCCTCAGCAGGCAAAGCCATCTACAATATTCCGATGTATGTAAATGCAGCAATGAACAGCCGTGGCAGAAAACCAGGCGAATATCCTTCTGCCGGACCACTTGCCCATCTGATTGATATCTGGAAATGCGGTGCACCAAGTATCGACATCTTTGCACCAGATATCTATGATACAGGTTACAAGGGATGGGTAGAGAAATACAAGCGTGCCGACAATCCTTTCTTCACTCCAGAAGTGAAGTGCGATGCCAATAGCGGCGTAAAGGCATATTATACCTTCGGCGAAACAGATGCCATCAGTTTCAGTCCGTTTGCTCTCGATGAAGCTAACTACAAGGTGAAGAACAGTCTCAGACGTTCATATAAGGTTATCGACCAACTCTCTCCTATCCTGCTTCAGCATCAGGGAAAGGGCAAAAACTGGGGATTACTCTTCGACCAGAAAGACAAAGAACGCATCATCGAAGATGGCGATATCACCATGACTTGCCGCCACTTCTTCACGCTACCATGGGATCCACGTGCTACAGATGGAAGTAAATGGCCTGAAGGCGGTGGCTTGATTGTGAAACTAGCCAAGAACGAATACATCATAGCTGGTAATGGAATCGTCGTAGTCTTCCAAAGCAAGACAGAAAAAGCGCAAGCTGAAGAAAAGAAACTCGGTGAGGACGGATTTGTTGACAACGGTGGAACCGAAACAAAGAAACAAACCGCTACTTTCAAAGGCAAGCGTATCGGTATCGGATATGTTGACCAGGTTGAAGTAGACAAAAACGGCAAATTACAGTTTATCCGTCGTGATAATGGCGATCAGGACCATCAGGGGCGCCATGCCCGCATCTCATGTGGAGACAATAAAATACTCCACATCAAGCTATACGAATACTAAAACGTCTATATATAATAAGGTATAAAGGGGATTTGCAGCTGCATATCCCCTTTTTTCTGCTCTAATATGTCTATTTTATTGCTCATGAAACATTTTAAAACACGCAAGATACAAATTTTAACTGTACTTTACGAAAAAGGACATATCTTTGCAGCAGAAAATCAATAAAAACGAAATTCGTATATAAACCAACGAACAAGTTTTAAACCAATTAAATCACAAAAACCAATTAATCATGAGACATGCAGGTAATGCTTTAAAGTACCTGTCATTATTGTTTATGTTCGTTGCATTCCCATACCAGAATGCAGTGGCTCAAAACGGTAATGTAAAAGGTACAGTGGTCGCAGACGATGGTCCAATCATTGGCGCGACAGTTCGTGTGAAGGGGCAGCCAAATATGGCAACCGTTACCGACCTGGACGGTAACTTCACCCTGAAAGCCCCAAAAGGTGCAACTTTACAGATCTCTTATCTTGGCTATAAAGATAAGGAGGTGAAAGTTGGCAATGGTCCTATTGATGTAACTCTGGTAACCGACGCCCAGGCTCTTAGCGAGGTGGTGGTAGTAGGTTATGGTACCATGCGCAAGGCCGATTTGACCGGTGCGGTTACCCAGGTAGACAACAAAGCTTTTGAGAAATCAGTCACAACGAGTATCGACCAGGTTCTCCAGGGTCGTGCTGCCGGTGTGCAGATTCAAGCCAACACAGGTACTCCTGGTGGTAGTAGTACCATCCGCATCCGCGGTACGAACTCTCTGAATGCCACCTCCCAACCTATCTTCGTTATCGATGGTGTCATCATCGACTCAGATGGTTCTGACAATGGAAATTCCAACCCATTGGCAGGCATCAACCCTAGCGATATCCTGACTATGGATATTCTGAAGGATGCTTCGGCTACCGCTATCTATGGTTCACGCGCATCTAATGGTGTCATCATGATTACCACCAAGCGTGGTCAGAATGGTGAGGCTCAGATAACCTACGATGGTTATGTGGGTTGGCAGGCTATGCCTAAGAAACTTGACGTGATGAACCTGAAACAGTATGCTGAGCACTACAATGCTATCTCTGATGCCAAGATCAAACCAGCATCCAGCACCTGGCTGCGCCCTGAACTTCTCGGCGATGGTACTGACTGGCAGGACGAACTGTTCAGTACAGCCTTCATGACCAACCACAGTCTTTCTCTTTCTGGTGGTAACGGCCGCACTACCTACGCTATTTCTGCCGGCTACCTCAACCAGGCTGGTATCGGTCTGAAGACAGGCTTCAAGCGCCAGACCTTGCGTGGTAACATTGATACCGAACTCAAGAAATGGCTCAAGGGCGGTATTTCTTTCTCACTCTCTGATTCAAAGCAGGAAATGGAGAAAAACTGGGACATCATCATGACCGCATTGAAGTCTCAGCCTTCTGTTGCCGTGCGCAATCCAAATGGTGGTTATGACGGACCAGACGACCAGTGGATGCCAGACAACGCAGTAGCTTTGGCAGAAATCAAGACCAACTATGCCAAGCGACTCAACTTCCGTATCAATACTTATCTGGAAGCAACTCTCCTGAAGGGACTTACCTTGAAGACTGAGCTTTCTACAGATTATAATCTCAACAAGACAAAGACATACCAACCAGACTATAAGTTTGGCGTGCGCGAGAGTTCACAGCGCGATGGTGCCTGGTACAAGAATGATACCAAGTACTGGTCTTGGCGCAACATCCTGACCTACAACGGTACAATAGCCGAGAAGCATAATATTAATGTAATGGCTGGTCAGGAAATGAGCCAGAGCTATTGGGAGAACTTTGCTGCCAGCAACTCCGGTTATCTTTCAAACTCAGTAACCGACCTCATTGCCGGTGCAACAACAGGTGCCAACATCAACCTGACCCAAGGTAACCAGGACGGCTACAAGCTCTACTCTTATTTCGGTCGTGCACTCTATAATTATGCTGACCGCTATCTCCTAACAGCAACACTCCGTTGCGATGGCTCCAACAAGTTTGCCGAGGGTCACCGCTGGGGTTGGTTCCCATCAGCAGCCTTCGCATGGCGCGCCAGCCAGGAGAACTTCCTGAAGGACAACAAGGTCATCAACAACCTCAAGTTACGTTTGGGCTGGGGTGCTACCGGTAACCAGAACGTACAGCAGTGGGCCTATGCAGCCATGCTCAAGAACTATACCACTTCATGGGGTGTGGGCGTCATGAATGCCAACAATGCCAACCCGGAACTGAAGTGGGAGACCACCTACTCTACCAACGTAGGTTTCGACTTATCTCTCTTTAACAGCCGCATCGACATCGTGTTCGACTGGTACTACAAGAAGACCAACGACCTGCTGATGATGCTCGACCTGCCAGCCTTCATCGGTTCTGGTACAGGTTCCAAGTATGGTACTGCCTCCAACCCTTGGGGTAACGTAGGTAGTCTGGAGAACAAGGGTATCGAGTTCACCATCAACACCGCCAATATCGAGAACAAGAACTTCTCATGGCACTCTAACTTCGTATTCTCACTGAACCGTAATAAGGTGGTATCTCTTGATTCAGAGACTGGTAGTCTTCCTCAAACCGTACAGATCGGTTCTGAAACCGCTACCGTTACCAACACCAAGGTAGGTCAGCCTATCGGTCAGTTCTGGGGTTACAAGGTTATCGGCCGTTTCGACAAGCCAGAAGATTTCTGGTATAAGGATGCCAACGGCAACGTGAAGCAGGTTGCTCTGCCAGAAGGTGCCAAGATTGCTACAAGTCCTACAAGTGGTGGTGTATTCATCGGCGACTACATCTATGAGGATATCAATGGCGATGGTGTCATCGACAACAACGACCAGACCTTCATCGGCAACCCAGAGCCTAAGTTCACCTTCGGTTTCGGCAATACCTTCTCTTATAAGGGCTTCGACCTGAGCTTCCAGTTCAGCGGCTCTTACGGCAACAAGATTATGAACTATGGCAAGCGTTTCCTCAACATCACCGGTTCTACAAGCAACCAGTTGACTGAGGTGATGGACTATGCACGTCTGGCTAAGTATGATGAAAACGGTCCGGACGACTACCGTAACTACTACGTTGTTAACACCGGTTCCATCATGCCTCGTCTGTCAACAGAAAGTGGTGTAAACAAGAACAACCGTGTAAGCGATGCTTATGTAGAAGATGGTTCATACATTCGTCTCCAGAACATAGCCCTCAGCTACACCTTGCCTCGCAAGTGGCTCAGCCACACATTCCTGAACAACGTCAAGCTCTACTGCAACGTTCAGAATGTATTCACTATCACCAAGTATGATGGCTTCGACCCAGAAGTTGGTTCGATGCGCGGTAATGCTCTCCTCAACGGTGTAGACTACAGCCGCTATCCATCACCACGCATCTATACTTTCGGTGTAAATGTGCAGTTCTAAATCATCAACTTCTTAAAGTAACAAGAACATGAAAACAAACATATTAAAATATACATTGGCGCTGGCGGGAATGCTCTCATTCACGGGCTGTGCCAACGACTTCCTGGAGCAGAAGAATACCTACCAGATTTCGCAGGATAACTTCTTCGACAACGATGAAGCCGTATCACAGGCAGTCATGCCGCTATATAGCTATGTTTGGTACGACTTCAATGATAAGTTCTATTATGGAATGGGCGATGGTCGTGCCAACAACATCACAGCTCAATACTCAGACTACCTTTACCCATATACAAACTTCACTGAGACTGGTCTTTCCATTGGTCTTACCGAAGCTTGGGGGGCACTCTATTCGGTTGTAGCTCAGGCAAACAATACCATCAACAACATAGCCAACCACTCGTCTTCCAACGTAAGCGAGACGGCTAAACTGCAGGGTATTGCTGAAGCCCGTTTTATGCGTGGTCTCGCCTACTGGTATATCAGTTCACTCTGGGGATGCGCTGTCATCTACAACGACACCCAGAGTCTGGTTAACAATTACGTAGTTAGTCCAAACCCAGGAATAGACGGCATTGAATATGCCATCCGCGATATGGAGTACGCAGCCGTTCATCTGCCAGCAGCCTCTCCTGCTACAGGCCGCATCAACAAGTATGCAGCTTATGCCATGCTGAGCCGCTTCTATCTCTCAATGGCAGGTTTAACCACCAGCGGCCGTTACGACGGAACCAATGCGGCTACAGATAAGAACCGCGGAACCCGCAACGAATATTATCTCGATGCTGCCAAGAAGGCTGCCGCCATTGTTATTGAGCAGGGACCTTACCAGCTGGCTGATACCTATGCAGAACTGTTTGCTGCCTCTACCTTTAATAATAATAGCGAAAGCATCTTCCAGTTGCAGTTCCAGGCAGGTGCAGAAGGAGGTCTTGCCCAATCAATGACCCGCTTCCTGGCATGGAGCACACAGGTTAACCAGGGCAACTCTTGGGGTGGCTCTACATTCTGCTCTTACGATCTCTGGGAAGAGTTCAAGGAGTATGAAGACCCTACCCTCGACACAAAGGTAGATGATGCCATCCGCCGTCACAACTGCGTGGCTTCTTATGGCGAAACTTATCCTGAACTTTCTGCCAATCCGGAGAAGCCATATATATATGGTGAAACCGAGAAGCCAGGCGAACAGGGTGCCAACATCAAGAAGTATGTCATCGGTACCAATGCTGTAAACGGATTTGCGATGAACAACAACTCGGGTATCAATACTTACATGATGCGTCTGGCTGAGGTTTACCTCAACTATGCCGAAGCAGTATTGGGTAATAACGCAACGACTACCGATGCTACGGCACTCAAGTATTTCAACGAGCTACGCACCCGTGCAGGTGTTCCTACCAAGAACAGCCTTTCCTTCGAAGACATCCGTCACGAATTCCGTCTGGAAACAGCATTCGAAGGCTTGTACTGGTACTTCATCGTCCGCCGCGGCTACTATCAGCAGCAGGAAATGGTGAACTATATCAACAACCAGTACCGCAATGCCAGCTACTTCAAGTCATCTACTCACGAATATGTTCTGAGCGAGGATTATACTGCACCAGGTCCTAGCGTAGCCACAGCAACAGCAAAGAACCTGACTTTGCCTATTGCTGATACCGACCAGACCAAGAATCCTCTCCTCAAGCCAGATGGTAACGGCAACATAGCTACCGTAGCTTACCAGTTTGGCAACCGCGAGGTAGAAGACACCGATTTGTTTAAATAACAGGCACAACCTGTATCATTCATCTTTAATAAATAAAGAATTATGAAAACAATTAAATATCTCTGGACATTGTGCCTCGCATTGGCTGCATTCACCCTTACAGCATGCAGCGATGACGACAACGGCGGAAGCTCGGCTGCAATGCAGATTAACCAGATATACCTGGAGAATGTGGACGACGAGGTAAATCAGGATCGTCCGGTGGAGTTTGCCCGTCTGGGACAGTTGCTCCGAATTGAAGGTTCCGGCTTCAGCGGCTTGAAGAAAATCTATGTCAACGGTTACGAAACTTACTTCAACAACGCCCTGATGACCGATAATAATGTATGGGTTACGCTGAATGCCGCTACTCCGATAGACAAGGCAGATGCTGATGTTCGCAATACCATCGTATTTTATAAGAACGATAACAACAAGCTGGTTTACGAATTTACCATTCGTGCAGCTGCACCTGCTGTTACAAGTGTAGACAACACCTTGCCTAAGGCTGGCGAAACGGTAACCGTTTATGGAGCCAACCTGCAGGAAACAACCAAGGTTACACTTCCTGACGGTACAGAAATTACTGATGGCATCCGCAATGATGCCGACGGCAAATGGTACAGCTTTACCGTTCCAAGTTCTGCCGACCTCACCAAGTCGGGTTCCATCACCAGCGAAGGTGCCAATGGTACAGCCAAGTCACCAACCTATTTCAACGACTTCGGCAACTTCATTACCGATTTCGATGGAAATGGCGAACTGGGTTCATGGAGCGCAACTTACGGTACAGACGATCTCGTAGACGATCCTCTCAACACCGGTCGTGGCAAGGTAGCATTGCTCGCTCCACAGTCTCTGCTCGATGCAGGTGGTCTGGATGCAGGCGGTAACGGCAAATACTGGGCAACAGCAGGCAACGATAATGCAAACGACGACTGGAGCCGCATGTACACCACCATCCCTGCCGAGACAAGTGCTTCCGACCTGGCTATCCAGTTCGACATCTATTGTCCGGAGCCATGGGATCTCACAGGTCAGCTCGAAATCTCTCTGCAGAACAACCTGAACGGCTATGGTTGGGGATCAGCTCCTACAAAGTACAGCGCAGAGTACACCAACACAGCTACCGTATGGGTTCCTTGGCTGAATACAGAGGATGGTTCTCATACAGCCTGGAGCACAGGCGAACGCTGGCAGACCATCACCATTCCGATGACTGCTTTTGGCAATTACGACCCGGAGAAGGCTCCAGACGTAACCTTCCAGAAGATTGTAGAAGACAGAAACGGAGGTTCATACAGGAACTTCGTCCTGTTCCTCGCCAACAGCGACCTGGAATTCTCTGACGACATCAAGTACAAGGCAAGTACCTTCAACCTGAAGATTTATGTAGACAACTTCCGCGTTGTCAGCACCAAGTCTATCACGGTAAAGGACTTCAATGATGACGAAACAGCAACAGAATAATAACCCTTAAACGAAAATCATGATGAAAATCAATAAGATAATGATACCAGTAGTAGCATCAGCGATGCTACTCACTGGTTGCGACGACCAGATCATGCAGTGGGGTAAGCCAGCCAATCATGCTGACGTTACCAAGGCAGAGATTCCTATCGCCGTAAAAGAAGTCATCGCCAACTACGATAATATCAAGGACTATGCCCAGCAGTACACACCGAACATGAAAATCGGTATCGGTATGGGTGCTGACTTATATGCGAACAACGAGAATGGCGAAGGCGATCTGGCAAATGCCAACTATCAGGTCTTTACACCAGGCAATGCGATGAAGAATGATGCCATTATGGGCAACAGCGGTTCTCTGAACTTCGCTACCGTAGACAAACTGCTTTCAGCATTGGATGGCAACATGCAACTCTACGGGCATAACTTCTTCTGGCACACCCAGCAGAACCAGACTTATCTGAAATCGCTCATCGCCCCTACCCTGGTGGTAGAAAGTGATGGAGATATTGCCAACGTTCTCTCAGGCGATGCTGCCGATTTTAATGGCGGTACCACTGGCGGTTGGAGTGCTTGGGGCAGCAACAAGAATGAAGCAGGAGCGGTAGCCGGAGCCGGACAGAATGGCACGGCAGCACTCGTCCTTGAAAACAAGGGTGACGGCAATGCATGGGAAGCCCAGTGTGCCTATACATTCAATGATTATCTGGAGAAGAACAAGACATACGTCATCAAGTTCAAGGCGAAGTCTACTTCTCCTGCCGGTGAATTGCAATTCCAGTATCAGAATGGAACCACATACAGTTCTCAGGGCGGATATAATACTTTCAACGTAGGTACCAACTGGCAAACCTTCCAGTATGAGTTCACCATTGACAAATATGACGATGTGAACCGCATCATCCTCAACTTCGGTAAGGTAGGCGCTACCTATACCATCGACGATATCCAGTTTGGTTTAAAGCAGGAAGACCCGATGAACAATGTACTTGCAGGTGATGCATCAGATTTCGAAGGTGGAACCACAGGCAATTGGGGCTCTTGGGGTAGCAACAAGGAAAGTGCCGAAGTAGAAGAAGGCGTAGGCTATAACAACAGCAAGGCTCTTGCCTTGAAGAACAAGGGCGACGGCAATGCCTGGGAAGCCCAGTGTGCCTATACCTTCGATGATGCTCTGCAGGCAGGCAAGAAGTATATCATCCAGTTCTATGCCAAGTCTACTTCTTCTGCAGGTGAATTGCAGTTCCAGTATCAGAATGGAACCACATACAGTTCTCAGGGCGGTTACAATACCTTCTACGTAGGTACCGATTGGGTGAAATGCGAATTCACCTTTACCCCAGCTTACGATGACGCCAACCGCATCATCCTCAACTTCGGCAAGGTAGGCGCTACCTATTATATAGATAACATCAAGTTCGGTCTTGCCAAGGATCAGAGTACCGCAACAAGAGGCATCCAGTATGTTCTGGCTAGAAACGGAAAGGCAAGAAAGGCCACCCGTGCCGGCAGCAAGATGTACTACGTACTGAAGACTCCTGCCGAGAAGCAGGCTGCCCTCGAAGGTGCAATGGAAGCATGGGTAAGCGGCGTAGCTAATCACTTGAAGGAAAAGAACGTGGTGCCTTTCGGCTACGATGTCATCAACGAACCTATCGCCGACGGCAGCTATGGTCGCCGTGGATATGATGGTGTATTCGGAATGGAAGGCGACAGCGAACCTACCGAGTCAGAAGCAGATGGTCTGAGCCTCAACTGGGAATCAGGTCACTGGTATTGGGGCTATTACGTAAAGGATTACCCTGTCAAGGCATTCCAGCTGGCACGCAAGTATCTGCCTGCAGATACCAAGCTCTTCGTCAACGACTACAACCTGGAGACCTCTCCTAAGAAGCTCGAAGCGCTCATCAAGTTCGCAAAGGAAATAGATGAGAAGAACGGCTCTCCTATTGTAGATGGTATCGGTACTCAGATGCACGTCACCCTCAATTGCAGCGACGATGCTGAGAAGAACGCAACCAGCATTACGGAGCTGAAGGCAAAGGTAGATGCCATGTTCCAGACGATGGCTGCCACAGGCAAGCTGGTTCGTGTAACCGAGCTCGACCTTTCTCTCGGCACCTGCACTCCATCCAGCAACCAGTACAAGGCACAGAGCGATGCCTACCGCATGATTGTGGAGAGCTACAAGGCAAATGTGCCAGAGGCTCAGCAGAGCGGTATCACCATCTGGAGTCTGTCAGACAACGAGGCTGAGCACGAATACTGGCTCAAGGGCCAGGTGCCTAACCTCTTCGACAAGGACTACAAGCGCAAGTGGGCTTACAAGGGCTTCTGCGATGGTATCGCCGGCGAAGATCTCGGTCTGAAGTATGGTGGTGAAGAATACAAAGCTTTCTATGAGAAGAACAATGTTTCTTCTACCGTAGACAAGTAATTAAAAAGAAAATTCATGAAAATCTGTCATAATCTCACTTTTTTATCGAGATTACGACAGATTTCTCGTTTAAAAGTTGTCGTAATCTTGCTTTTTTTCTGAGATTACGACAGAATTCTCGATTTTAACCCCTAAAACTCCTTAGGAAAATGTGATTTTCCTTGCGTAATTCACTGTTTATTAGTATCTTTGCCAAAACATAATTTTTAGCGTATGGAAAGACTACTTATATCGCAATTGTTAAAATGGAAAGACAGTCACGGAAGGAAGCCACTCATACTGGAAGGTGCAAGACAAGTTGGCAAGACTTGGCTACTGAAAGAATTCGACCTGTATGGTTGAAAATGTTTGAGAGAGATAAAAAGAAAAAGGTGTATCCCTTTGCCCATTGTGTTGAGCAATAAGGATACACCTTTATTATATAATTTGTTACTTGGTGCTTGGAACAAATTTTTCAATACCTGCAGCGAAAGTACCTGCTTTAACATAATATACCATAGCGATATAGACCTTACCATTTGGCAATATTGCACTCGGCATATTAGCTAATTTATTTGTTATAGCATCTGCCATGAAAAGGGCTCCGTTGCTTCCTAGTGTAAATGGTGTTGTCTGTGCAGGAACTATAATGACCTTGCCTCCATCACCATATTTACTGGTAGTGTCATCTGTTACAGAGAATGTAACATGTTTGCCTGTGCCCCAGAAATCCTTAAAGCGATATGTTGTAGGATCATCATCCTTGTATTGAAGTGTTGTCGCTTTAGATTCACCAAAACTTTCTGCTGCGCCCTCGCTGAAATAATATGTTCCTGCGCTTATAGTAGTCCATGTATATCCTGTAAAGTCAGTTGAAACTAGTGATAAAGAACCATTACCTTTTGCAACAACAGTAATAGTATTATCACCTATCAAATTCTTTACGGTATAATCAGTATTGGCAGCACCAGTTGCACCTTCGACTTTCTGTCCTTTTTCAACAACATAATTTTTATAACCATCTTCACCCATTTCTTTTATATGGGCATTATAGTTTTCTGTTTTTTCTGCAAGAAGATAAACTTCTTGTGTTGCTGAATTTGTTGCAATTCGAAGCTGAGTATCAACATCTGGATCATTTGGAGCAGAAGCTACATATTGATATAAAGTTACACGAGCACTGCCATCATTTCCTTCATCTGTTCCCTCATCTGCAGAACATGCTGTAAACATTGCTACTGAGATAAGAGCAAAGAACAAACCATAAATATATTTTTTCATATTCTTCTTTCTTTATTTAATTATACAATGTTTACCAAACATACTCTTCTGAGTTTTCTGTAGGAGCAACTGGTGTAGGATTGTTAACCAAAGCATGGTTTACATCAGCTTCAGAACCTACGATACAGAGTGTCATCCAATCTGGTACTTTAGTTGTGTTCCATTTGTCACCATCGAAATGGTTAGAGTTAGCATAACTGCGGATGATACCCTTGTTAAGACGCTTGATGTCGAATGTTGCAAATCCCTCACCCCAGAGTTCAACACGACGCTGCCACCATACTTCGTTCTGGAATTTAGATGTTGAAGTATTACCATATGCCTCATTGTGCTTACCATACTCATATTGTGGGTCACGCTTCTTTGCAAATTCCGTAAGCATCTCAATGCCTTTGCTTTCACTCTGCATACCAGCTGCTTCGATTTCGATGAGCTTCATTTCCTCAACGCGCATCAATGGTACGTCTACTGCACCAGCAGTTGCTAATGGCTGATCGCATGCACCATTTACTGGACGGAACTTCACAGAAAGACCGCCTACATTGCCACCATATGTAGCAGCAGCGGCACCAGCTTTTAAGATATAGCTTGGTTCATTGCTATATTTTGCCAAAGCTTCGAGTTTTTCTGCGTTTGTTGTTAAATTGTCGATATTGAAGTCAACAAAGCAGTTCTTGCGGAAGTCAGTTGCTGGAATTGTCTCATAAAGATGACGATCCACAACGAGAGGAAAACCATAGTTTGCGGCATAACCACAATCTCCCTTCTTACCACCGATTTCGATAATCATCTGTGAAGCCCAAGATGTATCACCATCATTGTCACGCAAGTTTGGATCATCAGACTTGAAGTGAGTAGCAAACATCCATGAGCTGTTGGCTGTATTGAAACCTGTGGTCTTGCTTGTATATTCTTCACCTGTCATCTCGGTATAGCCTTGCTGAGCCAATTTGGCATATTTCTCAGCGTTAGCCCAATCTTCCATAGTGAGATATGCACGAGCCTTCAAACCATATACAACAGAGAGATCAGGAGTATATTTGTTCTCACGCTTATAACCTGTAAGGTATTCTTCAGCCTTATTCAAGTCTGAAAGAATAAACTCAAACATCTTCTCATTGGTCAGACGAGGGTTGTTATACATGTCTTCAGTACCCTTTTCTGTTATCAATGGAACAGTTAGTGCTTCTTTATTCTTGCCATAAGTTTCAGGTGCATACATACGAGCCAAGTCCATGTAGAACATAGCACGCATTGCATATGCGATACCTTCACCGGCCTTAAATTTCTCATCAGGGGTTTCACCACCAAGTGAAAGAACAGTATTACAGTTCTTAATCCAACCATAGTAATATGTCCATGGCAACTGGCATACCCCATAGCGTGGTCCTAAACCGATACCACATGCATACCAACTCTGGTACCAGCTACCATCATTTGCCAAGGCAATATCTTGTCCCATGACATCACGCTGCAAGAAGAATGATGTGTAACCAAAATCCCATGGTCTCATGTCTTTGCCACTATAAGTAAATTGACCACTCAAAGAAGAGGTGATGTTATTGACAAAGTTATCGAAAGCTCCTGGAGCTTGTGCTGCTTGGTCTGTTGTGACATAGTTGCCATAACCTTCTGGATCATATTCTTCCATACAGCCAGTAAGAGAAGAAAGTGTAAATGTGGCAATAGCCAAAGAAACTATATATTTTTTCATATTGAAGTTCTTTTTATTATTAAATAACAACTTAGAATGTTACTTGGATACCTCCAGAGATGTTTCGTGTTGGAGAGTAAACGCTAGTATAACCACTTCCTTCGTATGAGTAACGTGGGTCAAGACCCTTACGTGCTGACCAGAAACAGAGATTTTCACCTGCGCAATAAACACGAATCTTGGAAACCATAGGGATAAGACCCTTTGGTAATGTATAACCTACGGTGAATGACTGGAAGTTGAAGTAGCCGGCATTCGTCAAGAAACGATCTGATTTAGCTGTGCTATATAGGTCGCCATACTGCCAACGAGGAATGTTGCTTGATGTGTTGTTTGGATTCCAAGACTTAATGTAATCCTTATGTATAGCGTGACCTGCATCATTTCCACTCTGGGCTGGTGCCATCAATGTTGCATACTGGATATCATATACCTTACCGCCAATCTGATAATCGAATGTGGCAGAGAGGTCGAATCCCTTATAACGGAAACTTGTAGACAAACCACCGAACACCTTAGGGAGCAAAGATCCCTGCTCATAGTAAGATGCCTTGTTGTAATCAGTTGTAGTATAGTCCTTAGACTTACCTGGCTGTGCACCTGTTGTAGTTGCATTGCCGTCAATCTTTTCATCTACCCAGTAGAGAGCTTCACCCTTCTCGTTTACACCAGCGTATGAAGGAAGGTATGCGTTATACATAGGACCACCCTCACGATACCAATACTGGTATGTTTTACCAGTGTTTGACTCACTAAAACCACCATATTGTTCTGTCTTCATTGTTGGCAACTTCAATACCTTTGTTGCGTTATGTGACATATTTGCAGTGATTGACCAGTCGATGTCCTTGGTACGTACCAATACTCCTGTGAGTACCAATTCGATACCTGTATTACGCATATCGCCAATATTGGTGTAGTAGCCACGGGAACCCTGTGACTCAGGAATTGACAACCAGAAGAGCAAGTCTGTGGTCTTCTTTGAATAGAAGTCAAAACTACCCATCAAACGATGCTTGAGGAAACTGAACTCAACACCAAGGTTCAAATTGGTAGTTGTCTCCCAAGTAATGTCTTTGTTACCCATACGATAGAAGGTTGGTGACATTAATGTATTGGAAGCCTTAGAAACCGTATAGAGGTCTGTATATGCCCAGTTTTTGATGTTATCATTACCTTGCTGACCGATAGATGCCTTAACCTTCAACTCATCAACGAAAGGAGCATTAAACCACTTCTCTTTGTTGATAAGCCAAGCACCACCGAGCGACCAGAAGTTACCCCAACGATTTTCCTTGGCGAAACGTGAAGATGCATCACGACGGTAAGAAGCAGAAGCGAAATACTTGTCATCATAGTTGTATTGTGCACGGCCAAAGAAACCTTCAACGTTGTAATTCAACTTATATGAACCATTGTCCTTCTTGTTAGCGAAAGCATTCAACTCTGTAATTGAAGGTGAAAAACCACCCTCACCCTGCGCATTCAGGTATTTGCGAGTCAATTTATAATACTCATGACCGAGGAGAACATCAACATTATGCTTGCCGAAGTTCTTCATGAAAGTCAAAGTTTGAGTATTATTGGTGCGAAGATCTGCTAAGTTGTACTTAGTTAACTGACCATTAACACCTGCCTTAGGTCCCTCGTATGCATTTTCGTAATCAGAGAAGTCTTCCATGCCATAAATAATGGTACTTGTGGCATTAAATTTCAACCAATCTGTAATTTTAATATCAGCGAAAACGGAACCATTCATCTGGTTAATACCTTTTTCTACCTTGTTGTAACGATTGCTACCCAATGGGTTACCAGTAGAAAGGAAAGGACGAGTTACACCATAATTCTTAGGCAAACCATAATCATACATGTCGTGACCATATGAATCTTTCTTGATTGCTACATTTCCGTTAGCATCAATTGTACGCACGTAGATAGGGTAGATTGGTGCAATTGAAGAAACGAAATACATCAAGTTGGTTGAGTTGGTCTCATCACTCAGATTAGGGTTTGACTGGGTTGTAGAATGAACGTACTGAGCGTTGACACCTACCTTCAGCCATTTCTTAGCTTGATAATCTGCCTTCAAACGAGCGCTGATACGCTCATAGCTACTATTAGCAATAACACCGTCATCGCTCAAATAGCCTAAACTTGTATAATAAGATGAACGGTCTGTAGCACCTTTGATGCTAATATTATAGTCCTGACGGAGAGCATCCTTATAGGCAGCTTTGTTCCAATCGTCAGCAGTCATATAATACTTTTCGCCATTCAATTCGTATGTACGTCCAAGTGTAGCATTTGGATTCAACTTACCATTAGTACCGATAAGCTGTTCGTTCTCAGGTACAGTATATGCGTTATAAGCCAACTGTGAAAGCATAGAAGAATTTGCCTTCAAGTTTGCATTGGCAGCGCTCATACCCTGACCATAGTAATAGTTGTTGTACAACTGAGCATAATATGCCTCATAATACTGACCTGGATCTTTAATTACATCATACTCAGGAACGGCACGAGAGTTAGAACCCCACTTCATGTCAATAGAAACCTCAGCTTCCTTGTTTTTACCATTCTTTGTTGTAATCAGAATAACACCAGCAGCACCACGAGCACCATAAAGTGCAGCAGATGCAGCATCTTTCAATACGGTTACAGATTCAATATCATCTGTTGGGATAGAAGAAAGGTTTCCTGGATAAGGAGCACCATCAACGATTACCAATGGGTCGGTAGCTGCATACATAGAAGCAATACCACGAATATTGACACCATTGTTGTCTGAACCAGGCTGACCAGATGCACCACGCAACTGAAGACCAGGTACAGAACCGACCAAAGCGTCTGTTACGTTGGTAGAAATCTTCTTTGAAAGTTCTTCAGAACCTACTACGGCTGCAGAACCGGTAAATGCACTCTTCTTAGCAGTACCGAAAGCAACAACCATGACTTCATCCAATGCATGATTGTCTGGGTCAAGAACAATTTTCATGTTCTTGGCAGCCTTTACAGTCTTGCTGATCATGCCGATGTAAGAAATCTCCAACTTGGCATTTGCTGGAGCAGCCAGTGAGAAATTACCGTCAACATCGGTAATAGTACCGGTTTGTGTACCAACAACTTTGATAGAGGCACCAATAACTGGGCTTCCATCCTCAGAAGAGGTAATTGTACCGGAAACTTGAGTTTGCGCCAATGCCATTCCTAAACTAAGGAAGAGGCAGGCAATAAACGTCATGAGTCTTTTTTCCATAAATCTCTCTCGTTTAATTAATTAATAAATATATAATGTTTTATATTTCCTTCTCGTTTCTCCACCTCTTGCCCCGAGGTGG
>JAIJUV010000223.1 GCA_022732315.1 Prevotella sp.
CTTGGGAACTCCTCGCTGTAGCAAGGCTGTATATCGCAGGTATTTCCGCTCAGTTCGCAAATAATCTTAGCGAAATCAAACCAAGAGCAGACACCCTCATTAGAGAAGTGGTAGATGCCCGTCTTATCCAACTGGTCAGTTTCGATGATATGTGAGATGACAGCAGCCAGGTCGCCAGCGTAAGTTGGAGTACCCACCTGGTCGAAGACCACCTTCAGGGTGTCGTGGCTTGCCGTGAGACTCTGCATGGTTTTCACGAAGTTCTTACCCCACTGCGAGTAGAGCCATGCTGTACGGATGATGATATGCTTGCATCCAGTAGCTTCAATACTCTTTTCGCCTGCAAGTTTCGTTTTACCATATACCCCCAAAGGATTCGTTTCCCAATCTTCACGGCAAGGTATATTCTTATCGCCCTGAAAAACATAGTCGGTAGATACATGAATCAAAGTACCATCTACCTCCTTCATAGCCTGTGCCAAATTTCCCGCAGCAGTGTTGTTGAGCAGATTAGCCAGATCGTAATCTGTTTCAGCCTTATCTACGTTGGTATAAGCAGCGCAGTTAACAATTACCTGAATATCATTCTCCCTCACCTTTTCTCGGATAGCGTCAAGATTGGTGATATCCAGTTTTTCATAGCCTTCAGCCACATCGGTGAAGACAAACTTGTGATTGCTTTTTTGGGCACAGATTTGCATTTCATGTCCCAATTGACCATTAGCGCCTGTTACTAATATATTCATTGTTTTAATATTTTATTCAATATAATATTTTAAAGTCTACTTACCATTTCCCTCTACACATGAAGAAAACTGATATTTTCTTTCGAAATCTATTTCCTACTACCTATATATAAATCCATTCATCTATATATAAAATATGTGGCAAAGGTAAAAAAATAATTTGAGTTGACCAAAGAAAAGAAAAAGAAAAGAGAAGAAACTAACATATATTAAACAAAGACCGCCACACTTTTTCACAAAAGCATGGCGGTTTTCCCTAAAACATAATAGATAAGCTTTGCCTTTAAGGGCAAACTTGAATCATCAAGTAGCCTAGTCTATTACCAATCCTTTTTTCCCTAATATAAACTAAACCTGTTTTCCTATTTAAATCAACATACTAAATCAACAAAAGGAATTTTCATTATCATTAAATACTTTTAGAAGACTTGAAGTGGTAATTAAACCATAAAAACTACTGTTTTCTGATTTCGGTTGCAAAGTTATATCATTTTTTTCAAAGTTGTATACCTAAGTAGTATTTTAGTAAAAAATAAGTCTACCAAAGAAACAGATAACTCCTTAAGAATCAGATACTTTAATATATTAACTATTTTTATCTAAAGTAAATGGTATTATATGAAAGGAAATTTGTATCTTTGCACCACAAAACGGACAAAAGGACAAAAATAACATTTTAAAGACGATTTTGTTATAATTATAAAGAAAACATTAAAGATGAAACTACTTATATATTTACTTCTTTTGCTTACTATGCCATTGACTGCTCAAGGCAAAACGGACGAGAAGACCTTATTGGATCGTATTGACAAGATGATTGAAGACGA
Source organism: Prevotella sp. (assembly GCA_022732315.1). Next base: position 1,574 of record JAIJUV010000223.1, read on the forward strand.
TCAGTATTATCAGGGAATCAAGGAAAAGGAATTAAAAAATCTGAAGCGACAAGCTTATGAAGCTGAAGACGACCAAACCCGACTACTGTTTCTTGACAGCATATATCGTGCCTATAGCGCTTACCGCTACGACTCAGCATACGCATATATGAAACAGGGTCTTGAATTGGCTGAAAAATGTCATAACACCTATTATATATTACGCAATCAGATAAACCGGGCGTCCATACTCTCGGTAAGGGGTTTTTATGGCAAAGCTGAAAGCTTACTCGAATCACTTAATCCTGATGAGATGCCATACCAGCTTAAGCTATACTATTACTTCACCTACGCCTGGCTCTACAGTTATTGGGAATCATACGCCAAGAACTCTGATTATGCCGAAACATTCCGTGCCCAAAAGAAGCATTATATGACCCTACTGGTACAGAGTTTTAACGAAGAGAGTAAGCGTAACGTCTTCTATCAGTATCTCATGGGCGAATACGCCTATCTCAATAACCCTATCAGCAAGGAATCGCTCAACTATTATCTGAAGGCACTGAAGATGTCTCCAGCCAAATCCCGCATCCATGCCATGTCGGCATATGGTGTTGCCCGATATTACAAAAAGACAGGCAATTTCGATCTTTACGAGAAATATCTCGTAGAGGCATCCGTGAGTGATGGATTGTGCCAACTCAAAGAAACAATTGCGCTTCAAAAGTTAGCCTACTACCTCTTTAAAAAGGATGCGAGCAACAGTAAGAGAGCTGCCAAATATATCCAGCATACGATGGAAGATGCCCAGTTCTTCAACAACCAGCTACGCATGATAGAGATTTCCAACATCCTTCCAGTCATCGTTTCTGCCAACCAGCAGGCTGCCGAGCGCTCACGTACCCGCTTTCTTTGGGGATTCATTGGTGTAAGTGTAGCGCTGTTCATCATCCTCCTCCTCTCCTTCGTCAACAACCGACAGAAGAACAGACTGAAGAAGAACAAGCAGGAGATAGAAGAACAGAACGAGAAGCAGAAAAAGATGAATACACAACTCACCGAACTGAACCAGCAGCTGATAGAAACCAATATCAAGCGAGAGACCTACATGCGTCTATTCATGGACATCAGTGCAGCTTATATCAGCAAGTTATCTGATTATCGCAAACTGGTAAGCCGAAAGATCAAGGCAAACCAGACAGCCGATTTGCTAAAAAGTCTTAACACCCATAAATTGGAAGAAGAGGAATCGCAGATGTTCTACAACCGCTTTGACAAGGCGTTTATGGAGCTATATCCGAGTTTCGTTACTGAGTTGAACAAACTCCTGCTGCCAGAATGCCAGTTGGAGGTTCCTACTACGCACGACCTGACTACGGAGATCCGTATCTTTGCCCTGATGCGACTGGGGGTAACCGACAGCCAAGAGATTGCCACCCTGCTGCATTACTCCACCCAGACCATCTACAACTATAAGTCAGGAATGCGAGCAAAGGCGATTAATCGCGATACATTCGAATCTGATATCAATCAGCTTTGCCACATCATTATTTAGTTAATAGTTTATAGTTAATAGTTTATAGCATAAACCGCTTTGACTATCTTGCTCAACGGCGCAGCCTCTATAAACTATTAACTATTAACTGTAAACTATTAACTAGCTTCTGTGTATCACGGTTCCGTTAGCCTGGTGCGTAGCAAGCACCAGCACCTCTGCTATTTGCACGTGTTCTGGAGCACTTGCAGCATAGAAGGCTACATCAGCTATATCATCGCCATTTAGAGGCTCTATGCCGCGGTAAACGTTGTCTGCGCGGTTCTGGTCACCATGGAAACGGATGTTAGAGAAGTTGGTTTCCACCAAGCCCGGTTTTACATTGGTAACACGCACTTTCGTATGTGCCACATCTATGCGCAATCCGTCAGTAATAGCCTTTACTGCCGCTTTGGTAGCACAGTATACATTACCTCCCGCATAAGCAGCATCACCCGCCACACTACCGATATTGATTACATGACCATGATTGCGCTCCACCATACCAGGTACAATCAGGCGAGTCATGGTTAAGAGTCCTTTGATATTGGTATCAATCATCTGATCCCAATCCTCAAAATCGCCCTCATATTCCGGTTCCAATCCACGAGCCAGACCCGCATTATTGATAAGCACATCAATATTGCGCCACTCCTCAGGGATGTAATCCACTGCCTTCTTAGCAGCTTCACGGTTACGCACATCGAAAGCCAAGGCAAGCACCTCAACACCCTCTGCCTCCAATTCTTTCTTCAGGATTTCCAACTTTCCCGTGTTTCTACCTGTAAGAATCAGGTTATAGCCGCCACGGGCAAAACGACGTGCACAACCTTCGCCAATACCGCTTGTTGCGCCTGTAATAAGAGCTATTTTATTCATATCTTTGATACTTTAAATTATACTTTGAACTTTGAGCTTTGAGCTTTGAGCTTTGAACTTTGAACTTTGAACTTTATGATTAGCGAAGCAATTGAATTGGCTTTCCCTTCGGCCGCCGAACGTTGTTTCTTCACTCTTCATTCTTCACACTTCACTTAAAGTATCAGAACTCTCACTTCAGCATTCGCCATTTTCTCTATCTGGTTCATCGGACGTTTATAATAAACACTCTGGATAGCCTTGTTGATGATGCCATGCCCCACAGCAAGAACGGTCTGGTCAGGATAAGTAACCTTGAGCCAGGTAAGGAA
>JAIJUV010000224.1 GCA_022732315.1 Prevotella sp.
AAACTCCCAAAGTGTGGGGACTAAACTCCCAAAGTGTGGGGAAACACATGTTCTAATCCCTTTATTTATGGGCGTTTGCGAAGAAGTGATAGAGCATATTACAGACGATGCTTATAACAGACAAGGGGAATTTATAGAGCTAAGTGGTTGATTTACTGTCGGAAAAAGAAAAACGATAGGGAAAAAGAGCAAAGCAAAACCAACCAACGGGCGGTAGGATTGGGAACGGTTTTTTATGGCGTGTACACGTTTGTGTACAAAATGTTTGTATTTTGTTGAAATATAGCTATCTTTGTGCTGAATTTAAAAGCAAACAGATATGGAAGCATTATCAGTAAGAGAATACCGTAACAACCTCGCAGCGTCTTTCACCAAAGCTGACAATGGCGAGCAGGTACTAATTCGCAGGAAAAACGAGATTTACGCTTTGGTAAAAGTTGGTCGTGAAGATTTGATGATAACCCCGGAGCTGCAAGCAAGGATTGACAAGGCAAGGGAAGAAATCAAATCCGGAAAGTGTGTTACCCTCAAAAGCAGTGAGGATATTGACGCTTATTTCGATAGTCTATGATGTACACAATTAGGGTTTCCGACGGGGTGGATAAGGTGATTGCCAAATGGAAGAAATCAAACCCCAATTTGTTCAAGAAGTATAAGAAAATCTACAAAGAATTGTTAGAGCACCCTAAGACTGGGCTTGGGCATCCCGAAGCGTTAAGGGGCGGTGGGGATATTACATGGTCTCGACACATTACCGCCCATGACCGGATAATCTATGACATTTACGAGGAAGTGGTAGAGGTCTACATCTTGGAGGTAGAGGGGCATTACAACGATAAATGATAAAACTGTTATGGTCGAATATTGTGTTTACTGGTTAGAGAACGGCGAGCCTATGCACGAGGTGTTCTCTTCTCTTGCCGCCGCCGAGATGTACTCATGTGCGATAAGAGGGAAAGAAAACATTGAATGGGTGGAGGTGTCCGAAGAAGAAACCATTGATTTGGACGAACTGGAAGACATGTTCCCGGATGACTTCTGCGGCGTGTAATCCCCTTGGGTAGAAATGGGGTAGAATTTGTTAGGCTGTGGGGGATTTTCTAACACGCCGGGGCTTTTTGCTGGGCGGTTGGCGTGGATGTATTCCCATGCGGCATGTGTATATATAGCAAGAAGTGTCCTTGTCGGACAATTCTTGCTTTTCTCGCTTTGCTCAAAAAGATTTTAAGATTACCTTTGTGGCATGGAACTAAGACGGAACGAAAAGATTACATTCCGATGTACCGAACTTGAAAAGGACGCACTTGCGGAGCAGGCAGCCCGGTGCAGTCTAAGCGTATCGGAATACTGCCGGAGTTTGTCCCTTGGGGGGCGCCCAAGGGAGAGGTACACCGAGGAGGAACGGCAGCTTCTCCGGGACATAGCCCAGTTGAAAGGAACGCTCCAACGGCTGAACAACTACTTCGGTGGTCGCCAGTACCGGGAAGTGTTCGAGGAGAACCGGGCACTAATTACAGAGCTCAAAAAAATACTCTCACGATGATAGGGAAAGGGAAAAGCATATCACATGGTGTGGCGGCATTGGAGTACGACCTCGCCAAAGAGATAAACGGGCAGGCAGTAGCCACCGAGATAGCCCGGCATGAACTTTATGGGTGTACTGGTGCGGAAATGGTGCAGGAAATGAAACCGTATCACATTGATTTTCCGAACGTAAAAAACAACTGCCTACGTTTCGAGGTCAGCCCCTCGATAGAGGAAAGCGCCACCTTTACGGATGCGGACTGGGCGGAACTTGGTAACGACTTCATGCAGCGCATGGGGTTGGCGAACCACCAGTACATCATCATCCGGCACAGCGGTACGGAGAGCAAGAAAGAGCAAGCCCACCTGCACATACTGGCAAACCGGGTTTCCCTTTCCGGGGAACTGTACCGGGACAACTGGATAGGGAAAAAGGCAACGGAAGCCGCCAATGCCATAGCCAAGGAACGGAACTTTGTACAGTCGCAGGACATTGGCAAAGTCAACAAAGCGGAAATCAAGGAAGCCATGGACGGCGTATTGAAGAAGATGCAGGGCTTTGACTTTACCAAATTCAAGGAAGAACTTGGTAAGAGAGGTTTTAAAGTCCGGGAAGCCAGGGCAAGCACCGGGAAACTTAACGGCTACTATGTCACAGCCCGAAGCGGTACGGAGTATAAGGCAAGCGAGATAGGGAAAGGCTACACTCTCGCCCATATCGAGCGGACACAAAGCAAACTGAAGTGCAACTCAATGAACATATCTCATGGAAACAAACTCACACCCGGAAGCGGCAGCTTCCAACGTTAAGCAGGGACAGTACAGCCCCCGGAAAAGAAAAGATACAACGCCAAGGGTAAACCCGCAGCTTGCGGTAGAACTGGTGTATCAAGAACTAAAGCGTGTTGAAGTCTATACGAAGCGCATAGAGGACGCAACAGCCCGAAAGGTACAAATAGACGGGAAAAGCCTTGAAAGTGCCGAAAATCGCCTAAAAAACGTGTTGGCGGACTTTGAACGGCAGGGGTACAGAATGAAAAACGGCGGTTATGTGGACAAACGAATTTCGTTCTACTCAATCCTTTGTGCTGTTATCTCCCTATTGTTCGCTTGTTTCATGTGCTATCTTTGGACGGATGCAGCCAAAGACCGGGACAACTACAAGCAGTATTATGAATACTACCAAGAGCAGGCAAGGGAACAAAAGGGGAATAAATAAACATCTAACTTTACGAATTATGGGAACAACGGAACACGAAGAACCCCGGTTCTTCTTCATACTGAACAAGGGTGCGAAGTCCGGCGGCGAAATCACCCATGCCGTCCTAAACGGTAGTATCGTTTCGAAGCCGGCAGGCTGGGACGCCTTTCATGGGCTTGCACTGGCGAGAGAGAAACTAAGCAGCGAGGAAATACAACAGCAGATGAAAGAACTTGGTGTAGAAATGGAAATCGTTCCTCTGATTTGACAAGATTACCCGGAGTGTTTCAGCCGGGTAATCTTGTTACTTATCCTTGATTTTCCCTTTAAGGGCGTTTATAATCCACCCTTTCGGATTGTTCTTTTCTCGTGATTTTCCGTTTAGGAGAGCCAGTTCTCCGATAAGGTCGGTTATCTTTTCTTGTGCCGTTATGAATGTCTCTTTGTTCCGGTTTATCTCTTCCGATGTGAAGCCGCAGGAATAACGGAGGTACTCGTACACATGGCTGTCTATCTGATATCGTGCTGTAACCTTTGCTTGCAATTCTTTCCCTTCCAGTTCTTCATCTCTGAACTGTGGTTGATAGACCGGGTAGAACCTAAACCCGGTCACCTTGCTACGTTTGTTGTTTGGGTTTTCACGCACTTTCACGTAGTTGAAAGTGTATGGGCAGCTCTCATCAAGCGCAGCCTTTGCTGGTTTCAAAACTCTTTCCTCAAAATGATCTATTCTGTCTTTTCCGTTCTTGTCCTTGTATTTGTCCGCAGGTATGCCAAGACGGTCTTTCAAGTTTTCAAGGGATATATCCAAAGGGTACACCTGCCCACTCATTAACATGTAAAACCTAAGGGAATACCCAGTAGGTAGCGCAAGAGCCTTGTTTAACTCAAATTCTCTGTACCCCTTGGCGAACTTGGTAAACACATCCCAAAGGTCGTTAGACACACGAAAGGTTATAATGCCAGTGCGTTTTTTATATTTTGGGTTAGATATAAATCCGCACTTCCACCATTCCTCGTCATCTTCGTAAGTAAAAAAACGTCCTGCCAAAGAATCGAGTGCGGCTATGATTTCATTGTAATCACGTCCGGAAAAAATAACGTCAGATACATGCATTTGTGCATCAACATCCCAAAGTCCATGCTCAAACTTGCGTTTCGTGCCTGCATAATCTTTCAGTTTTACTCCCTTTAGTTCAGCTTGGCACGCTTCCAGTATGCGAAGAACTATTCTTTGTTCGTGTATGGACATGTCTTGCTGTTTTGACCATGTATATACCCATGAAACAACAACATCTTTATTCTTGGTAATAGGTAGTTTCTTTTTCATAAACGATTGATTTGCTGCAAATATACACAATCCCCACATTAAAACAAAAAAAGAGGGGTAAAACTCCCAAAGTGTGGGGACTAATTTACTTTTAAACTCCCAAAGTGTGGGGACTAAACTCCCAAAGTGTGGGGAAACACATGTTCTAATCCCTTTATTTATGGGCGTTTGCGAAGAAGTGATAGAGCATAT
>JAIJUV010000026.1 GCA_022732315.1 Prevotella sp.
TCCCACCTCTTCCCATTCCGAACAGAGAAGTTAAGCTCACTTGCGCCGATGGTACTGCAATGCAATGCGGGAGAGTAGGTAGCCGCCTTCTTTTATCAAAGCCTCAGATTTCGAAAGATTTCTGAGGCTTTTCTTTTTCCCACAGATTTACACAGATTTTTTTTATTTCCCACAGATTTTACAGATGTGCACAGATTTTTTGACCTGTTCGGTCTGTGATTTCACAGATTTTTTGTATCTTTGCATTTAAAAAAAGGATTATGCATTATTATTTGAGTACATGGTGGAGATGGTTGAGACGCTGCGGCTGTAGCCGTGGCTTTGGCGTGCAGTCGCCTTCGGCTTATGCCTTTATCCGCTATGTCATCAATGAGCATTATCCCTATTATGCCTATCAGGAACTCAAGGAACGGCTTGTACATCTCGACAGGCGGCAACATAAACTGGGGAGACTCCTGTTGAGACTGGCAAACTTCTGGCAACCGGAAATAAGTATCTGCAATGATTCTCTTTTTGAAGATTATCTGCATGCCGGTTGCAGGAAAGCCAAGCGGGTAGAATTGGAGCATCCAATTCAGACAGATCATCTGCTTTTGAAAGATAATCTACTCCTTAATGAGGCATGGGGAAAGAAGAGGATGATGGTCATTAATTTGGAGAAGATGGGAATGAAGGAAGTGAGAACACAGGTTCTTCCACTTTGCGACGACCAGACGATGCTCGTACTTCTGGGCAATCTTTATCGTGAAAAGCAAGGCGAGGAGTGGCACCATCTGCAGGAATCAGATTATTGTGGCATCACCTACGACCTCTACTCTTTGGGCATCATTTTCTTCGATAAAAAGAAATTTAAGCAGCATTATCGCATGAATTTCTAGAAAAAATGCAAATAAATGCTATTATCTGCACTTTCTAGTGAAAAAAAACGCCAAAAAACTTGCAGATAAAATAAATTTTATTACTTTTGCAGCCAAATTGGTAGAAACGTTAAATAATATAGCTATGTATTGGACACTTGAATTAGCTTCAAAGCTAGAAGATGCACCATGGCCTGCAACTAAAGAAGAGCTGCTCGACTATGCAACTCGCTCAGGTGCGCCTCTGGAAGTTCTGGAGAATCTGCAGGAGATAGAAGACGAAGGTGATGTTTACGAGAGTATCGAGGACATCTGGCCTGATTATCCTTCAAAGGATGACTTCTTATGGAATGACGACGAATATTAAAAGTCGATGATAGGGCTGTTCTCTTACCAGGGGGCAGCCTTTTTCATCTTTCTGATGTCTCTCTTCCGACTATACCTTATTAATATATAATAATCCCGGCGATATATAATATTTCGCCCGCTTTTACGTTATTACATTGTGTTAAGACGAATCATCATATTAGTTTTTTTGCTGACAGGAGTGCTCGTTTCCAGAGCACAGTATGATCCTTCCTTCAGTCATTATTTCGACATGGAACCATCCTACAATCCTGCGGCAGTGGGTAAGCAGGCAAAACTCAACGTAACGGCTGCTTACGCATTGGATATGGCCGGATTCGAACATAATCCTAGAACCATGTATCTGGCAGCCGACCTGCCTTTCTATGCGCTGAAGAATTATCACGGCGTGGGTGCTACGATGATGAACGACCAGATTGGACTCTTCACCCATCAGCGACTCAACCTGCAGTATGCCTACAAGACCAAACTCTTCGGAGGAACGATGAGCGTGGGTCTGCAAGCCGGATTCCTCAGCGAGAGTTTCGATGGCAGCAAAGTGGATGCTGGAGAATCGGGCGACCCTGCACTCGCCACATCTGAAGTGAAGGGTAGCGGATTTGATGCGGGAGCCGGACTCTACTATCTGCATGGCAACTGGTATGTGGGACTTTCTGCACAGCATCTTACCTCACCAACCATTGAACTGGGAGAAACCAATGAGCTTAAGATTGACGCAACGTATTATTTGACTGGCGGATACAATATTAAGCTCCGAAATCCGTTTTTAACTATAAAGTCGTCTGCCCTCGTGAAGTATGACGGAACGGCATGGCGAGGCGACGTTACCGGGCGATTGGTTTACCAATATGACAAGCGTCTGCTCTATGGCGGCTTGACCTACAGTCCTGACAATTCCGTAACTTTCCTGGTGGGCGGTTCCTTCCATGGCGTCATTTTGGGTTACAGTTATGAATGGTACACCTCGAAGCTGAGCTTTGGCAACGGAAGCCATGAGCTTTACATCGGATACCAGATGGACCTGAACCTGGTAAAGAAAGGTAGAAACAAACATCAAAGTGTAAGAATACTCTAAGAAGAAAATCAAGAATATGAACCGTAATATGAAGAAAAGTATAATGCTCCTCAGCTCGCTGGTGGCTCTCCTGACCCTCAGCGGTTGTTTCGGTGCCAAGTCTAGCTCGATGGCAGGCAGAGGCGGTGAGGTGGTTGGAGTTGGCGGAAGAAGTTTCGCCGAACCTGCCCCATACGGCATGGTGAAGGTGAACCGAGGATTCCTGAAGATGGGTCTGGAAACCCAGGATTCTTTGTGGGGACAGAAGTCGCCTCGCAAGGATGTTTCCGTGGATGGCTTCTGGATGGATGACACGGAAATCACCAACTCTGAATACAAGCAGTTTATCGCCTACGTGCGCGATTCCATCCTCCGTACCCGTCTTGCTGACCCTGCCTATGGCGGCGACGAGACTTACATGATTACCGAGGATAAGAACGGCGACCCTGTGACTCCACAGATTAACTGGAAGAAGCAGTTGCCTAGAAAGCCAAACGAGGATGAGAAGAGAGCGATGGAAAGTCTCTATACTTCCAATCCTGTGACTGGCGAAAAGCTGATAGACTGGCGACAGCTGAACTACAAATACGAGATTTACGATTATACCGCTGCGGCACTCCGCAGAAACCGTCTGAACCCGCAGGAGCGCAACCTGAATACCGATGAGCAGGTGAATGCCAACGAGGTGGTGATGATTTCTAAGGATACTGCCTATGTGGATGATGAGGGACGAATCATCAGTGAAACCATCAACCGCCCGTTGAGCGGACCATGGGACTTCCTCAATACCTACATCGTGAATGTGTATCCAGACACCACCTGCTGGGTGAATGATTTCCGCAATTCAGACAACGAGGCTTACTTGAGAAGTTATTTCAGTAATCCGGCATACAATGATTATCCGGTGGTGGGCGTTACTTGGGAGCAGGCAAATGCTTTCTGCGCCTGGCGTACTGACTATCTGCTGAAAGGTCTGGGACCTGAAGCCCGATTCGTGCAGCGTTATCGCTTGCCTACTGAGGCAGAATGGGAGTATGCGGCAAGAGGCAAGAACCAGAACGAGTTCCCTTGGGAGAACCAGGACGTGAAGAACGGAGACGGATGCTTCTATGCCAACTTCAAGCCAGACCGCGGTAACTATACCAAGGACGGCAATCTGATAACCAGCAAGGTGGGCATCTACTCGCCAAACTCAAACGGACTTTATGATATGGCAGGTAACGTGGCAGAATGGACCAGTACCATCTATACCGAGGCTGGTGTGGATGCCATGAACGACCTGAACCCTGAGTTGAAATACAATGCAGCGAAGGAAGACCCTTACCGCTTGAAGAAGAAGAGCGTAAGAGGTGGGTCCTGGAAAGATCCGGAGTCGTTTATCCGTTCGGCATGGCGTTCCTGGGAATATCAGAACCAGCCACGTTCGTATATCGGATTCCGCTGTGTGCGCAGTCTTGCCACCACATCGAGTGCAAAACAGAAACCATCAAAGAACAAGAATAGGAGATAATAAAAATGGGCGAATATAGTAAGTTTAACATCGTATATCATCTGCAGAAATGGATGGACAGTGTGCCTGGACAGACCTTTCTGAACTACGCTTATAGTTGGGGTGCATCTATCGTTATCCTGGGTGCCCTCTTTAAGTTGACCCACTTGCCAGGAGCCAATTTCATGTTGTTTGCCGGTATGGGTACTGAGGCGATCGTGTTCTTCCTTTCAGCCTTCGACCGTCCTTTTGACAAGACAGCCGATGGTAGAGATATTCCTACTCATGTTACTGAGGAGTACTTGGAGACAGGAAAGGTTACTTATGGGGAGAATGAAGGAGCAGCGGCATCTGTTGCATCCGGTTCTGCAACTGTAGCTGGTTCATCTTCTGCTGCTTCTGTTTCAGGAACTCCTGTTTCTGGTGGTCAGACCATCATCATCGGCGGTGGAAGCTTTAGCGGAGGTGCTGGTGTATCTGCATCTTCTTCTTCTTCTTCTGCTGCTGGAAGCGAGAGCGATGGCGCTGAGCAGATTGACGAGAGTGTTGCAGCAGCCGTGGCTCCAGGAGCAGGATTCTCGGAGAGTGGCGCTTCTGCAATGGGTGCAGCCGTAGCAGGTAATTCTGTAGCTGGCGGTTCTGTAGCCGGAGGCAATACTGCCTGGGTTTCTGGTCAGCAGGGGGTTACCCCAGAGATGGCTGATGCCCAGAATAATTATGTTGAGGAATTGAAGAAGCTTGTTGAAACCCTTGAAAAGGTGAACGAGCAGAGTACCCGCCTGACCCGTGACAGCGAGGAGATGGAGAACCTGAACCGTACACTCACAGGTATCAGCAAGGTTTACGAAATGCAGTTGAAGGGTGCCAGCCAGCAGATTGGTACCATCGACCAGATTAACGAGCAGAGCCGCAAGATGGCTCAGCAGATTGAGCAGTTGAACAAGATTTACGCACGTATGATAGAGGCGATGACCGTAAACATGCGTGCTGCAGCTCCTCAGGTAAAGAGTGAAGAGTAACGAAAAGTATTGAATTTAGCAAATTAATATAAATGGCTATAAAGAAAAGACCCGTTTCACCACGCCAGAAGATGATTAACCTGATGTACGTCGTCCTGATGGCTATGCTTGCGTTGAACGTCTCTACGGAGGTGCTCGACGGATTCTCTATTGTGGAAGACAGTCTGAATCGAACCACAGCCAACTCTTCCGCAGAGAACAATGCAATCTATAGTGACTTTGCCGATCAGATGAAGCAAAACCCTACCAAGGTAAGGGAATGGTTTGAAAAGGCTAAGCAGGTAAAGGACATGAGCGATGCGCTCTATAACTTTGCCCAGGAACTGAAGGTTGCTATCGTAAAGGAGGCTGACGGCAAGAATGGCGACGTGAGCAATATCAAGAACAAGGAAAACCTGGAGGCTGCCGGCATCGTGATGCTTGCACCGGGTACGGGCAAGGGAAAGAAACTCTATAGAGAGCTGAATCGCTACCGTGACCGCATCCTGGAACTGGTGACCGATGAGCATCAGAAGAAAATCATCGCCAGCAACTTCTCTACCCAGGTGCCTAAGAGCGAGAAATATCTGGGTAAGAACTGGCAGGAATACATGTTTGAGAATATGCCGGTGGCTGCTGCCGTAACCCTGCTCTCGAAGATTCAGAGCGATGTGCGCTATGCCGAGGGAGAGGTGCTGCACAACCTGGTAGCGAATATCGACATGAAGGATATCCGTGTGAACAAACTCGATGCCTTCGTGATTCCAGAGAAGACCACGCTCTATCCTGGTGAAAGATTCAATGCCAACATCGTGATGGCTGCCGTGGATACTACCCAGCAGCCGGAAATCTACGTGAATGGCATGAGAGTGAACAGCGCCCGTGGACAGTATAGTTTTACGGCAGGTGGAGTGGGAGAGCACCAGTTCTCCGGCTACATTCTGATGAACAATGCCAAGGGCGACGTGATGAAGCGCAACTTCATCCAGAAATATAGCGTGATTCCGGCACCTAATACGGCAACAGTGGCGGCAGACCTGATGAACGTGCTCTATGCAGGTTTTCAGAATCCTATCAGTATCAGTGTGCCGGGCGTGCCAGCCAATGCCATCTCTGCTTCTATGAGTGGCGGTTCGTTCGTATCGAAGGGCAACGGTCATTTCGTGGCAACCCCAGCGGCTGTGGACAAGGATGTGACCATCCATGTAACGGCACGCGACAAGGGACAGACCCGCACGATGCCTCCATTCGTATTCCATGTAAGAAAGTTGCCAGATCCAACGGCTTACCTGGCATTGGGAACCAGTCGCTTCCGTGGCGGCGGTTTGGCAAAGGCATCCCTGATGGGCGCTACAGGCATCCATGCAGCCATCGACGACGGATTGCTTGATATACCTTTCAGGGTGTTGAGCTTCGAGACCGTCTTCTTCGACAACATGGGTAACGCCATTCCATTGGCATCGGCAGGTGCCAACTTCTCCGACCGTCAGAGAGACGAGTTCAGAAAGCTTTCTCGCAGTCGCCGTTTCTATATCTCGCATATCAAGGCTATGGGACCGGATGGCATCACCAGAAATCTGCCTACTGCGATGGAAGTAATCGTGAAATAAATTAGTAAAATTTCAAAGTTCAAAATAATGAAAAAGATATTGTTCATATTCATGCTCTTGGGAATGGTGCAGGGCATCGTGGCACAACCTCAGGCACGACGTCAGCAGGCGGCAAAGGAGGCGGCTGCAAAGAAATCGAATGCCGGCAACATTACCACCCGTGCACAAATCTCTTTCCCTACTGCTGCCCCTATGGAGGAGGACGTGGTATGGAGAAGAGACATCTATCGTGAGCTGAGTCTTACTGATAATGCCAATGCCGGCCTGTATTATCCTGTGGAGCCTATGGGCAACCAGATGAACCTCTTTACCAACATCTTCAGATTGATGATGACCGGTAAGGTGGCGGTGTTCCAATATCGTCTGGATGGTAACGAGAGTTTTACGGCAGCAGACAGGGTAGACCCGAAGTCTTTCCTGGACAACTATCATATCTATTATGAAAAGAAGGCAAACGGAAGAATCTCGCTCGACAACAGCGATATTCCTTCCAGGGAAGTGAAGGCATACTATATCAAGGAGTCAACCTATTTCGACCAGCGTACTTCCACCTTCCATACCAAGGTGTTGGCACTTTGTCCTATCATGACCCGTGATGATGACTTCGGTGATGGCGGAACCAAGTATCCGCTTTTCTGGGTGCGCTACGACGACCTGGCTCCTTATCTTGCCAAGCAGCAGATAATGACCAGCAATCTGAACAATGCGGCGGTGATGAGTGTGGATGATTACTTTGTGAGAAATCAGTATAAAGGAAAAATCTACAAGACCAACAATATGTTGGGACAAACTTTGGCGCAGTATTGCCACTCCGATTCAGCTCTGGTAAAGGAGCAGAAGCGAATTGAGGGCGAACTGGCTACCTTTGAGAAGAATCTCTGGGGAAAACAGGAAAAGAAGGATTCGCTCGACAGTATAGCCAAGGCGGATAAGAACGTAAAGGGCAAGGTGAAGAAGGAGAAGAAGAGTAATCGCCGTGGCGGTTCATCTTCCAGAAGAGAGGCTAAGGTGAAGGAGAAGCGCAGCAACAGCAGTTCTTCTTCTGTATCCAGCGGTTCGGCACGAGTAACCGTGCGCCGCCAGAGACATTAGAAAATGAATCACAACGAGTGTGATAATAGAAAAATAGAATTTTAATTTTAAAAGGTAGAAAAAATGAAGAAGATTTTATCTCTTGTATTTTTGGTAGCGGCAATGATGTTTGCTACTAGCGCTAACGCCCAGGTAAAGTTCGGTTTGAAGGGCGGTTTGAATGTGACAAGCATGTCGTTTAGCGAGGATGTATTCGATGCTTCCAACAAGACAGGTTTCTTTGTTGGTCCTATGGTTAAGTTTACTGTGCCTATCGTAGGCTTGAGCTTCGATGCTGCAGCCTTGTACGACCAGAAAGAGGCTGACGTTAAGTATGCCGATACTGATGGTGAACTGGGTAAAGTCAACGTGAAGCAGCAGTCTATCAACATCCCTGTGAACGTGCGTTATGGCTTCGGCTTGAGCAGTTTGGCAAATGCCTTTGTATTCGCTGGTCCACAGTGGGGTATCAATGTAGGTGACAAGAGCTTCAAGTGGAATGAGACAAGCAGCTATTCTCTGAAGAAGTCAAACTTCAGCGTAAACGTAGGTGCTGGTGTTACCCTGTTGAGCCATCTTCAGATTTCAGCCAACTATAACATCGCTTGTGGCAAGTCGGCTGATGCCAGCCTTGTCAAGGCTGCCGAGGCACTTACCAATGCAGGCAAGGACAAGAGCCGCAACAACTCTTGGCAGATTGCCTTGGGTTACTGGTTCTAATGAGAAGTTAGACAGTACACTTCACAAGTTTATACATTAAAATATATAAAAGCAGGTACCCCTAGTTGGGTATCTGCTTTTTTTTTGCTATCTTTGCAGAACTTTAGATCGTAAAAAGAAAAGGAGAACGTTATAACATGAGATACGTAGATGTGATATTGCCCCTTCCGCTCGACGGAACCTTTACCTATTCTATCCCCGAAGGGATGGAAGAGAAGGTGGTGCCCAACATGCGTGTGCTTGTTCCATTGGGCAAGAGCAAGAAGTATATCGCAATGGTTGTTGATGTGCATTCGGAAAAGCCGGAATTCGACTGTAGACCTATTGAGGCTGTGCTCGACAAATATCCTTCTCTGCTGCCCCAGCAGATGCGCCTCTGGCAATGGATCAGCGATTACTACATGTCGCCCTTAGGTGACGTGTTTGGTGCTGCTATGCCATCGGGCATGAAATCTATAGAGAAATTCAAGCCGAAGATGGAGCTTTATGTGGAGTTGGCTAGCAGTTATCGTAACGAGCAGGCCCTGCATGTGGCGCTCAGTATGGTGCAGCGGTCGTTGAAGCAATCGAAAACGTTGACCACTTTCCTCGCTCTTTCCCACTGGGATAGTCTGGAAGGTGATACTCCCAGGGAAGGTATTAAGAAGGTGACCAAGGAGGAACTGATGAATGAGTCTCGCTGTACGGCTGCTGTGGTCAAGGCACTCATCGACAGGGGTATTCTCTCTACCTATGAACTGGAGGTGGGCAGACTGAACACTTCGGGCGAATCGCATTTCGAACTCATCAAGCCGCTTTCCGAAGCCCAGCAGGATGCCTACAATCAGATTCTCCTGAAGATGATGAACAAGAACGTGGTGCTTCTGCATGGTGTGACATCGAGCGGAAAGACTGAAATCTATATCCATCTTATCAGAAAAGCCATCGAGGAACATAAGCAGGTGCTTTATCTGCTACCCGAAATCGCCCTCACCGTTCAGATTATGGAGCGACTGCACAAGGTGTTTGGCGACCGGCTCGGCATCTTCCATTCTAAATACAGTGATGCGGAGCGTGTGGAAATCTGGCAGAAGCAGCTTTCGGGTCATCCCTATGATGTAATCTTGGGAGCGAGAAGTGCCGTCTTCCTGCCTTTCCAGAAACTGGGACTCGTCATCATCGACGAGGAGCACGAGAACTCTTTCAAGCAGCAGGACCCATCGCCACGCTATCATGCCCGAAGCGCCGCCATCGTGCTTGCCAGCATGTATCCCGAGGCAAAGGTGCTGCTGGGAACGGCTACGCCTTCGATGGAGAGTTACTATAATGCGCAGCAGGGCAAGTATGGACTGGTGGAACTGAAGACGAGATTCAAGGACATTCAATTGCCAGAGATTCAGGTGGTGGATGTGAAGGACCTTCGCCATAGAAAGATGATGACGGGGGCTTATTCGCCACAGTTGCTGGCTGCGGTGAGAGAGGCGTTGAAGAATGGTGAGCAAGCCATTCTCTTCCAAAACCGAAGGGGATTTGCACCGATGATAGAGTGCAAGGTGTGCGGATGGGTCCCGAAATGCAAGAACTGTGATGTTTCGCTCACCCTGCATAAGAGCATCAATCTGCTGACCTGCCATTACTGCGGATTCACCTATCCCGTGCCTACGGTATGCCCTAACTGCGGTAGTACGGAACTGATGGGACGAGGTATCGGAACGGAACGCATAGAAGACCAGATAGCCGAGATATTCCCCGAGGCACGTATCGCCCGCATGGACCTGGATACCACCCGTACGCGCAATGCCTACGAGCGACTGATCAGCGACTTCTCATCGGGAAAGACCAATCTTCTGATAGGTACGCAGATGATATCCAAAGGTCTCGACTTTGACAAAGTGAGGGTTGTGGGTATTCTGAATGCCGACTCGATGCTGAACTATCCAGACTTCAGAGCCTACGAGCATGCCTTCATGATGATGGCGCAGGTGAGCGGAAGAGCCGGAAGAAAGGGCAAGCGTGGACTCGTGATTCTGCAGACCAAGAATCCTACGCTTCCTATCATCAGTCAGGTGGTGCACAATGATTACGAAGCCCTCTTCAAGGGCATCCTGGAAGAGAGAAGAATGTTTCATTATCCACCGTTTTTCCATCTTATCAACGTGTTCCTGAAACATAAGAATGAGAAGGTTTGCCAGCAGGCAAGTCTGGAACTCGGCAAGACGCTGAGAAGCTGGTTTGGCGAAAGAGTGCTCGGACCGGATAAGCCGGCTGTGGCACGTGTAAAGACAATGAATATCCGCAAGATTGTCATCAAGCTGGAGAATGGTATCGATCAGAAGAAGGTGCGCGAATATCTGAAGTATGCCCAGCAGATGATGGCAAAAGATCCGAGGTATGGAGCTTTGCAGATATATTATGATGTGGATCCGCAATAATCAGACAGATGATTGCTGCTACAAAATAAAAAAATGGCTATCCCAATCGAAGGAAAGGGATAGCCTTTTTTGCATGTTTGTAGTTATGACTGATCTATTATGTTAAGGAAACATAAGTCTAATTCTACTTTTGTTTTTTATCAACTTCGTCTTTAGAAGTTGATATCGAGACCTACCGCAAACACGTTGTTGTTACGGGTGTAATCAGAGGTGTAGTTGATGCTCTTGTCTGCACTGAGCTGAACATTCTCTGAGGTCTTCTTATGCTGATAGAATGTGTGGAAGTAAGCCACGTTCAAATCCATCTTCTTGTTGATATGGTAAACACCGCCGACGGCAGCAGAGTTAGAACCAACAACGAATGACTTGTCATCCATATACTCATCGCTCAAGCCATAGTTGGTGTTCTGCCAACCTGTACTCAAGGTAATCTTCTTGTTGACATCCACCTCAACACCTGCGTTGTACTCTAAGGTACCACGGTCCAATTTCTCCTGACGATTGTTGTATGATGTAGCGTGCTTGTCGTCGAACCAGTGGAAACCTACGTTTACGCGTACGGCATTTACAGGGCTGTAACCTACACCAA
Source organism: Prevotella sp. (assembly GCA_022732315.1). Next base: position 11,166 of record JAIJUV010000026.1, read on the forward strand.
GTGCCAGGTATGCAGGAATATCGCCTGCAATCTTCTTACCATCTGCGTATTCGCCGATAGCCTTATCGAGCTTGGTGTCGAACTGGGTCTTCAACTGACCCATTGCTCCCTGGATGGTGGCGTTATTCAAGATAGCATCAGCAGCCTGCTCAGGTACACCGCCTGCGATGTAAGCATTGCGGAGGTTGTCAGGAAGGTTACCGATACTAGGCACCTGGTTTACTGACTTGTTCTTCAAGCGAATGCGAGTCTTGAACTCGTATTTAGCTGCGAAGTTCCACTTGCCAGTCTTGAAATCCACACCAATAATAGGAGTAAAGCCCACACCGCTCTGGTCACAGCTCAACTCAATGTTGGCAGCTGTTTCCTTGGTTGGGTCGAGCACCTTATAGAGAGGCATGTTGCCAACCTTGATATCTTCTACATATCCGTAGTAGTTAGTAGATGCATAGATACCACGTACACCTGCGAATGCGCTGAAGTTGTCGCTGAACTTATAAGCGGCACCCAGAGAGAGGCCATAGTAGTACTGGCGACCGTGCATATAGCTATTGTAGCTATACTGTCCCTTTGTTCCGAAAGCATTTTCGCCAGTGAATACGGCTGAAACTCCATACTGTGCTGCAACCTGATCCACAGCACCTGCCAACTGGCAAGCTGCCAAAGCAGTTTCGGCAACAATCTTCTCGAAAGAGCCCAATCCATCATCGAAGGTACACTTTCCGCCGCCACCTGTAAGGGCGAAACCTGCCTGGAGTGACCATCTGCCTTTATTATAAGCATACTGGAAAGAAGGGATGACAGGCGCAAACGCCTTACCCTTGAACTCGCGTGGAGTAGTAGGATTGTTCACATTGTTAGTGAACAATGGATAATCATTTTCAATGCTACGTGTCTGGTAAGCCAACTGCCAGTTGATGGCAAGATGCTTTCCTTCACCCATGAATACAACGCCGGCAGGATTGTAGTAAACGCCGTCAATACCGATAGAAGCCTCACGGCTCATCATTCTGTTGAATGCAACATGCTGGTTGGTGTTAGTGAGCAAACCACCTGCAAAAGAAGGTGCTGCACAAGCCATCGCAATGGCTAAACTAACTAATTTTACTTTCTTCATTTTAATAATATTAAATAAAAACGTCCGCAAAGGTAATTATAATGTTCTATTTCTCTATTAAAACGGGAGTTTATTTAAAATATATTAACGCAAAAACTCCTTTTTCTTGCACAATCTATTAAAACTGTGCAGGAAAAAGGAGTTTTTGAGATGTAAAATAGGGCAAGGCGTAAGTGCTTAGCTTTCCGCCTTTTCTATCATTTTTTCCTCGTTTTGAGCTTCCTCCTGTTCAGGAGTGTCACTCTTTGCATTTTTCTCAGCCTTCGTATTCATGTGAGGGTAAGAGATGCGGGTATGATAGATGGCCTTGAGTCGCTCTGTCAATACAAGCTTGGCGAGGGCGATGTCGCGGAAGGTGATAGGACATTCCTTGAAGAAGCCCTCTGCCACCTGTCCGTCGATGAGTTTGTTTACCAGGTTGCTGATGCTCTCTTCTGTGTATTCATTGAGCGAGCGGGAAGCTGCTTCCACGGTATCAGCCATCATCAGAATGGCCTGTTCGCGGGTGAATGGGTTCTGTCCCGGATACTGGAATAGTGATTTGTCCACCACCTCAGTAGGGTGTTCATTGCAATAATTTACATAGAAATACTTGGTCAGGCCTGTGCCGTGATGGGTGGTGATGAAATCCTTGATGATGCCCGGAAGTCCCACCTTTTCTGCCATTTTTAGACCCTCGGTTACGTGGCTGATGATGATCTGGGCACTCTCCAGGTCGCTCAACTGGTCGTGTGGATTCACGCCCGCCTGGTTCTCCGTGAAGAACACTGGGTTGGTCATCTTTCCGATGTCGTGATAGAGTGCGCCCGTACGTACCAGCAGACTGTTGGCACCGATGCGGTTGGCAATCTCTGCTGCCAGATTACCCACCGTGATGGAATGCTGGAAGGTGCCCGGTGCAATCTCGCTCAGGTTGCGGAGCAATCCCTTGTTGGTGTTAGACAGCTCGAAGAGGGTGACATTAGAGGTGAATCCGAATGTCTTCTCGATGATATACATGAGCGGATAGGACAGCAGCAGGAAGATGCCATTCACGGTGAAATAGGTATACATGCTGCGGTCGATGTTGAATACCTGGTTGTCCTGCATCAGCTGGAGTGCGAGATAGACTATGCCGCTGCTCAGGGTGACCAGCAGGGCCGTGATGAATATCTGCGAACGCTTGGAAAGTTCACGCAGGCTGTAGATGGCAACCAGACCTGATGCCAGCTGTACGATGATAAACTCGTACTGGTATTTCACCGCAGCCGCACAGATGAGGATCATCGTGACATGGGTGATGAATGCCGTTCGGGAATCCATGAACACGCGCACAAAGATAGGTGCCATGGCGAATGGGATGATGTAGACGCTGAAGAAATTGTGCTTCATGATGAGTGACACGAAGATAGGGAACAGCGTAATCATTGCATAGAGCATGGTGATGCTGCGAGGCTTGTCGAAGTAATCCTTGCGGAACAGCGTGAGGTAGCTGGTGAACATGATGACGAGGAGGAAGATAAAAAGTACCTGGCCGATGATGGTGGTGGTAAGTTCATCCTCGGTGGAACTGCGGCGCTTCGTCTCTTTTTCAAAGGATGTGAGCACCCGATAGTTGGAAGGGGTGATGACTTCACCACGGTCGATGATTTTCTGACCGCTCATCACCATACCGCTTGCCAGCGGAATGCTGCTCAGCAAATCGGTCTTCTCCGTCTCCGAGCGTTCCTTGTCGTATATCAGGTTAGGCTCCACGTAGTCGTTCAGGTTGCAGCGTGATAGAATCTGTCGCTGTTCGGCAATCTGCTGGTTGAAGAAAATGCGTTCATATGCAGCAATGGTAGAGTAGAACGTACCGATGGGTACGCTCTTTACGTTCTTGCCGCTGATGATGCGGATCATGCTTGTGGAATCCTTGTAGATGCGATTGTACTCGGGGGTACTTACGATTCCCGTCTGGTAGACATGATGCAGCTGCTGGGCAACAAGCCCCACAAATTCCTTCGGCAATCCCGGGATGCCCTGGCTGAAGTCGTGGAGGAATCGCTTAACCTGTTCGTCACCCACGGTGGTGTTCACCGTATAGTAAGGTTGGAACTGCTTGAGCAGCGAATCCTGTTCGTGCTTGATCGACTCGTCTGTCTTGTAGATAGGGAAGTCGAAGGTGGCAATGACAGAACCATACATCCACGGTTTGCCCACATCGTAGCGGAACTGTCTGCCCTCATTGCGTGGCAGGAACCATACAATGATGGAAACGGTGAAGAGGATGAGGACGACCTTGGTGATGAAGTTGCGCCAGAAGTTCTCCTCCGGATTGTTGAATATGCTCATATTGTATCGCTTTGTTTAGTCGTGAATACTCTTGTTGTCTAACTCCTGATATGGGGCGAAAAAGCTGCTCATTTTCCTCTGTTTTGAGCAAAAAGGCCACTTTTCTTCGATTAATTCCCATTCACAGTGCGAAAATACGAAAAAAAACTATTATAATCGCAAAAAAAGATGTAAATTTGCAGAAAAATTTAAAATTAGCTATAAAATAAGACATGACAGATAGAAAAGTAAGAGTGCGTTTTGCCCCAAGTCCAACGGGTGCATTGCATATCGGTGGTGTTCGTACTGCCCTTTATAATTATTTGTTTGCCCGCCAGCATGGTGGTGAACTCGTGTTCCGTATCGAGGATACTGACTCTCATCGATTCGTTCCTGGAGCCGAGGAATACATCCTGGAATCCTTCAAGTGGCTGGGCATCCAGTTTGACGAGGGTGTGAGCTTCGGTGGTGAGCATGGTCCTTACCGCCAGAGCGAGCGTCGCGACATCTATAAGAAGTATGTGCAGCAGCTTTTGGACAATGGCAAGGCTTACATCGCTTTCGATACTCCTGAGGAGTTGGAGGCTAAGCGTGCCGAAATTCAGAACTTCCAGTATGATGCTCATACCCGTATGCAGATGCGCAATTCCCTGACTCTCTCTAAGGAGGAGGTGGATCAGCTGATAGCCGACGGAAAGCAGTACACCGTTCGCTTCAAGATTGAGCCAGGACAGGAAATCCACGTCAACGATATGATTCGTGGCGACGTGAAGGTGATGAGCGACATCCTGGACGACAAGGTTCTCTATAAGAGCGCAGACGAATTGCCAACCTATCACTTGGCCAACATCGTAGACGACCACCTGATGGAAATCTCTCACGTAATCCGTGGTGAGGAGTGGTTGCCTAGTGCTCCATTGCACGTTCTTCTTTATCAGGCATTCGGATGGGAGGACACCATGCCTCGCTTCGCCCACCTGCCTTTGCTCCTCAAGCCAGAGGGTAAGGGTAAGCTCTCTAAGCGTGATGGCGACCGCCTTGGTTTCCCTGTATTCCCATTGGAGTGGCACGACCCTAAGACGGGTGAGGTTTCTTCCGGTTATCGTGAGAGTGGCTACTTCCCAGAGGCAGTGGTCAACTTCCTGGCGCTCCTCGGCTGGAACCCAGGTACAGAGCAGGAAATCTTCTCTCTCGACGAGTTGGTGAAGGCATTCGATATCTCCCGCTGCTCTAAGGCTGGTGCCAAGTTCGACTTCAAGAAGGGTATCTGGTTCAACCACGAGTACATTCTCAAGAAGAGTGATGATGAGATTGCCAACCTCTTTGCACCAATTGTAGCCAACAATGGTGTAGAGGAGACTTTGGATAGAGTAAAGCAGGTGGTACACATGATGAAGGACCGTGTGAACTTCGTCTATGAGTTGTGGCCATTGTGCTCATTCTTCTTCATTCCTCCTACAGAGTATGATGCCAAGACCGCCAAGAAGCGCTGGAAGGAGTATTCTGCACAGCAGATGACCGAACTCGCTGAGGTGCTCGATGGCATTGAGGATTTCTCTATCGAGGGTCAGGAGCCTATCGTATTGAAGTGGGTAGAGGGCAAGGGCTATAAGCTCGGTGACGTGATGAATGCCTTCCGCTTGACTCTCGTTGGTGAGGGTAAGGGTCCTGGCATGTTCGACATCTCTGCCTTCCTTGGTAAGGAGGAGACATTGCGTCGTCTTCGCAAGGCAATCGAAGTTCTGGGTTAATTTTCAGATATAAATATCTCTCTGGGGAAATGGCTGGCAGATGATGCGGCATTTTCCTCAGAGAGTTCACGTATTTATAGATAGTAACCAATATAAAGAAATATCATGATCTATAATATCGTAATCTATTTCGTCCTTTGGGGCATAGCCATTGCCAGCTTGTTTAATGAAAAGGTGCGCAAGATGTGGCGTGGCGAGCGTGAGGCTTTCAAGATATTAAAGCAGAAGGTGGATCCCAATGCCAAGTATATCTGGTTTCATGCGGCTTCGCTCGGCGAGTTTGAGCAGGGACGACCATTGATGGAGCAAATCCGCAAGGATTATCCTCAGTATAAGATTTTGCTCACCTTCTATTCTCCTTCGGGTTATGAGGTGCGCAAGAACTATGAGGGGGCTGATATCATCTGCTACATGCCTGTGGATACCCGCCTGAATGCCATCCGCTTCCTTCGTCTGGTTCGTCCGGTGATGGCTTTCTTCATCAAGTATGAATTCTGGTCTAACTTCCTTCATATCCTGAAGCATCGCAATATTCCTACCTATAGTGTGAGCAGCATCTTCCGTGAGGATCAGGTGTTCTTCAAGTGGTATGGCAGAAGCTATGCGAATGTTCTGAAATGCTTCACCCGTTTCTTCGTGCAGAACGAGGAGAGCAAGCGATTGCTCGAAAGCATCGGAATCAAGGATGTGGATGTAGTAGGAGATACCCGTTTCGACCGTGTGCTCCAGATTAAGCAGGCAGCTAAACATCTGCCTATCTGCGAGGCTTTCAGAAGTGGGGTGGCGACGCCGGAAGGAAATGCTTCGGCTTCTTCTGCTTCTTCTTCGGAGGATGCAGTTCATCCTGACTATAAGGTATTCGTTGCTGGTAGTTCCTGGCCTCCTGATGAGGAAATCTTTATCCGCTTCTTCAATGAGCATAAGGACTGGCGACTGCTGATTGCACCTCATGTGATTGCTGAGGAACATCTGAAGTTGATTCTTTCTCTCTTGAAGGATAAGAAGGTAGTGCGCTATACGCAGACTACGCCAGAAGAAGCAGCCAAGGCTGATGTGCTGATTATCGATTGCTTCGGATTGCTGAGCAGCATGTATAATTATGGTGATGTGGCTTATATCGGCGGTGGTTTCGGTGTGGGTATTCATAATACCCTGGAGGCTGCTGTATGGAATATGCCGGTAATCTTTGGTCCGAACAATAAGAAATTCCAGGAAGCTCAGGGCTTGCTGAAGTCGGGTGGCGGTTTTGAAATCAATACCTATGAGGACTTCGATGGGCTGATGAGTTCCATGATGAACGATGAGGCATTCCTGAAGCAGGCAGGCGATAAGGCTGGAGCTTTCGTGGCGAGTCTTTCGGGTGCCACCGGTAAGGTTCTGGCAAAGATTGAATTATAATATATAAAAGGATTACATTATATAATATATAGTATCTTATATATAAAAATAAAAGGTCTCATGGATTTTGAAAACCATGAGACCTTTTTTGATGTTTGGCATAGAATTCCATTTGTTTCATTCCATGCTTGTATTATACTTTTCCTATTTGATGATGCGGTAGTAATCCTCCTTGCGAGGCTTCACGGTGTGAGGATGAGCTGAAGCATAACCCAATGCCAGGGCACCTACACCCATCAGACCTTCCGGGAGATTCCAATCCTTCATCAGCTTCTTGCCTTCTTCTGAAGCGAACATGCCGTCTTCACGGTTGATCCAGCAGGAAGAAAGACCGATAGAGTGGGCGGCAAGCATCATGTTGCCCAAGATGAGGCTGCCATCCTTTACTCCGTTCACATTGCTTTCAGGAGCCAGGACGATGACGATGGTTGGTGCTCCATAGTAAGGATCGCTCTCTACGCCCATGATGTCTGCGTTCATCTTGCGGAGCTGTGCGCAAACCTCAGGATTCTGAACTGCTATGATGAAAGGCTCCTGGGTTCCATGTCCTGTTGCTGCCCATGTGCCGGCTTCCAATACAGTCTTCAATTCTTCGTCGGTAATCTGGTCAGCCTTGAAGCGACGAATGCTTCTTCTCTCCTTGATGGCTTTTAAAACTTCATTTTCCATGTTATCTTGTTTTAAACATTGTATTTAGAAATCTTTTCTCTTTCTTTTCTCTTTTATGCAGAGCATCTGCTCTTTTATGCAGGGCATCCGCTCAAATCCTCTTCATCCATATACTGGCTGAGAACTCGTGCGATGCGAATCAACCCCTGCATCAGGGTCTTGCGAGGACAGGCGATGTTGAGGCGCAGGTAGCCCTGACCAGCCTTTCTGCCATACATCGTACCGCTGTTGACGAACACCTTGCCGTCATTCATCAGCTTTTCGTAAGCCTCGTCGCTTGATAACTCGAATGGCAGGATGTCGAGCCAAACCAGATAAGTGCCCTCAAGACGGGTAACGCGAACCTGCGGCAACTCAGAATTGAAGAATTCCTTTACTGCCTGATAGTTCTCGTAGAGATATTGGTTCAGTTCGTCGAGCCATTCCTCACCCTCGTTGTAGGCAGCCTGGAGAGCGATGACTCCGAAAGGATTGACATCGCAAACCTCGTTGATATTGATGGCGCGGTTGATGCGGCGGCGCAATGCTGCATCCGGACAGATGATGTTGGCAATCTGGAGTCCGGCAATATTGAATGACTTTGAAGGTGAGTTCAGTACCACACAGTTGTCACGGCAAGCTTCGCTGATGCTTGCAAATGGAGTATACTGGTAGCCTGGCATGATGAGTTCGCAATGGATTTCATCTGCGATGACCTTTACTCCGTGCTTGAGACAGATGTCGTTCATTCGCTCCAGTTCCTCTTTCTTCCATACTCTTCCAGCTGGGTTGTGAGGGTTGCAGAGAATAAAGGCGGTGGTCTTCTCGTCGGCACACTTGCGCTCGAAATCCTCGAAATCGATTTCGTAGGTGCAGTTGCCCACACGCTTCAATTCATTTTCCACTACTTCGCAGCCACTGTTGGTAATGCATGAGAAGAAACAGTTGTACACAGGGGTCTGTACCAAGACCTTTTCGCCTGGCATGCAGATTGCCTTCAGGCAGCAGGAGATGGCTGGCACTACGCCCGAAGTATAGAGAATCCAGTCTTTCTCGATGTTCCACTGGTGGCGGCGGGAAAACCAGTTGGTGATAGCCTCGTAGTAAGAATCCGGTACGAGGGTGTAGCCGAAGATGCCGTGAGCCACGCGCTTCTGCAGGGCTTCGATGATGCAGGGAGCAGTCTGGAAATCCATGTCTGCTACCCACATCGGAATAACGCCGTCTTCCTTTACCATATCCCATTTGTAGGAATTGGTACCGCGGCGTTCGATGATTTCATCAAAATTGTATTTCATATTTCTTTTCTATCTATGCTATTTCTTCATTGCCCATAGGATAAATCTCTTTTTCCCTATTTGAAATCTCTGTTCAGCGACCTTGAATGTATATTCAACGACGCTGAACGTACATTCAACGACGTTGAACCGCCGTTCAGCGTCGTTGAACGGAGATTTCTCTTAATACTACGAACATTTTTCCTTAAAGGCAATGCTTATTTTGTTTAAGGGAATACAGAATCGCAATGAATGCTTCTGCTATTTCGAATGGTCGATGATTTCACATGCTCCCTTTGGGGCCTTGGCAAACTCGGTGTAGGTTACGCTTCCCACTTCATCTGCCTCGATTCTTCCGGAAATAGGGTTCTTGATGTTGGTAATGGCTCCCTTGATGTGCGCATCGATATTGGTACAATCTTCAAAGGCACGGTCGCATTCCTTGTCAAAGGTGCAATCCTCCAATGTCACATGATTCATATAGCAGAGAGGCTGCTCGCCGCTGATGTGGCAACGCACCAGCTTGATGTTCTTGCTGTGCCAGGCGAGATATTCGCCATTCAGTTCTGAATCATAAACCGTCACATTCTCGCACTCCCAGAAACTGTCCTTAGTCGTAATCTTGGCATTGTGAATCTCCACGTTGCTGCAGTATTGGAATACATACTTGGAGTCGCTCTCCAATCCATCTACATAGATATTCTTGGAGAACATGAATGGATAGGTGCCGTCGTGGAGCTTTACGTTCTTCAGTTTCAGACCATCTACCTTCCAGAAAGTCTCGTCAGCATCGGTGAGGTTCACATTCTCCAGTTCCAGGTTCTTCATTTCGCGGAAGAATTTTGGACCATCGATGGTACAGTCCTTCATTACCATATTATCACTATACCAGATGGCAGAACGGCTTTCTGGAGCGAAGTAGCAGTCTGTGATAAGGGAACCGTCCACATGCCACCAAGGGTATTTGCCATAAAACTTGGAGTTATGGCATTCAATGTTCTTGCAGCACTTGATGCCCGATTCGCCATCTGTAATCGTAATATCTTCCAGGCGTACGTCATGCGCACCAAAAAGAGGGCGTTCGCCGCCGAATGATTTGTTCTTTATCAGTTCCATATTTTCTTTTATCCTTTCTTGATTATTATTTCTGTTTGCAAAAATACAAAAATAATGCCAAAGTCGTATAACCTACTCTACTGAAAAATGTAACTATTTGGCGTATTTGCCTAGAATAGGGCATTTGGGATGGATGAGAAATCAAAAAAAGGCTGAATCATGAAGCATTTTCACGATTCAGCCCTTATCGAGTTAACTTCTAAAAATCCGAAGTGGAGAATTACAAGTTAGGGTTCATCTCTTTCCACTCAGCTACTGGAGGAACGATGCCAAGCTCTACGATCTCATCGCGCATCTTGCAGAGGTGCTCGTAAGACTTCTGGAGGCTAGCGAGCTCTTCCTCAGTACCTGTAGGCTCTGTGAAGTGAACACCAGTCTTGTCGATAGTAGTAGGCATAGCCATCATTACGTTCTTGAAACCGAGCTTGTCGTGGTTTACATAGCAACCTGCTGGCAATGTGAACTTCTCGCCACCCATAGCAGCCTCGATCATCTTAACTGCGTTGTAAGCTGGGCTCTGGAATGAAGAACGGCCACGGAGCTTGATGATGTTAGAACCACCCTGTACTGTGTGGTGCTTGATCTCCTCCCAACGCTCGTCA
>JAIJUV010000225.1 GCA_022732315.1 Prevotella sp.
CCTTGCCAACTCTGATAGCATCGTAAAAAATAAATGTTTCACTTCTAAAAATATTGAATTATGAAAAAGATGGAAAATTCTTTCGCAGTAACTGGTTTCGTAGGTAAGGATGCAAGCATCCATCAGTTTACAACCGCAAGCGTAGCTCGCTTCTCACTGGCCATCAGCCGCAATGAGAAGAATGGCGATGAAAACTCTCGCACTTCTGCCTTCATGAATGTAGAGGCTTGGCGCAAGAACGAGAATACCTCTTCATTCGACCGCCTGGTCAAGGGAGCACTCCTCACTGTAGAGGGCTACTTCAAGCCAGAGGAATGGCAGGATGCCGAGGGAGTCAAGCACAACCGAGTGATTCTCGTAGCCACCAAGTTCTACGAAGCTGTTGAGAAGGAGAATGCTCCTGATTCTCAGCAGGGCAAGACCCAGAAGGATAAGTAAATCCTTCTCTCCAGATAAAAGAGCGGCCTTCGGGTCGCTTTTTTTGTGCTTATACTTCTTGTCATTTTAATCATTCTGCTTCATTTTAATACCCTATTAAAACGATGCAAAACCGTCAATAACCAACAGATATACAACAGGTTTTTCTATTTTATGCTTATACTTTTCCTTGCTGAAAGGATAGCCAGTTATAGGAGGATTTCATTCATCGACTTCTGGGAATAGGTAATAATTCTGTTGCGAAGGTAACGGTTCTGTCTTATCTTTACAAGGTCAGGGCGCTGCTTTGCTGAAAAATCTCCACACCATTCGGGTAGTATTTTGCAGACAAAACCTTGTATGGATAGCCATAACACCTTCTGGATGCAACATAATTTTTAACCATCCCCGAAGTAGTTGATCTACGAAAGGGAGATAAAATCAGATGGCATTATGACAACAATGAAATCAATTCTCAGCCGACTAACCCAGGCGGTGAACGGCACAGACAAGGAACTCTTCAGTGAGCAGGAGTTGAACCAGTTTGCTTCATTCTATCTTGACAAATGGGATGAGAACACAAGCGAGGACGTGGTGGCAGAGTCTTTCGTGGACTATTGGTGGAACACCGACAGGGCTTGCAGACGATGCTCTGAATGCGGCAAGCTGATGCGTGAGGGTTATTGTGCAGACATGGGAGTAGCCTACTATTGCAGCAAGGACTGTCTGCATAGCGACTTCACAGATGAGGAATGGGCAGAGGAATGTGAATCCAACGACCAGAGTTATTATACAGAATGGTAATCAAATAAATATACAAGACAATGGCTAATCAGGCAACAACAACCTATAAGGTTACAGGAACCCAAAAGGCAGTAAGCAACCTTTGAAACACCCTTCAGCGCATGGAGGTGAACAGCAGGAACATCTGGCTGGATGACCTTGCAAAGCACTATGGAATCGACTATCAGAAGAAGCACATCTGTGTGCGTGGTCACATCTACTGGGCAGAGTATGAGGAGGATGAAGACACCAGTCTGCTTTCCTTCGAGACCGAAACTGCCTGGGATGCTTGCAATGACCTCTTCTTTGAGATAAACCGACTCCTGGATGATGAACTGAGCATTTCCTACAGATGCTGCGAGTGTGGATGTGAGGTCTATTACACCCACGATGAAGGCGATTATTTTCCCGAAGAATGTTGTGTCAGCGCATCCGGCGAACCATTCGAGGATTGTTGTGATGATGTTTACGGCACTATCGGAGAAGCCATCAGGGAATGGACTTCCAAGACCGGCATTGAGCAGGGAGAGCGAACCGATGAGCAGATGATGGACTTCATCAATGAATATGAGTATGAGGACGATGACACCTATTTCTACATCCGCACCTTCACTTTTGAATAAATGATACCTCAAATCCTGACGTTTCCCCTGACACTTTGGGTTGTTAGGGGAAGCGTGAAGGAACTTTCGCCAGATACCCGTACCTTTGTACACGTTAATACATGTAGCCACGTACACGTGGAGCCATGTACACGTGGAGCCATGTACACATGAATACGTTAATACATATATACAAAAGATTTTATATTATGTCATTGAAAATCATTACATTCGCCAATCATAAAGGTGGCGTTTCGAAGACCACCTCTACAGCCTCCATCGGGGCTTGTATGGCACGTATGGGCAAGAAAGTCCTGCTCATAGACCTTGACGGTCAGGCAAATCTTACCCTGTATTTCATCCCAAATGAAGATGAGGTGCAGGCAAGTATCTTTGACTCTCTGGTTGATGGCGCACCCCTGCCAGTGAAGCACGTCAGGGAGAACCTCGACCTCGTTCCTTCCTCCCTCGAAATGGCAAGCGCAGAGATTGCCTTGACCAATCTCCTGGCAAGAGAACAGCTGCTGAGCCGACTGCTCGAACCCGTGAAGCAGAACTATGACTACATTCTCATAGACTGTCCTCCATCTTTGGGAATCGTTACCACAAACGCTTTCCTTGCTGCAGATGAAATCATCGTTCCGATGACTCCAGAGCTTCTTCCTCTGAAAGGAATGCGAATGCTCGATTCCTTTGTCTCGACCTTGCAGCGAGTGAAGCCGAACCTCAGACTTGGAGGAGTCTTTATCGCCAGATTCAACCATCGCAAATTGAACAAGGTGGTTGAGCAAACCGTGAAGTCCCGTTATGAGACTATCACCATGAAGACTCGCATCCGAGAAAATATCGCCCTGGCAGAATCGGCAGGCAGCGGTCAGAGCATCTTCGAGTACGACCCTCAGTCGAACGGAGCGAAGGACTATCAGGCATTGACAGAAGAAATTATTTCACGTAATCAGTAAAGACTATGGCAAAGAAGAATATGGACATCCTGCTTGGCAACATTCTCGGTAAGGTTGCCATTCATCCGCAGGACAGATTTGACAGGTCTCCTGGGAATCCTCAGGAGCAACAGATTTCTGCTCCCAACTCTCAGACAGAGAGCGATTCGCCCAATGATGAACCCTGGCGACATTTCTCCTTTATCTGCTCAAAGGAACTCGTTGACAAGGTTCAGACCATCGCCCGAAAGGAAGGTTTCACCATCCGCTCCTTTATGGAATACGTCATGAAACAAGGCGTTGAAGCGTATGAGTCGAAATATGGTAAGGTCAAGAAAATCAGGACTAAAACCATCCGAGAAGTTATGTAGGAAGTGTGGACGTGTAGCCATGTACACATGAATACATTGATACACGTGTACGTTGATACATATATACATATAGACGTTAATACATGTCCACATGTGGATATGAATATAATGAAATTAAATAACATCAAAAACGAAAAGTCATGAAAATGAAAAAGTATCTTTCAATCGCCATCCTTCTGATGATGATGGCTTCACCAGTAGTATTCACCTCTTGCGGCAATGATGACCCGACGGAGGACATCGGAAATCCGGAAACAAAACTGGACGTTTGGACAGAGCCATTCCACATCATGGGTGCGAATGTGGATGAGGTCAAGAGCTATATGGCTCAATCCATGAAGCGTTACCGCCAGGTGGCTGAGACTTCCGGCGACAACATCCCGTTGACCTATATGACAGGGCAGGGTAGTGAAGGCGTTCTTTACAGCTTCTCCCGTCTTGACGGTTCGCTCTATTCTGTCATTGATACGGAGCAAAGTGTGAACCGTGGGCTTGTCATTGACTATCTGAAGAAGCACTACACGCTTGTTTCAGCCGATGAAGCCAGCCTGCAGTACTGCTTCACCAACCAGGAAAAATCCATGGTGATTACAACCATGAAGATTTCAGACTCCTATTTCAATGTGAACTATTCATTGGTTTATTGATAGTAAAAGCCTTAAACATATATAAAAACAGGATTTAACCCCGTAATCTGCAATAAAATTACAAATATCGGGGTTAAAACGGTTTTTGTGGTGCGACAGAGGTAATTTAATCGTTGAAAATCCAGCAAAAGAAAGTTGCTGTTTTTGTACGCAGATATTCGTATATGAATACTTCGATGCAAAAATAGCAACTTTTTGGATTACGTCCGCACTGTGGACGCAATTAGGAAAATCTAACTTTCATTGTTGTTGGTCATGTGGACGTGAATACATGTATATATGTATAGGTGTGTACATGAATACACATTCAAAAACCGTAAAATGCCGAAAAAGAGACTCTTTAAAGCCTTTTTTCTGGAAAAATCGCTCAAAAAACAACTTTTTTGAAACTTTTTCCTTGCTACGAAAAAAGACTTCACTCTCCCTTTATACCTTTGCATCGTCAAAACAAGGAAGTATGGGTGAGCGGCTTAAACC
>JAIJUV010000226.1 GCA_022732315.1 Prevotella sp.
ATTGAGCGGAAAACGGGGCTCAAACCCGCGACCCCCAGCTTGGAAGGCTAGTGCTCTATCAACTGAGCTATTTCCGCTTATCAAGGAAGTGGGTGGTGATGGATTCGAACCACCGAAGGCATAGCCAGCAGATTTACAGTCTGCCCCATTTGGCCACTCTGGTAACCACCCTACTTTCTTTTCCTTTGAGCCTCTTGTCGGATTCGAACCAACGACCCCGAGATTACAAATCACGTGCTCTGGCCAACTGAGCTAAAGAGGCAATCTTTACAGCCACAATACGGCTAAGTTTTCGACCTATCGGAAAACGGCTGCAAAGATACTACATTTTTTTGAATCCACCAAATTTTTCGGCGATTTTTTTATCTATTTCTTGATTTTTCTTTAAATTTGGTCAATTGAACCTTCATTGAGTCCACTGCCTGGTCAATTCCCTCCTCAAAAGTATCACATGTCTTCTCAACGAACAATGTCGTTCCTGGGACCGTAACTTCCAAGTGAACTTCCTTATTAAGAGCAGTAGCTGGCTTAACGACCTTCAGTTGCACCTCTACTTTCTGTATATCTTCATAAGTTTTTTCTAACTTGGCGACTTTCTTCTCGATAAACGCCTGTAACTTCTCGGTAGCGTCGAAATGAATCGACTGAATCTTAATTTCCATAGTGACCTCCAATTTTTAAAAGGTTACGCCCTTGGATGGGCTTCATTATACACTCGTTTTAATTGCTCGAACGTTGTATGCGTGTAGATCTCGGTTGTAGAGATGCTCGCATGCCCAAGCAGCTTTTTCAGATTTTCAATACCTACATGGTGATTCAGCATTGCCGTAGCAAATGAATGTCTCAGCACATGCGGGCTTTTCTTCTTCAACGAGCAAACCCTTGAAAGGTTACTCCTCACGATGTTTTGAACTTTCGACGGACTCATACGTGTTCCTTTATCAGAAACCACGAGTGCAGGAGTCTTCACTTCCACACTTGCATCACGTAGCCGCCTAAACTCAAGAAGAGTATTTTTAAGCTCGTCGCCGAATGGCACTATACGCTGTTTGTTCCCCTTTCCGGTAATCTTGATTTCCGAAGTAACGAAGTTCACATCTTTATCATCCAGATTAACCAGTTCTGATAATCGCATCCCGGTTTCATAAAACAATATTATAATTGTACGCGCACGTACATTATTATAATCGTCGCCCCATGCCTGCCTGTCGAGGAGTTCATCCATCTCGCTTTCCTTTACGAACTGCGGAAGTGGCTTTTCCTTCTTGGGCCCCTTGATGCTATACACTGGGTCTGACTCAACATAGTGTCTTGCCAGAGCAAACCGATAGAAAGTTTTCAGAGCGCTGAGCCGTCTACTGACCGTGGCTGCTGAATTTCCCTTATCCATCATGCTTTCCATCCAATCCCGAACCATGTCGGAATCAACGGTCTCCCAGGAGAACGAATCAGACAAGTCTTTGGCAAACTTCTCGAAGTGTTTTAAATCATCCCGATAGCTTTCCACCGTCTGTTGCGACCTATTCAGTTCGCTACTCAAGTAATCCAAAAACTTGTCTACATTCAACATACTAGTTGCACTTATTTCTTTTCGGCAACGAAAGTACGAAAATTATTTGAAACTACCAAATTTTTTGAGGTTTTTTTAATATTATTCCTCAAAAAAGAGGAAAATTACTCCTCGTTAGCGCGCAACTGCTGTACGTAGATGGCGTGTTCCATCTTGAGACGCTTCAAAACAGATGGCTTGTCGTACTGCTGACGAGCACGCAACTCCTTAACAACACCTGTCTTTTCAAACTTTCTCTTAAACTTCTTGAGAGCTCTCTCGATGTTCTCACCGTCCTTAACTGGTACAATAATCATTTTTTTGCTTTTTAATTTATTATGTTAAACTTATGTTATTTCTAGCGAAAAGGGCATACTGCCACAATTTGCGGGTGCAAAATTACATCTTATTTTTCAGATAACCAAGAAATTAGACGTTTTTTTTGCTTTAACCCCTTCATTTTATGAGTTTTGTCGCATTTTTCAGCCAAATTTGCTCTTCTTCATCAAGATAAGGAGCCAATTTTGCATAAACTTCAGCATGATAGCTGTTCAGCCAGTTCAATTCTTCAGGAAGCAGCATATCCACGTCAATAGGGGCCGTATCTATCGGACAGAGCGTAAGAGATTCCATCTGCAGGAATTTACCGAACTCCGTCTCCATATAGTCCTTAATCAACAGGGTGTTCTCTATTCTCACACCAAACTTGCCTGCCAGATAAAGACCCGGTTCATCCGTCACAGTCATACCGGCACGAAGCGGAGCTGGCATATATTCCATTCTCACCTGATGAGGTCCCTCATGCACATTCAGATAAGAACCTACTCCATGTCCCGTGCCATGCAGGAAGTTGAGTCCTTCTCTCCACATACACTCTCTTGCCAGTGCATCGAGCTGGGTTCCGGAAGCGCCATCAGGGAACTTTGCCAATTCCAGCTGAATGTGTCCCTTGAGAACCAGGGTATAGATATGTTTCATTTCCTCTGTCACTGGTCCCAGGGCTATGGTGCGGGTAATATCCGTGGTTCCATCCTGATACTGGGCGCCCGAATCCAGGAGCAGAAATCCCTCCGGTTTCAGCGGTGCATCCGTTTCGGCTGAAGCTTCATAATGAACGATGGCACCATGAGCCTGGTATCCTGCAATCGTATCAAAGGAAATATCACGGAACAGATCCTGCTCTGCACGCAAGGAGGTCAACTTCCTGTCGATAGACATCTCCGTCTGTCCTCCAGCCTCAACAGCTGGAACCAGCCATTTCAGGAATTTAACCATGGCTACGCCATCTCGAAGCATCGCTCTGCGATAGCCCGCAATTTCAGCCTCGCACTTCACTGCCTTCATATCCGGAATAGGAGAAGTGTGATTTACGATTTCCTGGCATCTTACCGTCTTCCAGAGATAATAGTTGGTTTCATTGGCATCCAGAAGAATATTATACTCCGAATACTCCTTCAACCCATCTTCCACCTTATTATAATTATATAGGGATACGCCATGAGCCTCCAGATAAGCACGCACCT
Source organism: Prevotella sp. (assembly GCA_022732315.1). Next base: position 3,073 of record JAIJUV010000226.1, read on the forward strand.
CGGCGCTCACCTTAGCCTCATCCACAAAAAGAGACACCTTATCGGACGCTATCAGGAGATAGCTAACAAACACAGGATTACAATGCACATCCGTGCCACGCAGGTTCAAGATCCATGCGATGTCATCCAAGGCGGAAACCAGAATGCCGTCAGCATGATAAGTTCTCAAAGCCTTTCTGATGCGCTGGATTTTAGAAGTTGCATCTTCGCCTGCATATTCCAAAGGCTGGATTTCTACCGGATTCTTAGGAATAGAAGGACGGTCTTTCCATATTTCCGCCAAAGGATCCAGGTTAGTACGCACGGTGATGCCTCCTGCCTTGCGCAAATCTGAAATCAAGCTAGAGGTTACTGCATAGGAATTCACCCATCCATCCAATCCCACTTCAGGAGAAGCAACATCAGCCAACTCCTTTCCCAGCCACTCAGCAATAGAAGGAGTTCCCGGAATTCTCAGCTTCATCAACTTGAACTCAGTTCCATGCAACTGTTCTTCTGCCGCAAGGAAATAGCGGGAGTCTGTCCACAGCGCAGCAGAAGTCATGGTAACCACGGCAGTTCCTGCCGAACCGTTGAAGCCCGAGATCCAAGCCCTACCCAACCAGTGGTCTGCCACATACTCACTTTGGTGAGCATCCGTACTAGGGAAAATGAACGCAGCAAGATGTTCGCGCTTCATCACTTCCCTCAAGCTTGCCAATCTTTGATTAATATTGTTCATGAGTACACATTATTATAATTATACATTTCATTTTTATAGCCATAAATTCCCCTGGAAAGAGAAGTAAATATGGCATTTTGCTAGTTAGAGATTACAAAGATACGAATTTTAAGAATTAATCACAAATTTAAGCGGAAATAAATGCACGTTTTACATTACTTTTTAGTAATTTTGCGGTCGGAAAGCCAAAAGAGCGAGATTTACGGTCTTTTTATCCGATGACTTTCCACAAAACAAAAGCTGCAAGAGCTTGCAGCCCAATAGACAAGAAATTTATAAACATCTTAAATAAAATATTGTAGTTATGGAATTTTTAACAAATGACAAACTCGTTATCGTCGGTGCAGGCGGTATGATCGGTTCTAACATGGTACAGAGCGCTTTGATGCTCGGTCTTACTCCAAACATC
>JAIJUV010000227.1 GCA_022732315.1 Prevotella sp.
CACCTTATTTAATATAGTACTCTTGCCCACGCCGTTTACACCACTCAGGATATTGACACGGCGGTCGAGGTTCCAAAGAATATGTTTGGTACCGCTCCAGAGAGATTCTATCTCTATCTGTTTGATATAATCAGCATATTTCTGCATAACAATAGTCTCCTATTTTAAAATTCTTACCGCAAATATAGCAAAATTCCTCGAAATTTTGTACCTTTGCACTCGATTTTATTCAAAATAAAGAAGATTTAAATAGAAATAAGGAAAAATGGATAACAAACGACCTCTTATCGCCCACCTGTGCCTCTTCTGTTCAGGCGCATTCTGGGGACTGATGGCTCCCGTAGGCAAGGATGCCATGCTTCACGGCATCGACGGCATCGACCTGGTGAGCTTCCGTGTTTTGGGTGGTGCCATCCTCTTCTGGCTCACCTCGCTCTTCACCAAGAAAGAACATGTTCCAGTGAAAGACATCTTCAAGTTTGCTGCAGCGGGCCTCTTCGCCCTCGTGTTCAACCAGTGTTCTTACACCATCGGTCTGAACATGACCTCGCCTAGCAACTCCAGCATCATGACCACCTCGATGCCTATCTTCGCCATGGTTCTCTCCTTCCTGATATTGAAGGAACCTATCACCTGGAAGAAGGCGCTCGGCGTGCTGATGGGATGCGCAGGTGCCGTCATCATCATCATGACGAGTGCCACGGCTGGCAATGCCAAGGTGGGAAACATCTGGGGCGACCTGCTCTGCATGTCGGCGCAGCTTTCCTTCGCCCTCTACCTGTCGCTCTTCAAGAACCTGCTGTCCAGGTATTCGCTCTTCACCATCAACAAGTGGATGTTCCTCTGGGCCACCGTCCTGATATGGCCTTTCACCATCAGCCATGTGATGAGCATCGACTTTGCCCATGTTCCGATGAGCACCTGGTGGGAATCGGGCTACGTGGTTCTCTTCGGCACTTATCTGGGCTACATCTGCATGATGATTGGTCAGAAGACCCTGCGCCCTACCGTGGTGAGTGTATATAACTATGTGCAGCCGCTGGTATCGGTCACCGTGAGTGTCATCGTGGGTCTCGCCGTGTTCAAGGGCATGCAGGCGATTGCCGCCATTCTCGTATTCTCCGGCGTATGGCTCGTGGTAAAGAGCAAGTCAAAGCATGATATAGAGAAGCACGACCACAGCCTGGCTTACGAGAAAAGACATGCTTAAAAGATTGAATGTCGATTTCGTTATATTTCCCGCTAGACGTACCGGCGGATTTGCGTACTTGGAAGAAAATATATTTAGCCTTAAGGCAAAAAATAATTAGCCTTAAGGGAAAATATAATTAGCCTTAAGGAAAAATATAATTAGCCTTAAGGCAAAAAATATATGAGGGTGTGCCATGGACTTATGACACACCCTCTTTTTTATATACGAAAAGGATATCAGCAACCAAAATAAACCATCAGTCCGCCCAAAACGATATACAATACGGCGTAAGGGATGGCCGAGCGGAGAATCTCTCCATCCTTCCCCTCCATATCGCAGGCTGCAGTAGCAATGGCGATGCTCTGCGGACTAATCATCTTGCCACCCGTGGCTCCCGTGGTGTTGGCAGCAACCAGCCAGTTCTCCTGACCGCCCTCCATACCAAAAAATGTGCTCTGTCCCGTCATACCCAACTGGTTGGCAACATGAGCCTGGAGCTTGGCAAAGAGAATATTCGAAGAGGTATCAGAACCCGTAACGAAGGTTCCGATGGCACCAATCATCGGAGCTACCAAAGGATAGAAATCACCCGTTACAGCCACCAGTCCGGAAGCGATGGAAGTAATCATTCCCGAATAGTTCATCACACTCGCCAGGGCTATCAGTGAACAGATGGTCACCACCGTCTTGCGCAGATTCACCGTGGTACGGGCAAGAATCACCATCAATCTCTTGAGGCTCAATCCCTGTATCAGTCCACCAATCGTAGCACCCAGGAAGAGCATCAGACCCGCATTGGAAATCCAGCCAAACTTAAAGGTGCTGTCGAGTACTGGCAGATGAACCGCACTTACCAGATGACTCTTGAGGAAAGCATTGACCGGAGGACAAAGCGCTCCGGAAACCAGGATGAATATCAATATAAAGAGGTAAACGCTCCATGCCTTCAGGCTCTCGGCGAAAGTAAAGGTTTCCTTATCCTGCACCTTGCTCTTTCTGGCAAACACCTTGGCGTATGCGATGATGGCGATAATGGCTGCCAGCGAACCGATGATAGCCGGAGTCTCCGAACCGAGATAATAGCCGCAGACAAACTGCACGACCACGGAAACTACTCCCACCCAGAGGGCGATGATGAGATTCTTGATAAGATTGTGCTTATCGGTAAGCGTCAGGATGATGAAAGGCAGGATGATAAAGAGAGGTGATAGCTGGATAATGGCGAAGGCCGAAGTCTCGCAAATCTGAGCCACCGAAGCCGATCCGCTTTCAGCCACCTCGTTACAGAGGGTAGTAACCGGTACACCCACGGCACCAAATCCCGTAGCCACGGTATTACCGATCAAGGATACCAGAGCCGAGAACATCGGCTTGAAGCCGAGTCCGATGAGGATAGCGGCAGGTATCGCCACCGCCGTTCCGAAGCCTGCCATACCTTCGAGCAGTCCGCCGAATCCCCATACGAGGAGCAGCACGAGCAGTCCCTTATCATCGGTAATCGATGTAAACTGCCTCTTGATTACCTCAATCTGCCTGCTTTCCACGAGGATATTATAGCTGTAGATAGCCATCAGAATAATGATGAGAATCGGGAACACCGCCTTCAGTATGCCTTCCACTACCGCCCATCCCGTCAGGGCGATAACGCTATCCTCCGCATGTTCCGGGGCAATCATGCCCAGCGGCGAAGCAGCGAAGAGAGCGAGCAAAACGGTAACTACGAGCGTCAGCAAGGCGCTTTTATGACCTGCCATCTTGAAGCCGAGCATCAAGACGAACAGCAACACGATGGGAATAATAGAAACTACAGATGCCATAAGCCATTCAGTTTTTTATTGTTTTCGATTGAAAAATTTTATGTTTTCGATTGCTATATTTTATGTTTACGCCTGCAAAAATAATAAATTCCATTGAAAAAAGAAAGCATTTTTTGAAAAAATCTTTTTTAAGATGTCCGATTTTTCAATTTCATACGTTTATAGAGTGTTAAGGTTATGAGAACAGAAGAATTCAACCATATCATCCTACCGATGCGCAGCGACTTGAAAGCGTTTGCGCTAAGGTTGACTGAGAGTGACGACAATGCCGAAGACCTCGTGCAGGAAGTCATGCTCAGGCTGTGGGATATGCGCCAGAACATCAAGGCAGAAGATAACCTCAAGGCACTGGCCATCACCATCATGCGCAACAAGTTTTATGACCAGTGCCGGCATGAGGAGCGGAACTTCACCACCGACAAGGTGATGGAAGTACCCATAGAAGACCGGCGGGCAGAGCAACGGGACGAGGTAAACCTCATCAAGCAGATAGTGGCACAGCTCCCGCCCTTGCAGCAGCAGATATTCCGCATGAAGGAAATAGAAGGCTATACTGCCGATGAAATCATGCAGATAACGGGATGCTCTGCCGATAATCTCCGAAAGAATCTCTCCCGAGCCCGACTCAAAATCAGAGAGACCTATATGAATATGGTGAAACAAAACAGAACAAAATAAAGAAGGAGGAAAGAATATGAACGATGAAATAAAAAGAATCGATGAATTCAAGAATGTCGATGAATTCAAGACGATACAGAACTTGCTCGACAAGTATATGGATGGAGCCACATCCAATGAGGAAGAGGCAACGCTCAGAAAATATTTCGAAGAGCATGGCAATGATATTCCGGAAGAATGGGAATCCTATCGCGCCCTCTTCAGCTATATCGGATTCGAACAGATGAATCTTTCTCAAAATCTAAAAGAAGAAGGAGAGAAGGAGATAGAAAAGAAGGAAGCTTCTCGCAGCAGATGGCTCAAATATTTCGGCACTTCTGTGGCAGCCGCCGCTATCATCGCATTCCTGATTGTGGGCATCCAGAAGATAGCCCAGCCTCAGCCTGAATGTTATGCGGTTATCGATGGAAAGGTTTATACCGACCAGGAGTTCGTTCACCACGAAGCC
>JAIJUV010000228.1 GCA_022732315.1 Prevotella sp.
CCAGCCATCGTACACCAGCCCTGGCTCTCGATGAAGATTTTGCCTTCCTCGTTCTCATCACTACCAATCTTGTTGCCGAAGAAATCGTAAGCGCGGAGGAACCATTCGCCGTCCCATCCATGCTGCTTCACAGCCTCGTTCATTGCATCCACCGCCTGCTGCATGCGCTCGGCTTCTACGAGATAATCTTCCTCGGCAAGTCCGGCGATAGTGCCTGCATGGCTGTTCACGGCTTCCTTGGCAAGCTGCTTGCACAGCGCCACATAGTCCTTTCCGGTTACTACGAAGAGTCCGGCTATCATGAGGCTTTCTGCCTTGCTGCCTTCGCCCTTGTTCTCGGTGGTCTGGAAACTCTCGTTAGGGTCCCAGGAGAAGCAGTTCAGGTTCAGGCAGTCGTTCCAGTCGGCTCTGCCGATGAGTGGAAGCTTATGCGGACCCAGGTTGTTGATAACATGGTTCATCGAAATCTTCAGATGTTCAAAGAGACTTACTTCGCTGCCAGGCTGGTTGTCGAAAGGCACCTGCTCGGAGAGGATGGAGAAGTCGCCCGTTTCCTTGATGTATGCCACGGTTCCGAAGATGAGCCAGCATGGGTCGTCGTTGAAACCGCCACCGATGTCGTTGTTGCCGCGCTTGGTGAGAGGCTGATACTGGTGATAGCAGCCGCCATCAGGGAACTGGGTGCTGGCGATGTCGATGATGCGCTGGCGGGCACGGGTAGGTATCTGATGAACGAAGCCCACCAAATCCTGGTTGGAATCGCGGAAGCCCATGCCTCTGCCGATGCCGCTCTCGAAGAAACTTGCCGAACGCGACATGCAGAAGGTAATCATGCACTGATATTGGTTCCAGATGTTCACCATGCGGTCGAGCTTATCGTTGCCGCTCTTCACGGTGAAGATATTCAAGAGGTTATCCCAGTATTGGTTGAGTTCTGCAAAGGCTGCATCCACCTTTTCGGTGGTATCAAACTTCTTGATGAGCTGGTGCGCCTTCTCCTTGTTGATTACCTTCTTGGCGCTGAACTTCTTGTCCTGCTCGTTCTCTACGTATCCCAGAAGGAAGATGAGGTCGCGGCTTTCGCCTGGCTGCAGGGTTACTTCGATATAATGCGATGCGATAGGGCTCCAGCCGTGGGCAAAGCTGTTGCGTGGCTTGCCTTCCATCACGGCTTCCGGCTCGGCAAACTCGTTGTAGAGTCCGATGAAGCTTTCGCGGTCGGTATCGTAACCCTGAATCTTGGTATTTACGGTGTAGAAAGCATAGTGATTTCGGCGCTCACGGTATTCGGTCTTGTGATAGAGGGTAGAGCCTTCTATCTCTACTTCGCCCGTAGAGAAGTTGCGCTGGAAGTTCTCCATGTCTGTGGCGGCATTCCAGAGGCACCATTCGGCAAAGGAGAATACCTTCAGGGTCTTCACCTCCTTGGTCTGGTTCTTCAGCGTCATCTTCTGCACCTCAGCCCAGGTGTGCAGCGGCACGAAGAAGAGCACGCTCGCCTCCACGCCATTCTTGCTGCCCGTGATGCGGGTATAGTTCATGCCGTGGCGGCACTCGTAGCTGTCGAGTGGCGTCTTGCAAGGTTTCCAACCTGGGTTCCACACGCATTCTCCCTCCTTGATGTAGAAGTATCTGCCGCCGTTGTCCATCGGCACACCATTATATCGATAACGGGTGATACGGCGGAACTTGGCATCCTTGTAGAAAGAATACCCACCGGCTGTGTTGGAGATGAGCGAGAAGAAATCCTCGTTACCCAAATAGTTGATCCAAGGCCATGGAGTCTTAGGATCTGTAATCACGTACTCGCGATTGGCGTCATCAAAATGACCATACTTTTTTTCTACCATTGTTTTTTTAATGTTTATTTTTAGGTAAAATATATTATTTTGGTGCAAAGATAGCAAAAAGTTTCAGTTTCAAGGTTAGAAAACAGATATTTTTTGTATTTTTGCAGTAGAAAGTTTAATGTTTAATAGGTTATCATTAACATAATATACAGTTGGCTTATGAAAAGAAACATTCTAACACTCATCATAGCAGTGTTTGCCCTGACACAAGCAGCGGCACAGACATACGACAACTTGTGGAAGCAAGCTGACATCATCGCTCAGAAGGACCAGCCTAAGAGCGAGATTGGGGTGATGAAGAAAATCATCTCCAAGGCTTCTGCGGCTCAAGACTACGGACAGCTGATGGCGGCTGAGATGCGGCAGATGATACTCTGGAAAGAGATTTCTGCCGATTCGCTGACACCGAACTTGAAGCGGATGGAAGCCGAGGTGCTGAAGGTGAACGACCCCGCATTGAAGGCCGTGAGATATGCCGTGCTGGGCAGGGTGTATCGTGATAATACTTACGGGATAGAAAGCGATGAGGCTTCTTCTTCTCTGAGTCAGCGGGAGCTGAACTTAAAGAAGAGCGAGGAGTACTTCAAGAAAGCCCTGGAGCAACCTGAAATTCTTGCCAAGCATGCTTCTACTGAGTATGTGCCGCTGGCGATGAAGGGCGTGGATGGCAGTTCCTTCAACAACGATCTGCTGCATCTCGTCGGTTTCGAGGCAGACAGCAAGGAGGCGTATCATCTGATGTACACCTATTATAATAAGGTGGAAAATAGGGGTGCGGCTTGTCTCTGTGCCTACAAACTCATCGAGAAATACCGTCAGGACGACGTAAGAGAGGTAAGGAAGTCGAAGTATCTGCATACCATCGACTCGCTCATCCATGTATATCAGGATATTCCTGAGGCTGGCGAACTTGCCGTGGAGCACTTCCGCTTCATGGAAGGTGCCACCGATGCCAAGGTGCTGGATAAGCTCAACTATATCAACTATGCGCTGAGCCGCTGGGGCGGATGGTCGAGAATGAACGAACTGAGAAATGCGCAGAAGCGACTCACCGAACCGATGTTCCAGGTGAAGAGGATGCCGCAGGTGTTGCGACCTGGGGAGAAGGCGTGGGTGCATCTGAATGTGCGCAATCTGCAGAACGTGAAGATCAGCATCTCCCGTCTCAACATCACGGCGGATAATGAATATGATGCCCAGAATGAGGCTACCTATAAGATGCTCCTGAAGAAGACTACGAAGCTGCATCAGAAGGATTACAGCAGGAATTACTATGGTCGTCCGGATTATGAAGAAGTGAAGGATTCCATCGAAATCGGTGGCAATCTGCCGCTGGGCGCCTATCTGATGGAGGTAACTTCGGATAATACGGGCATCGCTCCGCAGCGACAGCTCTTCTATGTGAGCAATCTGGCGGTGATGATTCAGCAGTTGCCTGATGATAAGCATCGCTATGTAGTGGTGAATGCTACCGATGGTCAGCCTATCGCTGGGGCGAAGATTGAACTCTATGACCAGTGGTATGGTTTCAACACGAAGAAGGACAAACGAACGGTTCATGCCCGCTTGACGACCGATGAGAACGGAGAGGCTTACTTCAAGAATGTGGATGGAAACATCTTGATTTCCACCAGCAATGATAAGTTTACGCCTGCCAAGGGCATCTATCTTTCTCGTGACCGCTATTATGAGAAGAAGGATAATGATGCCAAATATCAGGTTTATACCGACCGCAGCATCTATCGCCCGGGGCAGACCGTGCATGCCTCAGCCATTTCCTACATCGTGAAGAAGGGCTTGGATGCCAGTGTGCCTGGCAAGAGCATGGAACTGAATTTTATCCTGCGAGATGCCAACTGGAAGCAGGTGGCTGAGCAGAAGGCTACGACCGATGAATACGGTACGGCTTCCGTAGATTTCGAATTGCCGAAGGAGGGACAGACGGGTCTGTATTCCATCTCCGTGAATGGTACGGGAACAAAATATGTCAGAGTAGAGGAATACAAGCGTCCAACCTTCGAGATTACCTTCCCGAAGGTGAACGAGAAATATAACTGGGGCGACACCGTAGTGGTGAAAGCTACAGCAAAGACTTACGCCGGCGTGCCTGTGCAGGGTGCCAAGGTGGAGTATCAGGTGACCCGCAGAAACCAGCTCTGGTGGTGGGGCGCAGGCTCTGCCGGACAGTTGGTGAAGACTGACAGTTGCGTGACTCGTGAGGACGGAACCTTCGACGTAGAGATTCCGCTGGAGGCTTCCTTGTCAGGA
>JAIJUV010000229.1 GCA_022732315.1 Prevotella sp.
CATCGTTGTCGGTACTCCGCTTACCACCGAATGGATCTGGGAGAGAAACCAGGCTGCCAAGGATAAAAGGGGATTGGATGAACTGCCATACGATGAAACGGACACTATTGTCGTTGCCTTGAGATTAGACATCGCACCCAAAAGCCCAACATCCAGGACGAAGATCTTGAAGGCTGCCCGATCTTCATAACTGGCAAGTGGCAGTCGAGAAAAGGGGCAGTACGAGTTTGAGTATCGACTCGCATTCTTGACTATGAAGAATGGGAAGAGCATGAGAAGGTTGAATACCTGCAAAGTAGTGAACTTGCAGTTCTCTTTCTTCTCTACTCCAATCTGGCTGGAGCGTATATTTATATGTTCCATCACACCCATGATTATAAAGATACTCATTTTCTGTGAGATATACAAACTTCAGAGCCTTTTTTATTTCAAAATTACGTTAAATCACGCTTGTGAATTTTACTTGCGAAACTTTAGTAAACAAGAATTCTAAACACGCAACTGATCCACACTACTGTTATTTACAGCAAAAACATGTAACAGCCTTTTGGCAATATCAACAAGTAACGGATAATTGACATCTCTATTTGGTAAATTACTACCTATATATAAACTTGCCGGTTTTATAGCTAAATCAGAAATCTTATAATCGTTATAAAAGCTTATGAGATTACCATATTTTGCTATTTTCAAGTCATCGTCTGCACACACCTTCAATATTCTGTACTCATCCTCATATTCAAACTGAAGACTTTTGGTAAAAAACATATATTTATCAATTGCACCAAATGTAACATTGATATTTTTGTCTCGCCATCTAGAAACAATATTCTTAAGAGAATTAAGTTTTTCATTTTTTTCCGATATATAAATAATAGGCTTGACTAGATCAGTCGGAACTCTAAAGCATAAACAAACGCCACGACCATTATCTCCATATAACCTCCACATCATTGCATCATCTATTCGATTTGTCAACGACATTATAAGATAATTCTTATGCTCAATAATTTTACTAAATCTCAATGCGTCAGGATATTTTTGATAAAAATCAAAATCTATGTTCTTTCGTCTCACATCATCATATGCATTGCACAAATAATCACCTAAGAAAAAACTTTCGGAAGAATCATTCATAGAAACAACAGAATTTAACCTTATGCTATTAGATTGTGCTATACACAAAAAAGTATCCAGAGACATATACTTACACAAGACCAATTCCGGCCCTTTATAATCCGTCTTAGGGTTGAGAAAATCCAAGAAATCCACATTCAAAACATATCTCTGATTCATAGTATCAAAGAGTATATCATCTATGGAAAAATCTAAAGTGGACAAATCATTTTTTATTATCTCACAAACTTGCTCATCCATTACAGGTAAAAAATGGTTCAGGAAAGTATCTGTATCATATTCTTTTTTATCTACTTTCCATACCATATTTTCATTCACAGAAACCGTAACAGTTTTATACTCTTTATTATACCAGGCTGCATCATCTTTTCGGATAAGAGAAATACTAGTCCTTAAACATAATTGTCCTGACAAGTTTCTATAACTTCTACGATAAGGTCTAATAATAAGATAAGCTTTAGAATCATAAGAAACAACAAGATAAGGCTCTCCATTTCCAGACGCATTTTCCTCTAGCTTAAATAAGTCTGCATTGAAATTTATGCGGGTTAGCCTTTGACAAACACAATTCTTTACATTATCATAAGTTCCCTTTATCAATTGCAAGTAATATTCATTTTCATCCATAACGTCACTTTTTGTATATCACTAAGAAAATCATTAGAAATCTGCAAGTTATATTATATAATTACCCGAGGACATTCCAATATCTGAGTATGCAATAAATCCAAGAACATGAGCCTGGTATAAACCGGAGAAGTTTCCGGAAAATGCTGTTCTGCTCTTTCTAATTCTTCTGTGGCATATAGATACTTGAACTTGTTGCGCTCATAAAAGCTAAGAACTTTTGGCTGATTATACGCATCAACAACCAAGAATCTACATCCTGTTTTGTTATCCTCCTGTACAAACCACGTCTTGATAAAGTTCATCACTTGTTGACCAACTAAGAAATTTCGTCCTTGATATTTCTTATTAACCCCTAGTCTTCCCAATAATACGGCAGGATAAGTACGAAGATGTTTTTGACCTGGTATAGTTCGTTGAACCTTATTAGCAGAAGGTTTTGGAATAAAAGTTGTCTTTACACTATCATTTGATACAGTAAAGAATGCAACGATTTCAGAGAACTCACCTTCATTGTTGACAAAGCAATAAGTCTTACCAAGTCGCTCTTGAGCATACAACAAGGCATTGTGATGAAAGAAGTCTTCCAAGTCTTTATCTCCTTCTGTTTCACCACAACAAAAAGGCAAAGATGCAAGTTCTGCGGTCAAAGGCATGAAGTCGCATCTTTCCATAATATCAAATTGATAATTATTCACCAGCCAATTTAATTAAAGAGGAAGTTTAATCTTTACATTTTTTGAGCGTTCCATCATACGACGGATTGCATCTTGTGCACCTTCAGGAATTACAGTTGTGGCAGTATTTCTACTACTCTCTGCAATCTCTATAAAGCGCTCTGCAACATCACCAGTCAATACTGGAATTGTTTTAATAGCTATTGCCATAATCTTATCTCCTATTATTTAGTTTATATAACTTGCCGCCAAAGTTACGCTTTTTTCTCGAAACCACCAAGAAATTAACAAGAAATCTGAAAGTTATCAGCAAATTACCACGAAATCAACCGTAAACTATAAACTATTAACTGTAAACTATAACCTGCGATTCCCCTGTCGGTCCCATCCCGCACAATCTGGCGAGACCTTTGATGCCCCACTCATCCCCAGGCGGTCCCAGCCCGCACAACATGGCGAGGGTTTTGATGCCCCGCCAACCTTATAGCGAAGCGGTTCCGAGCACCGGAGGGCGGTTACATCCTCTCGTCCCTGAGGGAAGAGAGGCTTGGTGAGAAAGGTGGAGCCCTCTTTAAGGGTAAAGAGGGACGGGGTGATTTTCGAAAAATCCTCCTTTTATCTAAAGAGGAACGTGGCGTTTCGATAGCGCATACCCTCCAATCACCCCATAACATACCAACGGTATGAGAAATGCAATCGCCATACTGCCCGTAGTATCCGCAATATACCCCATGATTACTGGAGCTATCGCACCACCCACTATCGTCATGATAAGCAATGAAGAGGCCAATTTTGTCTTAGTACCCGCATCCCTCAATGCCAGCGAGAAGATAGTCGGAAACATGATGCTCTCTCCCAGATACAGAGCGAAGAACGCAATGAGCGATAAGGTTCCGCTACATACCACCACAATCAATGTGGCAACAAAGGTGAGGATGGCACAGGCCAGCAGCACCAGCCTTGGCTGGACATAATTCATGATGACACCACCAGCCAACCTGCCGATAAAGAACATCCCCATTCCGCCAAAGGCGAGATACAGACTGGCAGCCTGCTTCTCTATATGAATACTCTCCTCTGCATAGTTGATGAAGAAACTGTTCACACCTGTCTGGGCAGCCACATAGAGAAACAAGGTCAGCATACCAAAACCGAATGCCATCACTCGCATCGACTTCTCCTCCACCATCTCGTTCGTATCCGCCTCATGCGCTCTCCTTGGGTCCGGCAACTTGATTCTTGACAGAACCAGTGCCACAGCAAGCACGAAGATACCCACCAGGGCATAAGGAATGGCGATGTTGACACCCGAGAACAGAAGCTGTCCGCCAACCAGCGGTCCTACAATCCATCCGATACCATTGAGCGACTGTGATAGGTTGATTCTGCTCTCTGCCTTGTCAGGATGTCCCAGTACCGTAGTATAAGGATTCGCACTCGTTTCCAAACAGGTCAGTCCGCATCCTATCACAAACAACGACAGAACGAAGAAGTAGAAACTGTTGATCCTGCTTCCCGGTATGAACATCAGAGCACCGATACCGAAGAGAACCAGTCCTGTTATCACACCCCTCCTGTAGCCCCACTTCCGGATAATCCATCCGGCAGGCAGTGCCATCAGAAAGTAGGCACCATAGACAGCAGCCTGCGTCAGGGCCGACATCGCC
>JAIJUV010000027.1 GCA_022732315.1 Prevotella sp.
TATGCCGATTTGGCAACTTTGTGCAAATCTACTCATTCCCAACTGTTTACGTTCCAACCTCTCTTATTCTCCTTTGGCTGCTTTAGAGCTTTATGTTATTAATGTTAAATCTTTGCTTTACCCACTATTATTTAACTACTTCAACGTATCTTGAGTAGTTAATCCTGGGATGAGGATTGAAGTTGACTATTTGAACCTGGTAGCCTTTCGTCCCCCAGCGCCACCATAGGAACTTATGCTTGTTGGTCTTCCCGTTCTGGTATGCAGAACGTATGATGGCAACCATGCTCACAATGAGCATGGTTGCCAGGATTTGTATGGTAGTTTTTGGATTCTTCATCATGATGCAATATCTTTATATAGGAGTTATCACAATATTTTGATTAGAAGAGTTCTCGAAGGTGTGCTGCCAAACCTGGGTATCTGTCTATCCAGTATTTCTGCCGATTTAAAAGTTCTTTATTTCTTCAAGAAACCGTACTCGTAAACTTTAGGCTCTAACTTCTGTGCAAGAACCTTCAGGCTTTGGCGAAGTTCTGCCATGAGCAGGTTGTAATGTTCGTCTTGGCTGCCAGTGTTCATCTTGCCCTTGTCGTTCACGCCTTGGAAGTGTAGGCGAATGTCGTAGAGGGCTGCGTCGGCGATGGCTTCGGGCTGTTCGTGATAGTATCTCCACAGAGCCTTTCCTGCCTCCATCACGGCTTGTGCCTCTGGGCTGTATGCGATAGGGACATTAGGCTGCTGCGTGGTAGCATTGCTGGCTTGACAGGATGAACTTGCTCCATTTTGTCCTGCCATTATTGGAGAATCGTCAAACGGAATTTGCTGCTCTGTCTGTGTTCTTTTTTGCCCAGTCTTGCTCTTGCCTCGGATGTAGTCGCTCATGAAATGGCTCTTGAAGGCTTCCTTGGCATCCACCTCTTGCTCGGTGAATGGAATCCAATGGTTGGTGCCTTGTGCAGCCTGTATGTTGTTATTGAACAATGTATAGGCAAGGCAGTCGCTCTGAAACTCCAAGTCGGTCTTCCATCCATCATTAGGATACTGGAACTGGTCTCGGTCGTTGAGCCAAGTGGCAGGGATTACTTTGCGAACTGCAAGGAATATGCACATTACATTTATGTTTGTTGGCGTTATCCACCATCCACGAGGCGTAGGCATTTGTTCCTTTTTATTGATAATATATACTAACTTTTGATTTTGAAAGTCATTTCTGCCATTGCTCATAAAGCCAAGTCGTAAGCCTTTTTCGTCTTTATGTGAAAGTACCCAACTCCCAATATTTCCTTTTTCATTATCATAACTACAGATGTTTTTTGTTCCATAGTAACTTCCATCCTTGGCATACACATCGGCAATAATGAAATCAAATATCTGTTTCTTTGCAAGATGCCATATAGAGAAGGATATTGGAAATTTACCTTTTACATTGTCAAACGTAGAGGATGGCACAAGGAACATCCGTTCCGGCTTCGACGTGACGGCTTGCCGGAACTCGCGGAAGTTCGGTGCTTGCAGATTTTTTAACGTTGAAAAATCTGCAAGTACTGAAGAAGAGATTTCATTATAAATCCTGATGATGAACTGTGCAAACAGTTCACGCCCTGCGATTCCCATTTGTGGAAGATATTGTTTATAGACAGCAGTCTTCACTGCAACATTGGTCTTGTTCTTGCCTGTTCCGCTTAACTGTTTACTGTCTCCTGCCTCCGCATACGGCGGATTGATATAAATGACGAGTTTCTTGCGCTTTTCCTCGTCTTTCAATATCTCGATGAGCGACTCAGGGAGCTTGCTCTCCTCTGGCTTGTCGAGGTTGAAAGGATCGTTGAGGAAGTCGAACTGGAATACATGGCTGTCGAGCAAGTTGCTGCCGCCGTGCTCTCCACGCAGAGCCTTGTTCATCGTGGCGATACGGGTGTGCATCACCTCCACATCTGCCTTGTCGAGGGTAGATGCGTAGATGTTGTACTTGTTGGTCAAGCCTGCCAGCAAGTTGCCCGTGCCAGCACAGCAATCCCAGATATAGTATTCCTCTTGCCAGTTCTCGCCAAGTTCTCTTGCGAGGTATTCCTGCGATAGCTCCACCCACTGTGGAGGAGTGAAGAATGAGCCTTTGCGCTCCCTCACGTCCTGTGGTACGAGCAAGTCTCGGCGTTCCACCATCTTGTCCCAGTAGGTGCGACGAGGTGGACGCTTGTATCGGTTCCAAAATTGAGTGTGCGCTTTCTGGTTGTCCTGGAATACGGCTTGGGTATAGTTCTCCAACCCAGCGTCGTTCACGCGGCGGTCGAGCACGTAGTGGTCTGACTTCAGAAGCACGAAGAGTTTTTCTTTGAGCGTGGTGTTGTTGGCAGAGAGTAGGTCGGCGAGGTAGAAGTCGGCATCGATGATGCCAGCCTCCTTCAACTTGTCCCAGTCGCCGTTGATGGTTGGTTTCACCTCGGCGCACCATTTGCGGTAAATGTGGGTAAAGTTGTTGATAGTAACCTGTATCTGCTTCACGCCGTCCTGTCCCATGCGGAAGTTTCGCTTGATGAACTGGTGCAGTTCCTTCTCGTCGGTGGCGTAGCGGAAGAGCACCAGCTGCTTCTTCAGCCCAGAGAGCAACCCCAGGAGCTGCTGGAACTCCTTCGACTGGTGGTCGGATGGGGTGACGTTCCAGTTGAAGTCGTTCTGGGTGAACACGTCCATCACCTCATGGTATGGCACGAAGGCTATCTTCTCGGCATCGAACGCACCGAGAAAGGCAGGTGGCAGCTTGTCCTCGTAGGTGCGGGCCTTGCCGATGGTGAGGATGAGCTGTATGAACGATTCCAATATGTCGTACGATGTGCCCTTCTTGGCTTCCGCCCAGAGCAGGTATTCGGTTTCGAAGAGTTGAGGACCGTGTGTAGGCACAGCCACAGCAAAGTCTATATTGCCGATAATCTGCGTGGAGTCGTAGGCGGCGAACCAGTCTGCCGCCACCTTGTTCTTCAGTTCCGCCTCCAGTATGTTACTGTAAAATGATGTTGCCATGATGTGATGAAGTGTTATTATTGTTTGCGAAATTAATAATAAAAAATGAGAAGACCAAACTTTTTTTATTTTTTTGTCTTCTATGATAGAAGAAATTGATATGGGCGAGATGAAATTGCCAAATCTGCTCATTCTTCCGTGTTTTTGGGAGGAGGGAGGAGGAATGAAAAGGAATGAGCGGGGAATGAGCGGGGGGAATAAAAAAAGCCCCCGATGCGTCACGCAACGGAGGGCTTTGAACTCTTTTGTATTTCTGCGCCACAAGGCTATGGCGACTTTTGTCTTATGGGGAATGATAAGCCCCAGCCTCATTTTTATATTCTGTCTGCAGCTGCACGTATGCGGTTTGAAACCTCACAGAGTGCGCTACGGAGCATGTTCTTTTCTTCTTCGGTGAAGCCTCCCACTCCACCATTACCATCGATGCCATCGAGCTTGTGATAAAGCCATGATGCCGACTTGCCGAAATATGTATGTGCTATCTCTCGCCACGACACGAGCATCTGAATATCCTGGATGCGCTGCTTTACTGCGCTATCTTTGGTCTGCTGCTCTGTGGCCTTAGCCATGTAGCCAACTGCCACGGCAAAAGTCTTAGGGTCTGATTCCTTGAGTGCATCCATCTGACGGCGAACCTCCGCCTTATCCTCTGCGGTCTTGGCAGCTCTGTTTTGTGCAGCCAAAGCCTTCACCTTATCAATCATCTCTGTATATTCCATAATCTTATCAAACTTGTAGTCTGGGACATTAGAGAAAGCCTCCGGAACCTCATCACCCAACTCACGTTTTGCCTCTGCCACACCTGCCATAGATTCCAAAAAATCTTTTTTTGCAGCAGCAACAGAATCACCTGTGCCGATAATAGTACAGCCACTCATATTGGTATTATATGCGATATAGCTGCCATCCTCCTGTTTCTCTATAGAAACCTTAAATTTTTTATCCATACGAAATCAATTATATAGTTTTATTATATTTTGTTTAAAAGGAATAGGGTTAGAACCCGATATCCTTTCTAAGCTTGTTTACCAATCCTTTTCTGACCTATTGTGGCCAATGTCGCTCTAGCATGATTGTTTTCTTGGTCTCTCTGTTAATGTAGAGATCATGCCCTTTCAAGCCTTTGTAAAACTGAAAGCCGTGGGCAATAGCAATTCTTTTCAATTCATTCCATTTCATATTACTTACTTGCTTAATTTAACACTGCAAAGATATTACATTTTTCGTGATACAATCAAATGGCTGTACTACAAATACGTTATATTAATTAAAATTTAACATTTGGCTACGAAAAGCCCCCAATGCGTCACGCACTAGAGGCTTAAAGAGTTCATTTTATTCTTTTATGAAAAAAACAGCCTATGTCAGAACACGGCTGCATGTAAATCCTCTATTAAATGTCCCCGGCACGGAATCGTGTCGGGGACGGTTGTGTGAATAGTTAACTCTATGTCAACTGCAAAGAGCTAATGCGTTGTCCAATCTCCTGGACGGCACGATTGAAAATATCTTTCTGCTCGGAATTGAGCGTGTAAACATGACCGCGAACCTCTGAGCCATTGAGACGCTGAGAGAGCCATGCTGCGCTTTTTCCGAAGTATTCCTGTGCGATGTATCGAAGTGGCAGTAACTTGTAATCTTCCTTTGCAATCTGCTCACGCAAAGCCTGGACTTCACTCTGAAGCTGCTCGATCTTTTGGTTGATAAAAACCTTTGCCTCCTCTCTAAAACTATCATCAGCATTTAATTTGATGTAGTTTAAAATCTCTGTTTTTCGAGCTTCGCTCTTTTCGTCTTCCTTGCCTGCAAGAGAAGCGTATTCCCTAAGTAAATCCATATTATTATTCATATCTATCTTTTTTAATCTCCTCCCGAAGGAGGAGAGAATTTTAAACATCTAGTTATCTATTCACGATGCAAAGATAAATAAAATCCTTTTTATGACCAAACAAAACATAAACTTTCTTTTATGCTTGATGTGTTTTTAACGTTTGGCTACGAAAAAGCCCCCGATGCGTCACGCACCAGGGGCTCAGAAATCTTTTAATTATATTTCCTATCATTATATGAAAACTGTCGTATTTCAAATTACGGCAGTCTGTAATTCTTTAGCTATTTGATGAAGGCATTCCAAAATTTGCTGCTTTCTCTTTTTGCTAGGCTCATGAATACCCATCGAATATTGTCTCATAAGCGATGCGTTAATGCCAGCTTTCTTTGCGACCCCACTCATATTGAGGTATGAGTAATAGTCAAAGAAGGAACCAATATCAAAGCGGAACGTAAACTCCAACTCAGGCATTTGTTTACCCTCTTGCTCAAGAAGCTCCTTGATTTCCTTTTGTGCCACATACATATCCTCAATAGCTTGCTTGGCGGTGTTACCATACCCGGCAAGTCCAAAGTCTGGAAGATTCTCAACCATGAAGCAAGAGAAGTTCTTTTCCTGCTTACCTTTCTCAACCTGTATCGTTACTTTTGTTGCCATACTTTTAAACTAATTAAAAAGAGACCTTAAAACTAACCACCCCATCCGTCTCAACGAACTTAGGCAACTAGCGAAAAATTGCCGGGCTTAAAGCCCGAGCAATCTTTCTAGAATACTGTCGTAAGTCTTTTGGGCGACTTCCCGACTGCCGTGTCGTGGAACCGGACATTTGAGTCCTGTAATAGGACTATACCAAACATCGTGATTTCCACCATGCCGAACAACGAAGCATCCCGCTCGGTTCAGCTGTCTAACTAGTTGACTAGTTTTCATCTAATGAAAGGAATTTATTAATTAAAAGATCTCTTTGTCTGAAAGACGATGCAAAGATAACAAAAAAGTTATATACTACCAAATCAAAAGATAACTTTTTTGTTATACCTAGTAAGATTTAACATTTTAGGCTTGAAAAGTTTGGACATTGGTGGAAAAAACATTAATTTTGCATCGGTTATACGAAATAATATATTAAGGTATGGAAGAAAAAGCTCTCGCTTTAAACATAGCCCTGGTGCTGGTTGCGCTTCTATTCCCCCTCAATTTTCTCCCATTTTGCCCCAATTTTCATCAGATATTCATTTGATTTTCACCATATTCCATTTTTTAACACTAAATATTTGCGTATATCGAATAAAACCACTACTTTTGCACAATAATATTTTAATGTGCAATCGTTTAATTAAAGGAAAGGCTTCGTTATGTCAGTATCCAAAACAAGACAAAAACTTGTAGATGTCGCACGACAACTCTTTGCCAAGAATGGTATAGCAAATACAACAATGAATGATATTGCTGTAGCTTCTGGGAAGGGACGACGTACGCTCTATACTTATTTCAGTAGAAAGGAAGACGTCTATTACGCTGTAATAGAGTCAGAGTTGGAACGCCTTTCCGATAGATTGGATGAGGTGGCCAACTGCAAGATGCGTCCACAGAATAAGATTATCGAACTCATCTATACTCATCTCAGTATGATTAAGGAGACTGTGGTGCGTAATGGTAATTTGCGTGCTGAATTCTTCCGCAACATCTGGATGGTGGAGAAGGTGAGAAAGAACTTTGATGAGGATGAAATCGAAATCCTCCGTCGTATCTATCGTGAGGGAAAAGATGCATGTGAGTTTGATATCGACAATGTAGATCTGGTTGCCGACATTACTCATTATTGTATCAAGGGCTTGGAAGTACCTTTCATCTATGGCCGTTTGGGACATGGCATGAATGTGGAGGCAAGCAAGCCGTTGGTTGCCAAGGTGGTTTATGGCGCCTTGGGTAAATCGGGATTGAAACTGTAATCGCAATCGTTCAAGGTTGATAGATGTTTCCCGATTGTGCAATCGTTCATGAGAAAATCAATTTGATCATTCATCGATTATTTAAATAGATCATTAATTTAATAAATACAAAAAGAAATGGGATTATTAACAGGTAAGACAGCCCTTGTAACAGGTGCTGCTCGCGGCATCGGTAAGGCTGTCGCTATGAAATTTGCTTCTGAGGGTGCTAACATCGCATTCACAGACCTCGTACTCAATGATGATATGGCTGCAGGTTTGGAGGCTACCCGCAAGGAGATTGAGGCTCTCGGCGTAACATGCCGTGCATACGCTGGTAACGCTGCTGACTTCGAGGAGACAGAGAAGACAGTGAAGCAGATTCATGCTGATTTCGGTTCTATCGATATTCTCGTTAACAACGCTGGTATCACCAAGGATGGCTTGATGCTCCGTATGTCTGAGGCTCAGTGGGATGCTGTATTGAACGTAAACTTGAAGTCTGCTTTCAACTTTATCCACGCTTGCTCTCCTATCATGCTCCGTCAGCGCAGCGGTTCTATCATCAACATGGCTTCTGTGGTAGGTGTTCATGGTAACGCAGGTCAGTGCAACTATGCAGCTTCTAAGGCTGGTATGATTGCTTTGGCTAAGTCTATCGCTCAGGAGTTGGGTCCTAAGGGTGTTCGTGCCAACGCTGTAGCTCCTGGCTTCATCGAGACAGCCATGACAGCTCAGTTGCCAGAAGAAATCCGTAAGGACTGGATGAAGAAGATTCCTTTGCGCCGTGGTGGTCAGACAGAGGATATCGCTAACGTTTGTCTCTTCCTCGCTTCTGATATGTCTAGCTACGTAAGTGGTCAGGTTATTCAGATCGACGGTGGTATGAACATGTAATCTATTGGCATCTGTTTTAACAACAACATGCAGGTAGTTTACGAAGACAACCATATAATTATCGTCTCTAAGAGAAGTGGTGAAATCGTGCAGGGCGACAAGACCGGCGATGAGCCTCTCTCAGAGACGGTAAAACAGTATATCAAGGAGAAATACCAGAAACCGGGAAATGTATTCCTGGGTGTGGTGCATCGACTTGACCGTCCGGTTTCGGGACTCGTGGTGTTTGCCAAGACTTCGAAGGCACTGAGCCGACTGAACACCATGTTCAGGGATGGCGAGGTTCACAAGACCTATTGGGCGATTGTGAAGAACATGCCGAAGGAGACCGAGGCGACATTGACCCATTGGATTGTAAGAAACGAGAAGCAGAACAAGAGCTACGCTTACGACCATGAGGTGAAGAACTCGAAGAAGGCGATATTGAAGTATAAGGTGATAGGTCATACCGATCATTATACACTTCTGGAAGTGAACCTGATGACGGGAAGACATCATCAGATCAGATGTCAGTTGGCTAAGATGGGATGCCCTATCAAGGGCGACCTGAAATACGGTTCCCCTCGCAGCAATGCTGACGGCAGTATCTCGCTTCTTTCGCACAGGGTAGAGTTTGTGCATCCCGTATCGAAGGAAACCATCGTGGTGGAGGCTCCTCTGCCAGACGATAATTTATGGAGAGCTATCGCCCCTTGATGAAAATCGGGGGAGTTAGTTTCTCATGATTCTCGCAGAGATGATGAATCCCTAGGAATTCATCATACTCCAAATACTAACTTATTGATTCGTTCTGAATATTTTTAGTAAAATAACATGCTTATGAGGAAGTATGCGAAGTGGGTGGGTGTGGCACTTCTGATTCCATTCCTGCTTATCATATTGTTGGCTGTGTTGCTTTACTTGCCTCCTGTACAGAATTGGGCGGTGAAGCAAGTAGCTTCTTATGCTTCTGAATCGACGGGCATGGATATTTCTGTAAAGGAAGTAAAGCTTGTCTTCCCTCTTAAGCTGGGAGTGGAAGGTGTAAAGGTTTTGCAACCAGTCGATTCGCTCAGGAACAGCCCTAACTTAACTTTAAGAAACAGAAAAGATACCGTAGCCGACATCCAGAAGATGGTGGTAGATGTGCAATTGCTGCCCCTCTTCAGTAATCAGGTGATGGTTGATGAGCTGAACTTCACGAAGATGAAGGTGAATACCACCAATTTCATCCACGAGGCCCGGATCAAGGGCGATGTGGGCAAACTCCAGTTGAAGGCACATGGCATAGATCTGGGCAAGGAGCGTGTGAACGTGAACCATGCGCTTATAGCTGATGCCAGACTATCGGTGGAACTGAGCGATACCGTTCCGCCAGATACCACGCCAAGCAGCAATTACTGGAAGATCAACATACAGCAGCTTAAACTAAAGAACACCGACTTTACCTTACACATGCCTGGAGATACCCTCCAGGTGAATGCTTACATGGGTGATGCGCTGGCTCGCACCACCTATCTCGACCTGTATAAAGGTCTCTACCAGATTAGACATCTGGATTGGAAGAACGGCAGGGTGAACTACGATCAGAATTACGTGCGTCCTGTTTCGGGAATGGACTTCAATCATCTTGCCTTCTCCGACATGGCTTTGAAGGCAGATTCCTTCTATTTCTGTGATTCCAAGCTTGACATCAAGATAAAGGAAGCCAAACTGAAAGAGAAATGTGGCTTGAAGATAGACCAGCTTGCTGGCCGCTTTGTGATGGATTCTTTGAAGATGCAGCTGCTGGATATGGCACTTCGCACGCCGGTTTCCAACCTGCAGGCTTCCGTAGATATGGATTTGAATGCCTTCGACGAGAAAGCGCCAGGAAAGCTGATGGCCCAGGTGAAGGGATCCCTGGGTCGTTCCGACCTCTTCCTCTTCTTGGGTGATGCACTGCCCAAGCCGATGAAGAACCGCTGGCCTTACTATCCGATGAAGCTGGAAGGAACCTTCAGGGGCAACATGCAGCGTGCCTCTTTCTCGGGAGTGAAGATAGATTTGCCAACCGTCTTCCATTTGGCCTCTGATGGCGTCATCGCCAATATGCACGATATGGATCGCTTCAAGGCAAACATCAACCTGAAGGCGAAGACCTATAATTTAGGTATGGTTACCGCCATGCTCGACCCGTCGCTGATGCAGGAAATCCGCATACCAAACGGCATCGGCATCCAGGGCAATCTGAAGATGGACGGTACGAAGTATGGAGCCAGGCTGGCGCTTACCGAGGGTAGGGGAAGCATGAAGGTGGATGCCACCGTCGATGCCAAGACCCGCAAGGATGGCAGCATCGACATGAATCGCCTGGCTTATCAGGCTAGAATCCATGCACGCAATATTCAGGCGCAGCATTTCCTGCCAAAACAGGAACTCTATACCTTTACCGGAGATGTGGAAGCCAGGGGTATGGGCATCGACTTCCTATCGCCAAGAACCCGATTGTTGGCAAAGGCAAAGGTGAGCCAGTTGCATTATGGCAAGTATAACCTCCATCATGTATTGGCAGACGCACAGATAGCCAATGGTAAGATTCACGCCAAGCTGGATAGCAAGAACGAACTGCTGGATGGCGTGATTTCGGTAGATGCCCTGGCTAGTACCAAGAAATTGCAGGCTACTTTGGTAGCCGACGTGCGCCATGCTGATATGTATGAGTTGCAGGTTACCAAGAAGCCGGTTTCAGCATCGCTTTGCGGGCATATTGATATGCATTCTGACTTGAAGGACAGTCATCAGGTTTGGGCTTTGATGGATGATATCACGATACGTACGCCAGACAGCATCTATCGTCCGGGCGGTATGAACGTTGATATCAAGACCAGCAGGGATACCACCCATGCCATTGCCGCATGTGGCGATTTCCGTCTGAACATGGATGCACATGGTGGCTATGAGAAGCTTCTGGACCAGGTGATGGGATTGCAGAAAGAATTGGTTTCCCAATTCAAAAACCATCATATTGACCAGGTGAAGATTCGAAACAGTTTCCCGCTTGGTCATATCTATCTCACTACGGGTAAGAATAACTTCATCTCGCGCTTCATCCAGTATATGGGATACAACTTCAAGTCGGCGGAGATGGATTTCAATTCTTCTCCTGTAGCCGGACTTGAGGGTTATCTCAACATCGATTCGCTGGTGGCCAGCGGCATGCAGATAGATACCATCCGTGCCACGGTTCATACCCAGTCGGACACCATCCGCTATTCGGCTCGCATACAGAACAACAGGAATAATCCGCAGTATGTGTTCCGTGCCCTGCTGGATGGAGAGGTGCAGGATTTGGGTTCCAACCTGAAGGCACGTATCTATGATGCCAACAACCGCCTGGGAGTGGACGTGGGTCTGGCTGCCATGTTGCAGCCTAACGGTGTGAAGCTTACCCTTATTGACCCGCATCCGGTGTTGGGATACAAGAAATTTACAGCCAATGAGGATAACTATCTGATGTTGGCTGACGATGGCCGTGTATCTGCCAACCTGGTGTTGAGAGGGTCGGGCGGAATGGGTATGCGTGTTTATTCCAACGATGAGAACGAAGATGCATTGCAGGATATCACTGTCAGCATGAGCCAGTTTAATCTCGACAAGGTGCTGAGTGTGATTCCTTATATGCCTGATATTTCGGGTATCATGGATGGTGACTTCCACGTGATACAGACCAAGGATGAGTTGTCGGTATCTTCAAACCTGAAGATAGACAACATGGTATACGAGAAATGTCCGATGGGAAATGTCGGTTCCGAATTCACCTATATGCCAAAGAGCGACGGATCGCACTATGTGGATGGTATCCTGACCTATAATGGCGAGGAAGTAGCCACGGTTACGGGTACCTACAAGTCAGGAGGCGCAGGCGAGCTCGATGCCGAAGTAGGTTTGGAGCGACTGCCTCTGCACTTTATCAACGGTTTTATTCCCGACCAGCTGATGGGTCTGAAGGGATATGGAGAAGGCAAGCTGACCATGAAGGGAGCGTTGAGCAACCTGGATATGGATGGCGAGGTATATCTGGATTCTGCTTATCTGGTGAGTGTGCCATACGGCATCTCCATGCGATTTGCCAATGACCCAGTGCGCATCATCGACAGTAAGCTGCTCTTCGAGAACTTCATGATGTATGCCAACAACGAGAGTCCGCTGAATATTCAGGGCGACCTGGATTTCACGAATGTGGAGAACATGAAACTCAATGTGCGCATGCGTGCCCAGAACTTCCTGCTCATCGATGCCAAGGAGAATGCCCGTTCGGAGGCTTTCGGAAAGGCGTATGTCAACTTCTATGGCAGTATGCAGGGAGCCTTGAACAATCTGAAGATGATGGGTAAGATTGATGTATTGGGCAAGACCGATATGACCTACGTACTGCGTGAGTCGGAGTTGACCACCGATACCCAATTGGAAGAGCTGGTGAAGTTCACCGATTTCAAGAGTGGTAAGCAGGTGGTGGTAGCCAAGCCAACCCTGGAGGGTTTCGATATGCTGATGAGCATCTCCATCGATGAGTCTGCCCATATCTTGTGTGCTCTGAATGCAGAGAAGACCAACTATGTGGATTTGTTGGGTGGTGGCGACTTGCAGATGAGATATAATACGGTGGATGGCATCCGTCTGACGGGTAGATACACCCTGAGTGATGGCGAGATGAAATACTCGCTGCCTATCATTCCGCTGAAGACCTTTAATATCCAGGATGGAAGTTACATTCAGTTTACCGGCGATCCATTCAATCCTACCCTGAGCATCACGGCTACGGAGGACATCAAGACCACCGTGAACGAAGGTGAGGGCAGTGGACGATCGGTGGATTTCATCTGCGGTGTGAAACTGAGCCAGACTCTGGAAAAGCCGGGCATCCAGTTTATCATCTCCGCATCGAACGACCAGACCGTGCAGGATGAGTTAAACTCGATGAGCGTAGAGGAGCGAGGCAAGATAGCCATCACGATGCTGGCATCGGGCATGTATCTGGCGAGTGGTTCAACGAGCTCGTTCTCGATGAACAGCGCCCTGACTTCCTTCCTCAATTCGGAAATCAACAATATCGCAGGTACAGCCATGCGAAGCATCGGACTCGATGTGGGCATGACGGTAGATAACCAGACCAATGCGGCGGGTTCCGTGCATACCGACTACAACTTCAAGTTTGCCAAGCGATTCTTCAACAATCGCCTGAGCTTTACCGTGGGCGGACAGGTTTCTACGGGAGCCGAGTTGGATAATGCGAATTACAACAAGAACGAATCGTTCTTCAACAATGTCGAGGTGCAGTATCGTCTGAACGAAGGTGCCAGCATGTATGTCCGTGCCTTCTACAACGCCAACACCTACGATTGGCTGGAAGGACAGATTGGCGAATATGGTGCCGGTTTCACCTGGCGCAGAAAGCTCTCGAAGTTCACGGATATCTTCCGTTTGAAGGCAGACAGGCAGGATTCCAACCTCATGCCGAATTCAAGAATGAAGAGGAATTCCGTCAGTAAAGATTCAATTAAAAACAAGTAATCATGAGAAAAGAGAATAGACTTCACCTTATTATATATATGGCAGCATCCACGATGCTGTCATCCCTCCTCTTTACGGGGTGCTCCTCTACGAGTGCCCTGAAGGAAGGCGAGCAGCTTTTTGCGGGATTGAAGCCTATCGAATATACCAACTACGAGGAGAACAGCTATGCCGACTCTGTGAAGGAGGAGATGGAGTATGCCCTGGCATCCGCTCCTACGGGTGCCTTTATGGGTAGCAGCTATTACCGCACCCCATTCCCGGTGCGTCTGTGGATATGGAATGCTTTCTCGCCATCGGATAATGGACTTTCCCGATGGATTACCAAGGTGTTCGGATCCAAGCCTAAGCTGATGGAGAATGTGAATCCGCAGTTGCGTGCGCAGGTGGCTGAGCACCAGCTCGATAAATACGGCTATTTCAATGGAAAGGTGGATTATGAGGTGCAGACCCAGAGCAATCCGAAGGAGGCAAAGGTGGCTTATAAGGTTGATATGGGCCATCTCTGGCGCCTGGATTCCGTGGCTTATCTCAATTTTCCTGATCATGGCAAGCAGCTCATCGACTCTACCATGGAGCAGGCGGTTATCAGAAAAGGAAGTCCTTTCAATGTCTCGAAACTGGAGCAGGAGCGCCAGCGACTGACCCGACTTTTCCGCAATCATGGCTATTATTTCTATCAGAACAGTTATGCTTCCTATCTTGCCGATACGGTGAATGTGCCGGGCAAGGTGAACGTGCGTCTCTCGATGGTTGACAGTATCGAACCGGAAGCCAAGCGACAGTGGTATATCGGCAACATCAACATCAACTTCAAGAAACAGTTTATGGAGGAGATGACCGATTCCTTCGTGCGTCGATATCTGAGTTTCCGATATGCGGGCAAGAAGATGCCGATTCGTGCTGGCGTGGTGCTCCGCGAGCTGAAGCTGCGACCACGCAAGCTCTATATGGTGGATGATGAGACCACGGCGAAGGCAGGATTGCAGTCGATGGGACTTTTCAGTTATACCAACCTGCAGTTTGTGCCCCGATCTACCCAGACCTTGGATAGTTTGGGAAATGTGCAATATTGCGATACCCTGGATGCCAACATCGACCTGGTGTTCGACAAGCCATACGATTTCTATATCGAGGCGAATGCCAAGGGCAAGACCACGGGTAGAGTAGGACCGGAGCTCGTGGTGGGTTTAACCAAGCGCAATGCCTTCCGTGGAGGAGAGAAACTGGATATCAACTTTCATGGAGCGCATGAGTGGCAGACCATCACCGGACAGGGCGGCAGTTCCAACAAGATCAATTCCTATGAGTTCGGTTCTGATGTCTCCGTATCCTTCCCAAGCATCATCACGCCTTGGAATGCCTTCCGCACCATGGCGCAGAACGAGCGCAGGTTTCGCAGGGGACACATCCCACGCAGATATTACGGTACTCCAACCACCACGGTGAAGGCATCCATGAACGTATTGAATCGTGCCGGCTATTTCCGCAGGCATGTGGCTGGAGGCGAGTTGACCTACGATTGGGCCACTTCCTATCAGCATCGCCATTCGTTCAGTCCGCTGATTCTCTCGTATGAGTATATGAACTCCTCTTCGGCAAAGTTTGACAGTATCCTGGCGAACAATACGTATATCGCAACCACGATGGCCGACCGCTTTGTGCCTAAGATGAGTTACTCCTATACCTATCGCAGTGCGCAGAAATACCGCAGTCCTATCGTATGGTCTACCACGGTGAGTGAGGCGGGTAACATCCTGTCGCTGGGTTATCTTGCCAGTGGCAGGAAATGGAACAAGGAGGGCAAGACGCTTTTTAAGAACGAGTATTCCCAGTTCTTGAAGGTGGAGACTGATTTCGTGAAATACTGGCGCATCAACGAGAACTCTACGTTGGTGGGACATTTGAACGGCGGCGTTATCTGGAGTTATGGCAATTCCGATACTGCTCCTTATACCGAGATGTTCTATGTGGGCGGTGCCAACAGCATCCGTGCCTTCAATGTGCGTGGCGTTGGTCCGGGAGAGCAGAACTACAGTGCCGTAGGAAACAAGTATGCCAACATCCTTCGCACGGGCGACATCAAGTTGCAGGCAAACCTGGAGTATCGTCCTAAAATCTGGGGCGACCTTTATGGCGCCTTGTTCCTGGATGCCGGAAACGTATGGATGAAGGATGCCGATTTCTCGGAGTATGAGGCATTCAAGTTCAACAGGTTCTATAAGCAGCTTGCCGTGGGCACGGGTCTGGGTATCCGTTACGACATGGGCATGTTTGTGGTGCGTGTGGATTGGGGTATCGGTTTGCATCTGCCGTATGATACCGGCAAGAGCGGATTCTACAATATCCCAAGCTTCAAGAAGAACCAGAGCCTTCATCTTGCCGTGGGTTATCCATTCTAAAGCAAGTTTGCCCCACACGCCCTGAAAGGGCAGAAGCACCTAGCCCAGGGCATCGCCCTGGGTCTTGAAGGCCAATAATAATGCGCCCTGAAAGGGCAAAAGCCTCCAATTTTAGCGTGTAAATCTCCACAAAACATTTAAATGTTGGTATAAATCAAAAAAAAGTAGGAAAACTTGTCGCTAGGTGCGTTTTTTTTATTACTTTTGCAGTGTTTAAGATATAAACTATCAACTATTAAATAAAAAAAAATTATATGAAACCTACATTATTGCTTTTGGCTGCCGGTATGGGTAGCCGTTATGGTGGTTTGAAACAGCTCGATGGTCTGGGCCCAAATGGTGAGACAATCATGGACTACAGCATCTACGATGCTATTCAGGCTGGTTTTGGAAAGATTGTTTTCGTTATCCGCAAGGATTTCGAGGATCAGTTCCGTGAGAAAATCCTCTCTAAGTACGAGGGTCATATCCCTGCAGAGCTTTGCTTCCAGGCATTGGACGATCTGCCAGAGGGATTCAGCGTACCAGAAGGTCGTGAGAAGCCATGGGGTACAAACCATGCAGTGTTGATGGCTAAGGACATCATCAAGGAGCCATTCTGCGTTATCAACTGCGATGACTTCTACAACCGTGACTGCTTCATGGTTATCGGCAAGTTCCTCTCTGAGCTTCCAGAGGGTAGCACCAACAAGTATGCTATGGTAGGTTTCCGCGTAGGTAACACCCTGAGCGAGAATGGTACCGTGGCTCGTGGTATCTGCTCTAAGGATGAGAACGAGAACCTGACTACTTGTGTAGAGCGCACCGAGATTATGCGTATCAACGGTGAGGTTTCTTACAAGGACGAGGAAGGCAAGTGGGTTGCCATCGGCGACAATACTCCTGTTTCCATGAATGTATGGGGCTTCACTCCAGACTACTTCGAGCACAGCGAGGCTTACTTCAAGGAGTTCTTGAGCGATCCTAAGAATATGGAGAACAAGAAGGCTGAGTTCTTTATCCCATTGATGGTTAACAAGCTCATCAATGAGGGTACATCTACCGTGAAGGTGCTCGATACAACAAGTAAGTGGTTTGGTGTAACTTACGCTGCTGACCGTCAGAGCGTGGTTGACAAGATCCAGAGCCTCATCGACGAGGGTGTATATCCAAACAAGCTCTTCTAATTCAAGTAGATGGATATCAATTTAAATAAGATAACAGATCAGGAAGCCGCTATTCTCCGTGAGATGATAGCGGCTTCTCAGCGTATTGTCATCTGCGCCCATAAGTCGCCGGATGGTGATGCCATCGGTTCGTCCCTGGGATGGGCCTATTATTTGCGTTCTCTGGGCAAGGCTCCTGTCATCTGTGTGCCAGATATGATTCCGGATGCCCTTTCCTGGATGCCGGGATGTGGTGATATTCTGCGCTATGACAAGCGTCCTGAGCAGGTGCAGAAGGCCTTTGATGAGGCCGACCTCGTGTGCTGTCTTGATTTCGGAAGTGTGGGTCGTCTCGACGAGATGGACCCTGTGCTGATGGGATGCAAGGCAAGAAAACTGGTGATAGACCATCATCTGGCTCCTAACCTGGAGGTGGATCTGAAGATTTCTGATCCGCATGCCAGCAGTGCCAGCGAGTTGGTGTTCAGGGTAATATGGAAGTTGGGCGGTTTCCCTGAGTTGGATAAGACCTGGGCTACCTGCGTTTACTGCGGTATGATGACGGATACGGGTGGATTCACCTATAATTCCTCTAATCCGGATATCTACTACATCATCTGCCAGCTCCTTACCAAGGGCATCGACAAGGATAAGATCTATCGCAATGTCTTCAACAATGCCCGTGTATCTGCAGTAAGATTCCGTGGTCATCTGATGAACGAGAAACTGCAGGTCATCGAGTCGCTCCATGCCAGTTACTATACGGTAACCCGCAAGGAACTGAAGCAGTATGATTTCATCAAGGGCGACCTGGAGGGTCTGGTGAATGTGCCGCTTACCATCAAGGGCCACAAGCTTTCCATCTCTCTTCGTGAGGATACGGATATTGACAACCGCGTGTTGGTAAGTCTCCGTTCGGTGGATGATTTCCCATGCAACAAGATGGCAGAGCAGTTCTTCAATGGCGGTGGCCATCGCAATGCTTCGGGTGGCAAGTTGCTTTGCAGCATCGAGGAGGCAGAGAAGATAGCACAGAAAGCCATTCTGGCTTTTGCTGATTTATTGAAGTAGGAATGCTTTTGTTTTTTCGTTAGAAATAGCTTAAAAAATAAGAAAACAACGCTGAAAGGGGTGTCAGGATGATAATAAGTGATAAATAATAATAAAATCGTCCTCTTCCTCTCGGTGTTGTCTTTTCTTTTTTGTACCTTTGCCGAATAAATCAGATTTTTATAATAATAATGAAGAAATTTTTATTTGCTATAATGGCTTTTGCGGCTCTTTTCTCGCTTGCCGCATGTAATGATACGGAGACTTATAAGGAGCAGCGTGACCGTGAGTTGGACTCTATCAGCTCTTTCCTGCGCCACGAGAATGTGAAGGTGATTTCTGAGGAAGAGTTCAAGAGTCGTTGGGAAAAGAAGCAGAAGGACAATAGCGTGGTTCTTACTGATACTTCCAAGAACAACAACGAGTATGTGCTCTTCAACAGTAATGGTATCTACATGCAGGTGTTGGACATGGGCTGCGGCGATTATATCCAGAAGGGTGAAACCACCGATGTGCTCGTCCGTTTCTATGAGTACAACCTGGGTCTTAAGGCTGCCATCTGCAATGAGTCATTGCAGTTGACCAACAACACCGTGGTTTATTCCTATATGCTCGACAAGATGAGCGTAACCAACAACTCGGGAACCTTCACAGGCTCTTTCGATACATCCAACAGTCTGATGGCTGCCACATATAACAGCAGCACTTATTATGGTACCAGTGGTACCGTGCCAAGCGGCTGGTTGATTCCGTTCAGCTGGGTGAAGATTGGTCGTCCTAAGACAGATAGCGAGCATGTAGCCCATGTGCGTATCCTGGTTCCTCATTCATACGGCACCACAGCCGCTTCTGGAAGCGTTTATGCCTGCCTCTACGACATGACCTTGCAGCGAGGCAGATAATATAGTGTGACTATTAACTTTAAAAGATATATTTATGACACTGATTAAGTCAATTTCTGGTATCCGTGGAACAATCGGCGGTCCAGCGGGCGATACATTGAATCCGCTCGACATTGTCAAGTTTACTTCTGCATACGCTACCTTCATCCGTCGTAGCGGTGCTTCTAAGAGCAACACCATCGTAGTAGGTCGTGATGCACGTATCTCTGGCGAGATGGTGAAGAATGTGGTTTGTGGCACCTTGATGGGTATGGGCTACGATGTGTTGAACATCGGCTTGGCTACTACTCCTACCACCGAATTGGCTGTTACCATGAGTGGTGCGGCTGGCGGTATCATCATCACTGCTTCTCACAACCCACGCCAGTGGAACGCCCTCAAGCTTCTCAACGAGAAGGGTGAGTTCCTTACAGCAGCTAACGGTAATGAGGTGTTGAGCATCGCAGAGAAGGAAGACTTCGAGTATGCTGATGTTGACAACCTTGGTAAATATACAGAGGATAATACCTTCAACAAGCGTCACATCGACTCAGTGCTTGCATTGAAGCTCGTAGATGTTGAGGCTATCAAGAACGCTCACTTCAAGGTTTGCGTTGATGCCATCAACTCTGTGGGTGGTGTCATTCTCCCTGAGTTGCTCGATGCACTTGGCGTAGAATATACATTCCTGAATGGGGAGCCAACAGGTGATTTCGCTCACAATCCAGAGCCATTGGAGAAGAACCTCGGTGGTATCATGGACGAGTTGAAGAAGGGTGGTTATGATATGGGTATCGTCGTTGACCCTGATGTTGACCGCCTGGCATTCATCTGCGAGGATGGCAAGATGTTTGGCGAGGAATATACCCTGGTAAGTGTAGCTGATTATGTATTGAGCAAGACTCCAGGTAACACCGTAAGCAACCTTTCATCAACCCGTGCGCTCAGTGATGTAACCGAGAAGCATGGTGGTTCATATTGCGCTTCAGCCGTAGGCGAGGTGAATGTAACTACCAAGATGAAGGATGTTCACGCTGTGATTGGTGGCGAAGGCAATGGTGGAGTTATCTATCCAGAGAGCCACTATGGTCGTGATGCCCTCGTTGGTATCGCTCTCTTCCTGAGCAGTCTGGCTCATAAGGGCTGCAAGGTGAGCGAACTTCGTGCCAGCTTCCCTAACTACTTCATCGCCAAGAACCGCATCGACCTGACTGCTTCTACCGATGTAGATGCTATCCTCGTCAAGGTGAAGGAGCTGTATGGCAAGGAGAAGGATGTCACCGTTACCGATATCGACGGTGTGAAGCTCGACTTCCCTGATAAGTG
The DNA here is from genome assembly GCA_022732315.1 of Prevotella sp. The sequence continues at coordinate 20,017 of JAIJUV010000027.1, forward strand.
GGTTCACTTGCGCAAGAGTAACACCGAGCCAATCATCCGCGTATACAGCGAGGCTTCTTCCATGGAGCAGGCTGATGAGCTGGGCAAGAAGCTCATGCAGGTGGTTTATGATATGCAGTAAGATACATATATAATCTCCCGTTTTTCACGGGAAACGACAAGGGTCTATATGCCACGATGAACAGGTGGCGTATAGACCCTTGATTATATGGTGATATTCGTAATCACATTAGCTTTTGGGCTTTCAGCCCGTTTTAACCGTACAGGTTAAAAAAAGTTTTTTGTGAGAAAAAGTCTCAAAGTCTCATTTTTGAGAGTTGGTAATGATGTAATTATTTGATTGATAGTAAGATATAAAAATGAGACTTTTCTGATTCTTTTACAAGAAGTATCATTAAAGTCTCATGGAAGTATCATAAACTACCCATTCGGGGAATTTATGTCTAGAAAAGCAGGAATAAAAGTAGAGAAGTGTCTACTATTTCAGTTAAATAAGGTCCATGGGCATGGTCTCTTGATGCCCGTTACATGGGCACTTAGAGACCATGTACTGGGCATCGAAAGACCATGTGCTGGGCACTGGTTGCCCACACCATGGGCATAGAGTGCCCATGTAGTTTCCTATATTTAGTTTTGTGGTTTAACGATTTTGGTTGACCACTTTTTATCTTATTTATAAGACGAGTTGACTCGGTTAATACTTATTTTATAAAACGAGTTGACTAGCTAAAAC
>JAIJUV010000230.1 GCA_022732315.1 Prevotella sp.
GCCTACGAGTATGCCCGAATGAAGGCAGGACGCATCAGATACGTGAAGCCAGAGAAAGAGGGAAAGGGCGACGGATCAACATGGAATGATGCCACGGACGATATCCAGTGGGCCATCAACGATTTGGCAGAAAAGGCACCAGGCGAGAAAGGCGAAGTCTGGGTAGCAGCCGGAACCTATGTGGTAAAAGACCGAATTCTTGCCGATGATTCATCAGCCCCGGTATCCCTACTGATGAAGAATGGCATCAGCGTTTATGGTGCCTTTGAGGGAAATGAGAAAAGTCGTTCAGAACGCATAGAGAAAGCCAAGAATTTAAAGCCATGGGGATGGGAAAAGGAATCCATCATCAGAGGTGCGGAATTCACTGGAAGCGGCGACGCTAATTGGAATAACACTGACGAAGCCTGGAACATAAAAACCAGCGGTTCCTACCATGTGGTATGGTTTGCTCCCCTGCCTGGAGGAAATGCCTTTACCGACGAAGTATATCTTGAAGGCTTCACCATTGAGGGAGGTAAATATAACGAAACGAACGCTGCCCAATACGACCCAGACTGTGGTGCGGGCGTTTATATCAATGACCCGTCAGCCCGAATGCGCTACTGCACCGTGAGATTCTGCAACCCTGGCATGAAGAAAACCACAAACACCCAGCCACGTGGCGGCGGCATCTACTGCAAGAACGGACAGACGGAAGGTAACCTGGTATACGACTGCTCAGCTTACCAGGGCGGAGGTATCTATATAGACGAAGCCGGCTTCATCACCCGAAGCATGGTAACCAACTGTTCTGCCTATCAGGGAGCGGGCGTTTATCTGAAGGGTGACCCTACTGATGCGGCGAAAGCCTATTACCAGATTCTTGCCACCTCTGTAATCAGTAACAATACCAGTACCCGAAATGGTGCTGTGTATCTGGATGGTCATGGACTGGTGATTAACAACACCATCGTCAACAACTATACCACCAACACTAAGGATGATGCTGACGAGATGTCATCCAATACGGGTGGTGTGTATATCAAGGAAAAGGGTCTGCTTGCCAACAATGTCATCTGGAACAATTCTCTGCTCCGGCACAAGTCTGGCACCAGCAACTCTGCATCCATGGCACAGATTTATGCAGCCAAGCCATCAGAAGAGACCGTACAGTTCTACAACAACGCCATCTCTGATGTAAATGCAGCCAAATGGACCAACACCTATCAGAGCGGAACCATCTCCATCAACACGTATTACTCAGGCAAGGGTTTCGTGATGGGTACAGAAGCACCTTACAACACGGTGGAAGCCTTCGACGAGAATCGTGGCGTGCTTACAGATATGAAGACGGTGAACTATTACTGGGAAACCGTGAAAGGTACCCGTCTGCGCAACGTGGGCATCAGCTATGCCCTCCTGCCATCTTCCTACCTGTATCAGCCAAAAATAGACCTGAGCGGAAAGGCTATCAGTTCGGTTCCGTCAGCAGGAGCCTATATGACTGACAACCAAGACCTTGTATTCGAAAAGAATGATACCCAAAAACGCCTGCGCATCTACTTTGACCGTTCACGGGAACTGGTGGACGGCACGGGAGAGTCGTGGGAAAAGAGCTATACCTCATCATCTGTAGATGAAATTCTCGGTTATCTTGCCGACATCAAGGATAGGGACAAGATCAAGGTAGTTACCAAGGACAATACTACACCAAAGGATTTCACTATTGAGAAGAACAGCGGATGGGAGTTTGAAATCTGCGGTCGTGAGGGTATCTTCGAACCGAAGATTGCCTACACGTTCGAGGAAACAGATGCCAGGTCATGCACCTTTAACATTCAACCTTGCGTACTTCCCATAACCGTGTATGGCGGTTATCCGGAGTATTCAGAGAATCCGAATCCAAAAGATGAAGACCGCGACCCTATCAAATACCGCACCGAGCTGAACGGAAACCTCAGCGGTTCTGAACTCAACGAAGGTCTCTACCATCTGGTCCGCATCGAAGCGGGTGCCAACATCACCATCGACGGCTATGCCGTTACCCATGCATACGCTGCCGGTACTGCCTACATGCCTTATGGTGGCGGCGTACTGATAGGTAGCATGGACCAGAGCAGTGAACCAACCACCGTGAAGCTGAAGAATTGCATCTTTGAGAACAACACGGCGACAGATGGTGCTGCTATCGCAACCATGCCGGATGCCGTGAACGTAACATTGGAGCTGGAAAACTGCGTCATCAACAACAACACAAGTAAGGATCCGCTTAATCAGAATCCATCAGAACTGCCTTCCATCATCTATCTGAACAAGAGCCAAGGCAGCAAGAACTCTCTTACACTCAACCATGTAAGCATCATCAACAATGAGGGAGTGGCGCCAGATTACGACCTTGTGAAGAGAACCTCGTATGCTGTAGGAAACAAACTGAACATCCACGGCACATGGAATGGTTCGGAATGCAAGAACAGCATGGATATCAACACTCTGGGAAAAGACGGAGCCCTGAACTTCAGCAACCCAACCAATGAAGTGGGTGCCAAGATGAGCGGCAACGTTTATTACGGAGGCTATTCATCCTTCCGCCCGCTGACCAGTTCTGCAGAGGCTGGCCGCATCATCAACAGCGCCCAAGAAAACAATGCAACCACAACAGCCAAGGACATCACCGGCGAAGACCGCAACCTAGGTGGTGTTCCTGACCTGGGTGCATACGAAGCTCTCCTGCCAAAAGCAGGAAAGATTATCTACGTGCGTTCGTACAACCAGGACTATGAAAGAATCAGCGACGCCAACAATGACGACAAAGACGGCAACCCAGACTTTAATCTTCTGAATAAATCTAAAACCGAATATGATGGAAGCAGCTGGGACAAGGCTATCATCGGTAACGCTATGTGTGATAATACAAAGGCAAGAAACGGCAATGACTTCTATGTAACAGACAATGGAAGCTTGCTCAATACAACCATCGAAAACGAGGAGTATAGTCTGGCTAACGGCAAGTATCGTTCTGAAACAGATTCTTACGGCGATTTCTGGACAAACTCAGGTAACCAGAACAAGCAGTATCTCTCTGGCTGGGGAACCTATAACAAGATTGCCAACAACAGAGAGGAGCGTTACATCAGCGGTCTGCAATATGCTGTGGAAAGAGCGGCAGAGTTGAATAAGGATATCACAGACAAGAAAGACCGGGTAGTAGTTTGGGTAGGTGCAGGCATCTATACAGACTACAAAGGCTTTGTTGTCAGAGACAAGGTGGAGGTAATAGGCGGTTTTCCATACGAAGGCTATCCTGGAGAAGACGACCGCCATCCGCTGCTGTCACAATACGTACCGGCACGTAAGGAATACGAGACTTTGGACAAGACTAAGTATGAAACCATTCTCCAGATTAGAAAGGAATCGCCTGTATACTTCAAAAACGGAGATAAGGAAATGTGGTATCAGGAGAACAATTCTGGAGATGGCTCTAAATATGACTTTACAAAAACGTTGATGAACAGTAGAAATACTGAGCGCCACTATGTACTGTATCAGCCAGACGTCTGTCTTCCTACCTGGTCACCATCGGGTGATGGAAACTCCTCACGTACAGATGGTAATGCCGTACGCTATAAAGGAAACTTGATAGACAACATCAACTACAAGGATTACGAGTATGCCAAATGGGATGGCTTCTCTGTACGTCACGGTTACATCATCAACTATCCTGGTGCCAACCGTGACGGAGGAGCCGGTGTGCGCGTATTCCGAGGAGTAGAACTGGAAAACCTCATCATCGTCAACAACTTCAACCATGGCGGTCGCGTACGTGGTGGCGGTTTGTATATGGACGGAGAGAACAGTAAGATTTCGAACAGTTATCTGCTGAGAAACCTGAGTTATGCCAATAGCAGTGAAAGTTATGGAGGCGGCGCCTATATGATTCAAGGCACCGGCTACAACCTTGTCGTGGCAAACAACCGCTGTTATAACGGAACCTGCCGTGGCGGAGGTATCTTCCTGGAGAGTGCCAAGTTCTACAACAATACCATCGCCTACAATATGGCGACAAACGGAACCGGCATCTATCACTGGCAGGA
>JAIJUV010000231.1 GCA_022732315.1 Prevotella sp.
ATTTACAAAGCTTTTGCCCTTACAGGGCGCCTTGTTGATTGCTATTATACCCAGGGCGATGCCCTGGGCTAGGAGCTTTTGGGCCTTCAGCCCGTACTTAAACCACTTGCGAAACTTCAATAAATAAGATTTTCATGATAACATCCATTTCTGTCTTTTCTATGAACGAAGAGGGAGAAGTGGATGTTTTTCAATTTGCAGTTAATAGCTTACTGTTAATAGTTTACAGTTAATAATTTATAGTTAATTTAGAGATTTAGAAAAATAAAGATAACGACAAAAGATAGAGATAATGAGTAGATTAAGACAGAGATTGGGGCTTGTAGCCGTCTCGGGCATGCTGATGCTATCCCTGAGCAGTTTCATGCCCGCCAAAAATGAGTTTACTGCCGCCGAGCAACAGCAGGTGAGCATCGCAACGCCAGGCCTCTTTGCCCAGAGTCAAGCCTTCAATGTTGACTTTGAGATATTCCGTGCCAAGGAATATTCCTTCCCGCTTCCTGTGGGCAAGGCTAGCCTTACCAATGGCAATAGCGTGATGCGCATCGAAACCTCGAAGGGCGACGCCGTCAAGGCAATGTTTGATGGTTATGTGCGACTCTCGCGCAAAACCGAGTCGATGGGTAATGTCATCGTCATCCGTCACGACAATGGTCTGGAAACCGTGTATGCCAACAATGCCGAGAACCTGATGAAGGTGGGACAGCATGTGGATGCCGGACAAACCATCGCCATCGTGGGTACCAAGGAGGGTGAGACCTACTGCGATTTCTCCATCATGGTGAATGGTGCACGCATCAACCCGGAAACCATCATCGAACTGAAAAGCCATAAGCTCCGCCGACAGACCGTGCAGTTCCGCAAGATTGGCAGCCGTATCAATATCACGGTGATAGGCGGCAAGGATTCCTCCGTTTCCAGAAACGATAAGAGTGATAGAAATGATAAGGGGGCAAATAAGAAATCGGGAAGAAGCCGTGGCGATCATGCCATGACTCTCGACCCTGACGAGGTGAACGATCCGTTTACCATCACCAACACCTTCCGTCTCGATTTGGAGAAGATAGAGGAGCATGCATGGGCATATCCATTGCCTGATGCCCGTGTCATCAGTCCATACGGAGGTGCACGTCGCCACTCGGGTGTGGATTTGAAGACCAAGCCTAACGACGAGATTTATGCAGCCTTCGATGGAGAGGTGGTTGCCTCGGGACCTTACTACGGCTATGGCAACTGCATCCGCATCAAGCATGCCTACGGTTTGGAAACGCTCTATAGCCATCAGAGTAAGAACATGGTGAAGAAGGGGGATAAGGTGAAGGCAGGACAGGTAATCGGTCTTACGGGCCGCACCGGCAGAGCCACTACCGAGCATCTCCATTTCGAGGTGTCTTTCGGCGGCAAGCGCCTGGATCCAGCCATCATCTTCGACCACAGCAACCATAAGCTGAAAGCCGCTACCTTGCATCTTACCAAGGGAAAGGGTGTGAAGAGCGTCAAGAACTGATTGGTAAAAGCAGCAATATCTTATCATGATTTCACTTGCTGCAAAATAAAGGAAAGAGGGTGTGTCATAAGTCCCATGACACACCCTCTTATTTTTTCCCTTAAGGCTAAATTTATTTTCCCTTAAGGCTAAATATATTTACCCTTAAGGCTAAATATTCTTCTCCTTAAGGTTAGATATATTTTTCCATCTTATTTCTTCTTCTGCGATTTACGGTTGGCTCTCTGTTGGCGATACTTTGCCTTCTGACGGGCAGAGCCGCTGCCGTGAGCACCCGTAATATACTTTTTCTTCTTGGCTTTGGTCTTCACCTTGTCGTCGTCGTCCTTCTTAGGTCCGCCGCCGCCCTTGAAGACCATACCGCCCATGATGATATCGTCAATTTCGCTCATATACCTTATTATATATATAGATTAGTGATGGAAGAGGCGAACGTGGGTGAACGCCATGGCGATGCCGTACTTGTCGCAAGTGTCGATAACATTATCGTCACGGATGCTACCGCCTGCTTCTGCTATGTATTCCACACCGCTCTTGTGAGCACGCTCGATGTTGTCGCCGAATGGGAAGAAAGCATCGCTACCAACGCTCACACCCTTGTTCTGCGCAATCCAAGCCTTCTTCTCCTCGCGGGTCAATGGCTCAGGTTTCTCAGTGAAGAACTGCTCCCATACGCCATCCTGCAATACATCCTCCCACTCGTCAGAGATATAGACGTTGATGGTATTGTCGCGGTCGGCACGGCGAATCTTCTCCTTGAAAGGCAGGTTCATCACCTTAGGACACTGGCGCAACCACCACTCATCAGCCTTGGAACCGGCAAGACGGGTACAGTGGATACGGCTCTGCTGACCGGCACCGATACCGATGGCCTGACCATCCTTCACATAGCATACAGAGTTACTCTGAGTATACTTCAAAGTGATGAGCGAGATAATCAGGTCGCGCTTAGCCTCGTCGGTGAAAGTCTTGTTCTTGGTAGGGATATCCTCGAAGAGAGCTGGATCGTCGAGCTTCACCTCGTTGCGTCCCTGCTCAAAGGTAACACCAAACACCTGCTTGTGTTCGATAGGAGCAGGCACATAGTCTGGATCAATTTTGATGACGCAGTAAGTACCCTTGCGCTTCTCCTTCAGCACCTCGATAGCCTCAGGAGTATAGCCCGGAGCAATCACGCCGTCGCTCACCTCACGCTTGATGAGCAGTGCAGTAGCCTCGTCGCATACATCGCTCAGGGCAACGAAGTCGCCGTAAGAGCACATACGGTCGGCACCGCGTGCACGTGCATAGGCACAAGCCAGTGGAGAGAGCTCGAACTTCACGTCATCCACGAAGTAGATCTTCTTCAAGGTGTCGCTCAGTGGCAAGCCGATGGCAGCACCTGCAGGAGAAACGTGTTTGAAACTAGCGGCAGCAGGCATACCTGTAGCAGCCTTCAGTTCCTTGACCAATTGCCAAGAGTTGAAAGCATCCAGGAAGTTGATGTAGCCTGGTCGGCCGTTGATAACTTCGATAGGCAGTTCCCTTCCGTCATCCATATAGATGCGCGAAGGCTTCTGATTCGGATTACATCCGTACTTAAGTGCTAATTCTTTCATCTTAATTAAGAAATGTATTTAGAATTTGGTGCAAAATTACAAAAAAAATATGAGAATCCCATTTTTTTTATGGGAAATTCAAAAATAATCTTCCAAACATTACTCCAATTCAAAAATAATATGTATTTTTGTGCCCAGTTAGATAAAAAGAGTTTGTGAATTTGAGAAATTGAAAAATTTGAGGAAGGAAAAATCAGAATGAAGAATGATTTGAAAATCCTCGCCGCAGCTTTGGAGAAGAAGTTCGGCAAGGCACACGTTGAGCACGATAAGAAGGAGGAGCCTCATAAGGCGAAAGTGCTGCACAAGGTGTGGGATATTTTGAAGGGAAAGGAGAAACCGTCTATTCAGACGCTCAACCGCCTGGCATTGCTTGCCGGATTTCAGAGTTGGGCTGATTTCCAGGGCGCATTACACGGCACCGACGACGGGCTGGTGAACTATAGCGCCGGGGAATAGATGGAAGATGATAGATTAAAAAGATATTCAGCATTAAATTGTAAATTTTTGAAAATGAAAGGGCATCCAGTCGTGAGACCAGATGCCCTTCTTCTTCTAATTCTAATTTTTAATAGGTAACCAAGAAAATTACTCGGCGCCCTTTGCGATGGTCTTCTTCTCAGCGATACGAGCCTTCTTACCGGTGAGCTTACGCAAGTAATACAACTTAGCGCGACGTACCTTACCGTGCTTGTTCACCTCGATAGAATCGATAGCTGGTGACTCGATAGGGAAGATACGCTCAACACCTACAGTACCAGACATCTTGCGAACTGTGAAACGCTTCTTGTCACCATGACCAGAAATCTTGATAACAACACCACGATAGAGCTGGATACGCTCCTTTGTACCCTCGACGATTTTGTAAGCGACTGTGATAGTATCACCTGCCTTGAACTCAGGGAACTTCTTGCCGGTTGCAAATGCTTCTTCAGCAACTTTAATCAAATCCATTTT
>JAIJUV010000232.1 GCA_022732315.1 Prevotella sp.
GCCAGACCTTGGAAACGAGGAAAATCTCATCACGATTCACGCCGCTCTTCTTCCATGCGTTGCCCACGGCTTCCTCGTTGAGATAAGCCTGTGCCGTATCTATCATTCGATAGCCCACGCTGAGAGCATCCAGCACGCAACGCTCACACTCATCAGGTTCCACCTGATAAACACCATAACCCAGTTGTGGAATTTCCACGCCATTGCTTAACTTTATCTTCTTCATAATCAACATGTTTTTATGTTCGTTATTCCATTCTCATTTTTATTTCAAGAAAGGATCAAGCGTAGCCAGCAGTTCGGCTTTATCTACCACACCGCTTGTGCGCCACAATACTTCTCCGTTTCGGAAAAGCATCAGCGTAGGCTCAGGAATATACGCTGCCGTGAGAAGTGATGTGCTTGGCAAATTTCTCGATGGTCATCACATCGGTGTACTGCGAGATGGCGAACGCATTCTGCTTCTCGGTCTTCACCAGGTCGGTGTCTAGAAATCACAACTACCCGGAAGCCCCTGTTCTGCCCCGATTTTGGGTCTTCATTGATGACCGGCGCCTGCCATCATTTAAGCCCCGCTCCGGTCTTCATAGATGACCGGTTTTCGGCACGATAGGCTGTTCCTTCGATTGCTGGTGCAAAGATACGAAGAATTTCTGTATCTACCAAATTTTGGCATGTGATAAGGAGCGATTTTCAGCAAAATACTTACGATTTGAAACTTCGTTAAAAACAAGCTCTATGTTCTATGGGGCGCATCTCTATGTTTTTGTGGTATCGAAAACTATGTTTTGCCATATAAATCAGCATATTACAAAGTAATACCCGATTACAGGGAAACGTGTTCAGTATTCAGTATTCAGTTTTTTTCGCTCTTGTTACCACCTTCTGTATAGATAGTATATTATATATATAATATATAATATAAAATAATTGCTTACAATCTATAACCATAGAAAGGGTAACTATCGCGAAAAAAACTGAATACTGAATACTGAACACCCTCTTAGGCATCTTACGCCCTGGGTGTCATGGCTGCATCAGGGAAAAGATAGTACTAGTACGCGTACATAGTACGTACTAGGTAAATATAAAAATATTTTCGTACCTTTGCACCCGTAATATTACATCGAGAAAATTCCTCCGAAGGGAGCAAATGCCGATGGAGCTGACGGAAAGCAAGGCGGAAAGGTGTTCAGTATTCAGTTATTCAGTTTTAAGAAGCTATTATATCGTTCAGACGGACTCGACCTGAGAGGTTTCAATGTTTAACAGTTTTCGAAAAGCTTAACACTTAATATTCAAACAAATCTTTGGTGAAGACAGAAGCAGCATCTTGTATAATTTGTTTGCAGGTAGTAGAAGTCGTGAACTCAACAAAAAGATCATGAATGCCTATTTTGCCGTGAGTTTCAGAGTCTATAATGGCAATGTAATGGCATGTACCAACAATGCTTTCAATGAACAGAAGAGATGGTCGGCTCGTAAGTTTTATGCTTTCCATCTCTTCTATAACATTCATTGGGTATCGGGCAAGTATCCTGAGCAGCTTTATCAGGCTCTTCTGCATTCTTCCTATGTGCTTACGGCATGGCCCGAAGAGAGTTGCAATGCCACATTCTATCAGCGTCATGGTTTCCAACTGATGCCTGATGGAGTGGCAATGCAAATTACGCAGTCATGCGATACTTACTTGGGGTCTTGCCCGTCTGTGCCTTGAAAAAGCGGACGAAGTGCTGCGGATATTCAAAGCCGAGGCGCTGGCTTACTTGCGTTATGCAGAGGGTTTTATCATCAAGCAGTTGGCGGGAAGCCGAAAGCAATCGGTCGTTAATTATACTCTTAGCGGTTCTGCCAGTTTCGGTCTTGACCAATTCGCCGAAATATTTACTTGAATAGCAGCATTTGTCGGCAAAGTAGGCTACGGTAGGCAGCCCCTCACGCTCCGCTTTCCGGGCAATGTATTCATCGAGCAGAGAGATGAACTTCTTTACCACCAAATGATTAATCTCCTCGCGTGTGATGAACTGGCGGTCGTAGAAGCGCAGACAGTAGTTCAGCAGCAACTCGATGTTGGAAACGATGAGTTCACGCGAATGCTTATCTATAGGATGCTGCAGTTCCTGCTTGATCATTGAGAGCACGTCACGGAAGATATTGACCTCGGCAGCGGACAGGTGTAATGCTTCGTTGCTTTTATAGTCGAAAAACTCGTATCGGGAGATGTTCTTGCCAAACTGGGTGCGGTTGAGCAGGTCGGGATGGAAAGCCAATACCGTATATTTGGCAAACGGAACATCTGGAATCGGTTCCACCTTAATCGACTGTCCCGGAGCAAACGAGGTTACGGTCATCTCGTCATAATCATATTCTGTTCTGCCGTATGACAATTTGCAGCCCTTGTTTTCCTTCAGAAAGAGGGCATAAAGTCCGTAGTGATGTACAGACTCTAATATAGGAGAGGCGTTCTCTACACGCACAACGCTTATCAGGGGATGAAGCGTTTCCACCCCGCATTCATATTCCTGAAGATGGAGAGATTGTAGAACTGTAGCTGAGAAGTATCTTCTCGCTGGGCTCTCTTCTGCTGTTTCTTTATTCTAAGTAGTGAGAAATGTCTGTCTGCTAATAGATTCTAAATTTGCCCGATACATGGAGCATTGAGAGCATATAGACCATGCCTTCATAATAGCGCCATTGGCCCTTAGGTGGACGGGCGTCCCAGAGCATCTGCAGGTATTGACGCTTCAGTTTCTCGTCGTGCAAGGCGATAGCGCCTACAGCATTGGCACCGGTCATGCCGATGGTATAGTTGCCGGTAGGATTAGAGCCATCTACCTCAAACTGGCCGTGCTCAAAGCCTTCATCTCTGAAGAAGGTGAGCAGGCGCAGCATGGTCTCGCTCTGTAGCTCACGGTCGGCTCCGAAGAGATAATAATCCATGCCGACATTCATGGGGCAACGTATGGCATCATACTGAAAACGGCGCGAATCATAGCCACAATATGGGCCGCGGAAAGGCTTACCATCGTAGGTGCTGTAGTCGGGATAAAGTCCGGTGACAGGGTGGGATGCTATACGAAGCTGGCGACGTGCTGCCACCGAAGCCTCCTTCCAGAAGTCGGCACGCTCCTTGTCCCAACGCGACCACAGTTCGGTAAAGGCCGGAAGCTGGTAAGATGGGTCGGTGTAGAGGTGAGCATCGTCAGTAGGCACGAAGGTGATGACGTGGGTGGCCGAATCGTAGAGGTTCCAGACGCCCTCGGTGCAGGGTTTGGTCATTGTTTGGTGGAGAATATCCAACGCATCATCCTCATATTGAGGGTTGTTCCATCGGTGGGCTGCCATGAAGAGTGCGGTAGCGAAATAGACCTCGCCGTCGCTTGCGTTCGAGTGTCCGAAGGGTGTGCCGTCGGCCTTGCATTGCCAGCAGAAATAACCGCTCCAGGGCGATGAATCGGGATAGCGCATGTAGGTCTTGGCCCAACGCCAGAGTCGGTCGAACTGCTTTGGTTTGTCGAGCTGCAGGCAGATCATCATGCCGTAGGACATTCCCTCGGTACGCACATCATCGCTGCCCACATCATAGACGAAGGCCATAGAGTCGTTCACCTCGTAATAAACCGTGCTCTGGTCGGCCTGAGCAAAACGCGAGAAGTCGCCTGGGGTGAAGAAGTGTTGCCAGAGCGAATCCATACGTGCATCGACCTGTTCCTGGCTGATGCCAAGAACATGGTTGAAGTGGTTGGTGTACTTGCCTGTATAGAATGCGCCCTTGGCTGGAAGTGCATTTACAGAGATAGGCTTGTCGTTGCCCGCATTCGCCACCATATTGCATGAAACCATGCAGCAAATGGCAATCATCAATATTCGAAATATTCTTTTCATAAGCTACAAATTAAAATTTTATAATACCTAAAAAGCGATGGGTGCTATGGCCATAATCACATGAGCCCTGTATGGCTTGCCAGATAGGATGATATACACCCTCAGGTTCAAACCTGAAATATCTTTCCTGATAGCAATGGTGCGTGAATTGTCAAGCAT
>JAIJUV010000233.1 GCA_022732315.1 Prevotella sp.
CTAGGGTCGTTAGGATTCAAGCCGTTGGCAATCTCCCACTCATCAGGCATACCGTCGCCATCTGTATCTACGTATGGCTTCACCTTCTTATATTTAGGGAATCCGCCAACCTGGCAGATATCTGTGATGATACCCAACTTATAGGAATCCTTGTCCAGACGGCGGTACTTAAAGCTGCCATCTTCAGCCTTCGACTTGTCAGCCAATCCCCAGAAGTCGCCGTATGGATTCTTCTTAGGCAGTTTCTTTACATAGTAAGCCTGACCGGTACGAACCTCTTCTACGATGCGCTGGTCCACGATATCGCGAGAAGGAATGGTTGCACCCACATTCTCAAGTACCTTATCAAAAGTCTGGTCCTTAGGAATAATGGTCATGTGTGGCATGGCGAATGGTTCGTTAGAACGCATCAGAGCCTTTACATCTGCAGGTATTCCATTTGGAAGATCCTTGTCAGCAATCTGAATACCGCCGTTCCAGTTATCCTTGGTTACAGCCTCGTTGCCTTCTACGATATTTCCTTCAGCATAAATACGACCATACTGAGCCCAAGGGAAGAGTTTGTTGCTTCGGCTTTCGCTCTTCACGATACGGTAGCTAATGGCACCCTTCGGAGTAAGAGGTCCTGGCTTATAATAGTTGTTGATGAAGTTGCTCATGGTTGAGAACTCACCACCATCTGCTGTACGATGTACCCAGTTGTAAACGATGTTGTTTACGAAGTTGAACACACCACCCCATCCGATAGAAGGATTACGGCCTGTATTATCCGCCCAGAGGTTACGCATGAAGGTAGAATTCTCTCCACCGATTGTACTGCCAAAGGCATGGTTCCATGTATCGAGTGCCTTGGCAGAGATGGTATTCTGGATGGTTACATTCACCGTAGGCACCTTGCGCTTTGGCTTCCCATCGTGCAAATCGAACATATGACGGTAGAAAGAGATATTCTCATCCAGACCAAACTCGCAAGAGCAGTGGTCAATCATGATGTTACCTACCGGATTACCGCCGAAAGAATCCTCACGATACCATACATGGGTATTACCACGGCGGAAACGCATGTGGCGAACGATGACATCATGGGTATCAACCTGGAAAGATTCACCCGAAATCATCACGCCCTCACCCGGAGCTGTCTGTCCGGCAATGGTGATATAAGGAGCACGGACGATGATTGGAGTCTTCAATACAATATTTCCCGATACGTTGAAGACGATGATGCGGGCACCACCCTGTTCGCAAGCCCAACGGAAAGAACCAGGACCAGCATCATTGAGATTGGTCACAGTCAGCACCTTGCCGCCACGGCCACCGAAGGTAAACATACCGCCACCCTCTGCACCTGGGAATGCAGGAATCTTAGCCTGGCGCAAATCATATGGACGGGAAGCCCATGGCACATAAGGACGTCCTGCCATTGCCTCTTGTTTTACAATAGGGAAAGCCACGGCCCAAGCAGAATCAGAATGGGCAGTCCATGCAGCTTGCATAGAATCAATCTTCGCCTGAGCCTCCTTTGTGATAGTAGGATACTGAGCGAAAGTTGCTGCTGGCAAGATAGTCAATGCCATCGCAGCGGAAATCTTCTTACTTCTTTGCATTGTTTTAATATTGTTTGTTCATTATATCTTAAAGACGCCTTTCCCTTTCTTTTGTCCTCAATGAACATGCGCATTTTTTCGGGAACAGGTGGCGACATTTCATCCGCAGGAACGTCTTACACCTATATAATATATAAACGAAAGTTACTTATCTATTATTTTATTGAAACATAAAATTGAAAAATGATGAACAGAAGATGTTTTCCTTTAGTTGCCGCTTCGCTGATGGCACTTTCAAGCCAGGCACAGCAGGTTGACTTCAACATAGCCAGCAGAAAGGCTGCTGAAGTTACTGCCCTCAATTTCACTCCTGTTGGTGTGAAGCAGGGCAATACATACCAGTTTGCTCTGGGCGAACTGGAGATTACGCTCGACGCACCCGTAAAAGACCAGATTATCAAATCCAACTGGTTTAAGCAGGGCATACAGTTGGGCGACCGACTCACCAGCGATGGTATTGTAGTATATCCGTCGAAGGGCGATAATGCCCAGCTCCGCATCACCATCCGAGGTCTGAAACCAGGTCATCACTCTCTCCTTGCCTATCACAACATCGTAGACGGGCTTACCGGCAATATTCCTTCTATCCAGGTTTCCAGAGAGAAGGAACAAATAACTATCGTTAAGAAAGGCAAGAAGCGTATCCAGCAGAAGAGCATGATGCAGGAGATTCTTGCACAGGATATTAAGCAGACCGTAAGAGAGATGAAGGCATCGCAGAGCGGCCAGTCGTACATTGAATTTGATGTAACCGACGACCAGCCTGTAGTTATCCACTATCAGCTGCGAGGTGTGGATAACGCAAACAACACGCTCACCATCAATGGTTTGGTATTCGACAAAGCCAACCCGAAAGCCACCGCTCTCAACCCTTATCCTGCCGATGATGATCTTCACGTCAAAGCAGAAGGAGGCAAGGTTGTTCTTCGCTGGCAAGCCGGCGAAGGTGCCAAGCAACACCTTATTTATATAGGACAGCGCGCCGACCAGTTGAAGAAGGTTGCCACCACAGAAGAAGCCGCTTTCAAAGTTACCGGTCTCAGCAGCGCCAACGATTATTACTGGCGTGTAGACGAGGTAGATGCCAACGGCAAGGTTTCAGAGGGAGAAGTATGGAACTTCCGCCCACGCCGTCTCGCCTTCCCAGGTGCCGAGGGATATGGAAGATTTGCCATCGGCGGTCGTGGCGGTTCGGTTTATCACGTTACCTCTTTAGAAGATAACCCTGAGAATCCGCAGCCAGGCTCTCTCCGATACGGAATCACAAAGGTTAAGGGACCTCGTACCATCGTCTTCGATGTTGCCGGCATCATCGATCTGAAAGACCGTCTGGTTTGTTCCGACCCATTCATCACGGTAGCTGGACAGACTGCACCTGGCAAGGGAATCCTTCTCCGTGAACATCCGTTCGGTTTCGGTTCAGAAGGCATCTTCCGCTTCATCCGTCTCCGACTGGGAAAATATCTCGATAAAAACGGCAAGACGATTACCCTCGACGGACTGGGTGCTGCAGGCTGCGACAATACCATCATCGACCACTGTTCGGTAGGCTGGACCATCGACGAGGCTTTCTCCAGCCGCAACGGCAAGAACATCTCTTTCCAGCACAACCTCATCTCCGAAGCACTCAACCAGGCTGGTCATCAGAATTATGTCAACGCCAAGCATGGTTATGCCGCAACCATCGGAGGCAACGTAGGCTCATTCCACCACAACCTGCTTGCCAACAACGAAGGAAGAAACTGGAGTATGGGTGGCGGACTGGACGGAGCCGGATATTATGCCGGAAAGCTCGATCTCTTTAATAATGTAGTATACAACTGGGGCAACCGTGCCTGCGACGGAGGAGCCCACGAAGTAAACTTTGTTGGCAACTATTACAAGATGGGACCTGCCACCAGCATGAAATATATCCTCAATGCCCAGTTGGAAGGTACCGGCCAGGGAAGTCAGGCTTACTACATGCATGATAATATCCGCCAAAACTACGTGGGCGATATGAAACAGAATGCAGGAGCTGTGGCAGGAAAGCATGGAGAACTGGTCAGCGACAAGGAAGGCGAAACCTACAAATATACCACTTCTCACGGACAGGTAGTCAACTGGAAGGTATTTACCGACAAACCATTCTTCCCATCCTATGCCAAGGTAGAAAGTGCCCGCGCTGCCTTCAAGAACGTATTGAGCGATGTGGGAGCCAACCAGCCTTGCATCGACCAGCACGACCAGCGCATGGTAGAAGAAACCTTGAACGGAACCTATAAATATGTTGGTTCCAAGACTGGCAAGAAGGGACTGATAGATGATAACCTGGATGCCGGCAACGATGCCTGGAAGGAGTTTGAAGCGCTCACCGACCGTCGCCCTGCCAACTGGGATACCGACCAGGA
>JAIJUV010000234.1 GCA_022732315.1 Prevotella sp.
GTGCTGTGCTCGTCATCAATGTTGCTCTTCTCTACCTGTGATTTGAAATTGGAATCGAAATTTTTCTTCTTCCAATAGGTTGTATAGCGATTTTCTGATATGACATCAAGATATCTCGCCTTATACATCAAGGCATCAACGGATATTCCAAATTCTGATTGAAGGTTTTTCAACTCAACTAAAGCTATGTCGTGGCGTTTTTCGCCAATAGACTGAAGGAAAGTTTGTCTTGGCATCAACACATCATTGGCAAATATATTGCAGTATTGTTCTTCAACCTTTTCATCCATGTCTTCTGGAAAATGAAGCAAAGCATGGCCTAATTCATGGAGCGCAGTGAAACGTTTACGTTCGGTGCTCATCTGTTTGTTAATGACTATGACAGGAGTTCCATTTTCCAATGTGCCATTGAGACCAGAGAAAGCGTCAGAAGCTTCTACTTCTACCACAATAATACCATTGGTCTCTAATATGTTGATGACGTTTGTAATGGCGGCATTGCCAATATTCCAATCGGTGCGTAGCTTAGTTGCTGCACAAAAAACATCATTTAAAGACTTAACTTGGCAAGTAAAGGAGGAAGCGTCAAAATGCCTTTCGATGCCACAAATGTCTTCTATTTCATTGATGCGTTCAATGGTATCTTCCACCATGAGATTAATGGATTTCTCTTCCTTAGCACTCAGGCGAGTTAGTTTGCGGTAATGAACATTATTGAGAGCTGAACGATTTTCACGAAACAGATAGTCGGGGGAAATGTTCAGGGCTTTGCATAATGCGATGAGAATGGTACTGTCTGGCATACTCTCGCCTCGTTCGTATTTGGACACGGATTGTTTGGTGACAATATCATTCATCATCACACAGAGTTGTTGCATGGACAAGCCTCGCATCAGACGTGCGTTGCGCAGTCGCTTAGAAAATATATCTTTCAGTTCCATAATTAATCTTTTAATCTTTTGGTTGACAAAGATAATGAGATTAATTGGAATAGTCAACCGATACGGCGAAAATATAACAATATTTAATTTTAATTTAAAAATATGAACGTAATCAAGATAGATGTATGCAGCCACGCATGAGGACTTCGCAACCGCTTTGGTGGAAAAATATTGGAAACCAGAGCGTGGTAATTATAAGGAGCAGGTGGAGGCTTGCTTTGCCCATGCTGGTGTGTTGGGCAATCGATTCGGTTACCCCCAATTGGACTGGAGAAAGATCGAACAAGACCTGGCTGCAATGATGAGGAAGGCCAGGAGCATGAAGAAGAAAGGAAATGAATGTTAAGTGTTGATTTTTGAAGACTAATTATTGAAGAAATAATTTCTTTAGAATGAAGAAAATAGAACTTTTTGATTACCAAGAGGATATGAAAGCACGGATAGAGAAGGCTTTGTGCCTTCACCGTTCCGTGATGGCACAGATGCCTACGGGAACAGGTAAGACCTATCTGCTTACAGCAGTCATAGACTCTTTCGTGAGAGCCAATCCTAAGGCGAAAGTATGGATTGTTGCCCATAGAAGGGAGCTGGTATCCCAGATTGATGAAACCGTAAGAAAGTTTCATTCTTATTCCTCAGCCACCTCTTCTCTGTTGTCATCCGTCAAGGCGATGTCCATCCAGTGGCTGATGAGACACTATGACGAGATAGAGGAAGAGCCTGGACTGATTGTGATTGACGAGGCGCACCATGCGCTTGCCAAGACCTATAAGGAGATGTGGGAGAGATTCCCGAAGGCTAAGTTTCTGGGACTGACGGCTACACCTTGCCGATTGAACGGTAAGGGTTTCACAGACCTGTTTGATGTGTTGGTGCAGTCGTGGGATGTTCCTGAGTTTATCAGCAAGGGAAGATTGGCGACATACGATTTCGTGAGCATCAAGTCGGATGGTGTGACGCAACGGCTCATTGACTCCTTGCAGAAGCGAGGTGCAGATGGTGACTACCAGAACAAGGAAATGGATATGTTGCTGAATAAGAAGCCGAGCATCGAAAGACTTTACCGGAGCTTGGAAGAATTTGGTAAGGACAGAAAGGGCATCGTGTATGCTATCAATATCAGTCATGCTCAGAAAATCACAAAACTGTATCAGGAACATGGCGTGAAAGCCATTGCCATAGACTCGAAGACTCCTGCCACGGAAAGACAGCAAGACATTGAAGCCTTCAAGAAAGGTGACATCCAAGTGCTGGTGAATGTGGACATTTTCTCGGAGGGATTTGACTGCCCGGATGTGGAGTTTGTACAGTTGGCTCGACCTACGCTGTCGCTTGCCAAGTACCTGCAGATGGTGGGACGAGGACTGCGAGTTGCCAAAGGAAAGAAGAACTGCGTGATTATAGATAATGTGGGACTGTATCGGGTGTTCGGGTTGCCTTCGCAGGTATGGAACTGGAATGCGATGTTTGAAGGAAAGCTGAAAGTTGGCAAGAAAAAGGAGACAGCCAAGGAAAGAGAGTTTTTCCTGATGAGCAAGGTGCAAGACTGTATTCAGATTCATCCAGACTCGGAAATGATGATGGTGATGAGCCATGAAGAATTGCTCCAAACGATACAGTATCGTGAGTTTGTGGATAGCAAAGGGGAGTTTGCCATCATCAAGCTGCCTGATGGAAAGATGACGGTAGTGAACCGACAAGGAGAACAGGTACTGGAGCCAGGCGATTACTATGACATGAAACTGCTGGATGGCAACATCCTGTTCTACCGGCCTCGCAGAAAGGCGAAATGCTATTATGACCTGTTGGCGAAAGCTATCATCGACGATGGCACTAACGTAGCAGGGGCTCCCCAGGTTGTCAACATCAAAGGATGGGAGTTTATAGAATATAACGACATCTTCATGTCTAGAACCCAAGAAGAATTTTCTTTGCCCTATCGTCCTTCACAATATGATTTTCTGAATTATGGGTACTATATGATATTCAGATTCAGACCTTCTGCTCCCGGTTGTCAGGTATGGTACTATTGTGAGGGTAGTGAAGGGAAGATGCGCATGAGCAATGAAGAGAGCAGGAATGTATGTTTCCTGCGTAATGATTACGAACATGTGTATTGGTTATGTGCAGTCCTGTATGGTGAACGTATCGTTGTCATGGACAGCAAAGAGGACTACTACCTGGTGGATTCAAGTTTGAAGAAGACCTATATAGGGTGCAATCAGCCAAAGAATAAAAATGAAGATTTGAATTTTGTCATGCCTCGGATTGGCAAGAAATACTATCAAGAGGCGATGTTACAGAAGAAGGAAATGGAAGCAAGTGAGTTGCTTCTTTTGCATGAGAAGTCAGAGGCAGGTCATGTGGAATTGTATCAGGCCGGAAAGAAATGGGGCTTAAAGGTAGATGGTAAAGTTATCGTGCCACCCCTCTACCACCATATAGCGCTACCTGTCGGTGCCTATTGCGCCTTTGAACAGATACCCAGACATTGGGGTGTTATGACATTAAATGGAAAAGTGATAGTTGATGCCAAATATGAAAAGGTGGAGATTCGTGACAATGGAATCGCCGTGCTAACAGGCATCCTGGGCAAAACACAGACCATCCATCTGAAATAACGGAGGATATTCAGCTTTTCAGAAATGTTCAATTGGTCTATTGGATAGGAGGGGTAATATTATCCTCCCGCCAGAATATAAAGACATATACAGATGGAATGAACATGAGGTTGTAGTAAAAGGTAATGATGGGTTGGCTTTTTACGTTTTGCAAACGTTACTCATTTTATTTGGAATAACCAAATTTTTCAGATGATTTTTATATTATCAGTGATTATTGTTAGATATCGCAAACTAAATGGGGATTTCTTTGCAGCTATGAATATTTTTTTGTATCTTTGTCCCCAAATATAAGTACTTAAAGCATATTGTAAGATGGCTGCATTAAAATTATACCCTGTGGGAATCCAAACTTTTGAGCGAATTCGAAAAGAAGATAAGCTCTATGTTGATAAGACGGAATACATTTACAGAATGACGCATTCT
>JAIJUV010000235.1 GCA_022732315.1 Prevotella sp.
GAGCGGCCATCCTGACCCATACCACCTACCTCGAGAGTAGCCCAAACTGGGTCGCCGGTGAAGAGCTCGTTGTAAGAAGGGATACGGGCGAACTTAACCATACGGAACTTCATGACCAAGTGGTCGATGAGCTCCTGAGCCTCATCCTCAGTAAGAGTACCCTCGTTCAAGTCGCGCTGGATATAGATGTCGAGGAATGTAGAGATACGACCTACAGACATCGCAGCACCATTCTGAGTCTTCACAGCTCCGAGGTAACCGAAGTACAACCACTGAACAGCCTCGCGAGCGTTCTTAGCAGGCTGGCTGATATCGTAGCCATACAACTGAGCCATCTCCTTCAAGCCCTTGAGAGCCTTGATCTGCATAGAAACCTCTTCACGAAGACGGATAACGTCGTCGATCATCTCACGGTCGCCCATGTTAGCGAGGTCGTTCTTCTTCTCCTCGATGAGGAAGTCGATACCATAGAGAGCTACACGACGGTAGTCACCTACGATACGTCCACGACCGTATGTATCAGGAAGACCAGTAAGAATGTGGTTATGACGCACGAGTTTCATCTCTGGAGTGTAAGCATCAAACACGCCGTCGTTGTGAGTTTTGCAATACTTGTGGAAAATCTCATGCAGTTTCTCTGATGGCTGGTAGCCGTATGTAGTACAAGCCTGCTCTGCCATCTTGATACCGCCGTAAGGCATGAAGGCACGCTTCAAAGGCTTGTCGGTCTGCAGACCAACCACCTTCTCCAACTCCTTAGTACCCTCGCCGATATAAGCAGCACCATAAGCTGTCAATCCTGAAACCACCTCGGTCTCCATATCGAGCACACCACCCTTGGCACGCTCTTCCTTCTGGAGCTCCTTCAACATACCCCAAAGGGTATTGGTAGCCTGAGTAGGTTCTGCCAGGAACGACTCGTCGCCATCGTAGCTTGTATAGTTGTGCTGGATGAAATCGCGAAGATTCACCTCACTCTGCCACAAGTTTCCCTTGAAACCTCTCCATTCTGTTTTCATCATTTTGATATCCTTATTTTATAAGTTAATAATATATTTATTTTGTACACACTATTCCTTTGTCATCAGCGGAATCTATATACCTTTTATAGATTATAAAATCCTGCTATCGTTATTTTCGATGCAAAGGTACTACAAAAAAACGAAAACAGAGAAGAAAACCCGATTATTTTCTCCTTTGCCCCCTAAAATCATCATTTATAAGTACACTTTCTGCACAAAAGAAATTCAATGTGCAATGTAGATATGCCACAAATCGGTCATGTGATTGCTTTTTTAACGAAAAGTACTCTTATTTGAACGATATTTCAACGTCGATAAGAGATTTTTTCAGTAATTTTGCAACCACATTCAGAAACATAAGAAGTAATCCTGAATGTAACCATAAAAATGTAACCATAAAATAGATATTCAAAAAGTAATTTAAGATATATGACTTTATCAACTACAATCAAGACTCTCGTCTTTGCCTCTATGCTGGCAATGGCTCCACCACAGATGATGGCAGCTCAGAAAGGCGGTACTTTCACTACAGGCGACAAGACTTTCCTACTCAATGGCAAGCCTTTCGTGGTGAAGGCTGCCGAGTTACACTACCCCCGAATCCCTCGTGCCTACTGGGAGCATCGCATCAAGATGTGCAAGGCTCTGGGCATGAATACCATCTGCCTCTACGTGTTCTGGAACATCCACGAGCAGCAGGAAGGCAAGTTCGACTTTACGGGTAACAACGATGTGGCTGCTTTCTGCCGACTGGCTCAGAAGAACGGCATGTATGTCATCGTTCGTCCGGGTCCATACGTCTGCGCAGAATGGGAAATGGGCGGTCTGCCATGGTGGCTCTTGAAGAAGAAGGACATCCGTCTTCGTGAGCAGGATCCTTACTTCATGCAGCGTGTTGAAATCTTTGAGAAGGAAGTGGGCAAGCAGCTGGCTCCACTAACCATCCAGAATGGTGGTCCTATCATCATGGTACAGGTGGAGAACGAATATGGTTCTTACGGTAAGGACAAGCCATACGTGAGCGCCATCCGCGACATCGTCCGCAAGAGCGGATTCGATAAGGTGAGCCTCTTCCAGTGCGACTGGTCTTCCAACTTCCTGAACAATGGTCTCGATGACCTTACCTGGACCATGAACTTCGGTACAGGTGCCAACATCGACCAGCAGTTTAAGCGTCTCAGCGAGGTTCGTCCGAATGCTCCTAAGATGTGTTCTGAGTTCTGGAGCGGCTGGTTCGACAAGTGGGGAGCCCGCCACGAAACCCGCCCAGCCAAGGATATGGTAGAAGGAATGGACGAGATGCTGAGTAAAGGCATCAGCTTCTCTCTCTATATGACCCACGGCGGAACCAGCTTCGGCCATTGGGCAGGCGCCAACTCTCCAGGTTTCCAGCCAGACGTAACCAGCTACGATTACGATGCCCCTATCAACGAATGGGGATTGGCTACTCCTAAGTTCTACGAACTGCAGAAGATGATGGCGAAATACAACGACGGCAAGAAGTTGCCAGCCGTGCCTAAGGCTCCGATGCAGATCATCAAGGTGCCTGAGTTCAAGTTCACCGAGTACAAGCCTCTGAGCTACGGTATCGGAAAGGAAAAGGAAAGCAATGCTCCTCAGAGTTTCGAGGATATGGACATGGGATGGGGAACGATGGTTTACGAGACCCAGGTTCCTGCCATCCAGGGAACATCTACCCTCACCGGTGAGTTCCACGATTTTGCCCAGGTATATGTGAACGGTAAGTATGTTGGCAAGATAGACCGTGTGAAGAACGAGAAATCACTCGAATTGCCAGCCATGCCACAGGGTGCTCAGTTCACCATCGTGGTAGAAGGTATGGGACGAATCAACTTCGGCCGTGCCATCAAGGACTTCAAGGGTATCATCGGCAACGTAACCCTCACCACTCAGAAGGAGGATTGCGAACTTGCCCTCACCCCTACCCGATGGAACAACAGTAGCATCGCTGATGATTATCAGACGGCAGTGAAGGCACTCGCCATGCCAACCAACAAGATGCGTGGTCTGCAAAGCAAGGCAGGTTACTATCGCGGCTACTTCAACCTGAAGAAGGTGGGCGATACCTTTATTAATATGGAGGCATTCGGCAAGGGTCAGGTTTATGTAAACGGTCATGCCCTCGGCAGATTCTGGCAGATTGGTCCTCAGCAGACCCTCTATCTCCCAGGTTGCTGGTTGAAGAAGGGCAAGAACGAGGTGATTGTTCTCGATGTAGTAGGTCCTAAGGGCGAAGCAGGCAAGCCAGGTTCCAACGTGGCTCCTACTGCTTTCTGCCAGGAACATCCGGAACTCGACAAACTGAATCTCGAAAAGAGCAACAAGCACAACGAGCCAGGTCATCGCATGGATCTCAATTCTGCGACTCCAGTATTGAAGGGCGAATTCAAGGCTGGCAACGGCTGGCAGACCATCAAGCTCGACAAGCCTGTAACGGGTCGCTACTTCGCCATCCAGGCAGAAAGCAGCCAGAGCGGCGACAGCCAGATTGCCATCGCCGAGGTTTACCTGCAGGATGCCAGCGGCAACCGCATCGACCGCAACAACTGGGTAGCCTTCTATGCCGACAGCGAGAAGGGCAACTCAACACTCGACAAGATGTTTGACCTTCAGGAGAGCACTTACTGGCAGACCGAAAAGGGTGCCAACTTCCCACACCTGGGCATCGTGGATATGGGCAAGGAGGTTACCATCTCAGCCTTCGAGTATTTGCCACGTGCCGAGCAGGGCGCTCCTGGCAGCGTAAAGGCATTCAAGCTCTATGTAAAGAAATAATAGTTTTTAGCATAAGTTTATATAGAATATTTGCGAAAGTTAGTTAGAATGACAAAGAGGCGAGTCGTGAGACCCGCCTCTTTTAAAACAACTTGTCAATATCTACAGATAATCCTACCTGAAGATTCACGCCATCGGTGATAGGACTGTTCAGATAATAATACTT
>JAIJUV010000236.1 GCA_022732315.1 Prevotella sp.
AATTGTAAATCACTTAAAGTATAGACAATTATGATTAAGAAAATATTATTGGGAATGACCCTGCTGATGTCTATGGTATCTTGTACCGAAGACTACACAGACTGGGCAAACCCACAGACCAATCCTGAGGAGGAAGCTGTAGCATTTGGAGACGGTAGCGTAACTCCAGTAGAAGTCATCAACTTGGCAGATGTTACAGGAGATAAGGTAAAAGTAGCGAGCATTGTTGCTCCTACTTCTACCAAAGATTCTTACAAGTCTAGTTTCAAGATTAATTTAGATGGTCAGTCATTCGACATTGATGCTGATGGTAACATGGCAAAAGCTGACTTGGTAAATTACATCACAGGTAAGTATGGCAAACGCCCAGTAGAGCGCGATATCGATGCAACACTTGACGCATGGCAAAGCAATGGTTCAATAGCCGCAAAGATGGCTACATCTGAAACATTCCAGGTAAAAGCAGTTCCAGAGGCTCCATTCATCGATGCAGCTTATTACCTCGTTGGTGACTTGACAGAATGGGGTTTGGATACCAAATTGAAATTTGCTCACTCTGATGCAGACGTTTATGCGGACCCTGTATTCACCCTTATGTTTACAACAACTAAGGACGACCAATGCTGGAAGATTATTCCACAGGGAAATGTAGATAAAGGTAACATTTGGGCTGTAGAAAATGCTCCTGAGGGTGTTGTTGGTATTGAAGTAGATGGAGATAAAGCTATGAGCGGTAAACTTCTTACTACCAACTCTGAGGGTAATAAGGCTGGCGCTGGTAAGATTGCCAAGGCTGGTATCTATCAGATGACAATCAACATGATGGACTACACTTATACCATCAAGCAGATTGCTCCAGAATACTACCTTGTAGGTAAATTGCAGGGCTGGGCATCCGAACCTAAAGACAAGACCTGTCTCATGTATGCTGAGACTCCTATGGTTCAGAGCTATACCACTCAGTGGAACGACGATGCCAACCTGAAGATTTGGTTGGGTAGCGATTGGGGCAATTGGGACAATGCTTATGGTGCAAAGGACGATGGCGACAATTCTGTAGAAGGCAAGATTGCTGGAAGCGGTGCTATCGTTTGTCCAGAACCAGGTGCTTTCTACACATTTAAGGTAGATTTCTCTACCATGACTTACTCATGGACTAAGCTTGAGAATCAGAATCCTACAGCATACGGGAAAGTTGGTCTTATCGGTGTTGGTGGCGATTGGGACAATGATGTTGACATGACAGAGGTTACTCCTCACAACTGGTTTATTGAAAAAACTCTCCCTGAAGGTAGCTTCAAGATCCGTGCTAACCATGAGTGGAACGATGCAGCCAACTGGGGCTTTGCAGAGGGTCAGGAATTCTCTTCAACCGGTAAGTTGATTACAAGCGGAGGCAGTAAGGATATTAAGGTTTCTGCTGGCAAATACCGCATCTTCTTCAATGATATCACTCTCGAGTATGCTATCATTGCTGTTGCAGAATAAACATTTATTTTAATAATACATTATAGGCGACTCTCAATTCCGGGAGCCGCCTATTTTTCTTTCTCCCCATCCTTTTCAAGTATTTTTTCCCTAAAATCGTGGAAGTTACGAGGAAAAGTCGTATCTTTGCATAAGAAAAGCTGCACTCGGCAAATTGAAAGCAAGCTTTCTTTGCGCTCGTTTGCATTTTCTTTGCCAACAAATAGCTTAAAAAAAAATTTTCGTTTATGTAAAACTTGGGTTAAAGATAATGAATCTGTGTGAATCTGTGAAATCTGTGGGAGTTTTTTATGTCCCACGGATTTCACAGATTTACACAGATTTTTTATGCCCTGGGCTAGCAGCTTCAGACTTTACCTTTCCGCAGTAGTGCAGTGTGAAGTATTTTTGCTTATTCCGTAGTCTGTACATCAGAGGCGGCTTTAGGAGATAATTATTATTAAAAAACTAGAAAACATTTGGCAGTCTCGTTTTTTATTGCGTAATTTGCGTTGCGTAAAAAGCGCAATGAACGTTTGTATAATGAATGATAACAAGATATGGCAAGATTGAACAATCCTTTTGTGGTATATGGCTATAAGGGCGCAGAGTATTTCTGCGACCGCCAGAAAGAGACTGAGAAGATGATTTCTTCGCTGCATAATGAGCGTAACATCACGCTTATTGCTCCACGCCGTATGGGTAAGACGGGATTAATACATCATGTCTTCCATCAGATGGAGGAGCAATATGAGGGAGTGAAGTGCTTTTATCTCGACATCTTTGCCACCAAGAATCTGGAGCAGATGGTGCAGCTGATGGCTTCTGAAATCATCGGAAAGCTGGATACTGTTTCCCAATCAGCCCTTCGGAAGGTACAGGAATTCTTCAGCAGCTGGCGTCCTACTCTGACGATAGATGAATTGACAGGCATTCCTTCTTTTTCTTTAGACTTGAAACCGAGTGAAGGGAAGGAGAGTTTGAAGCGAATCTTTGAGTATTTGAAGCAATCGGGTAAGCGATGCTACATTGCCATTGATGAGTTTCAGCAGATATTAAGTTATCCGGAGGATGGGGTTGAGGCGATGATCCGTTCTTATATCCAGTTTTTGCCGAATGTATATTTCGTGTTTTCGGGCAGTCAGCAGCACATGATGCAGGAGATGTTTCTGTCGGCAAACCGTCCTTTCTTCCAGAGTTCGCTGGTGTTGTCTTTGCCTTGCATCGGGGAGCAGGTGTATCGGGAGTTTGCCAATCGCTTGTTGGCATCTCAGCACAGGTCGATAGATGAATCTACCTTTTCTTATATTTATCAGCAGTCTGATCGTGTAACCTGGTATGTGCAGTCGATACTGCATGGCATCTACGAGCATGCTTCTTCCGAGATTACGAAGTCTCTGGTAGATGAGGTGATTCTGGAGCTGATTGAGGAGCAGGCGATGAGTTATCAGAACTATTGTGCCTGGCTAACCGAGAACCAGCAGATGCTTTTGGGGGCGATAGCTCGTGAGCATTTGGTATCTTCGCCGTTGAGCCAGCAGTTTATCAGCACCCACCATCTTCCAGCTACGAGCAGCGTGAAAACAGCATTAAAGGCATTGGTAGATAAGCAGCTGGTAAGCAAGACTCCGACTGGCTATCTGGTTAGCGACCACTTCTTTGCGAAATGGCTGGTGAGAGGAGGAATCATAGCCAACTGAGGAAATGAAAATTACGTCCCGATGCTTGGCTATGGTGAGATGGATGATAACAATGCTGCAACTTATATGATGCAAGGAATCAATTATAACGATGCAAGGAAGCCTTTCTTACGATTGCGTGACATTTGTCATGCGTTTATACGACACTTGTCGTACGGTCGGATGACAAATGTCGTATAATCACATGACATATATCAAAGTATAAATAAACCTAATATTTTACACCAAAAGATACAAGTTATCACATTATTATATATATATGCATCATCTTTCATAGAAGACAAAGAACGCGAATTGAACAAGCAAGTGCAAAAATCCATCCCATAGTCTGTTAAAGAATATGATCATAAAAATCTTGAAAACGTGCAGAAGGCTTAATACGATTTGCATAACGTAAAGGCATACAAAAATGGCGGCTCCCGGAAACGAGAGCCGCCTAGTAATCTCTTCTTATTCCTTCATTTTCTGAATTTCCTCCAGCGGAAGCTCTGTGGCTGTTGCCACTTGCGCTTCAGAAAGACCCATTGACAGAAGGCGGCGAGCTGTGGCTAGCTTTTCTTTTTCCATCCCTTTCTTTTCATCAAACTTTCTGGTGGCATAAATATCACGCATATTCTTGATGTCCTCGTCATAAAGCTCAAGTTCCTCTCGGGAGAGTTTGCGGAGGTCGCCTATCTCTGCCAACTTGCGGAAGACTGGATACTTCTCGCTGAATGGCATCTGTTCAAACATGTTCATATTCTTCACTATATAAATCCAACAATCAAATATATCCATA
>JAIJUV010000237.1 GCA_022732315.1 Prevotella sp.
AAAGAATTATATAAATATTTAAAGTTTTCCAAAGAAAAAATTTCTGATCTAACTTTATATACTATATTAAAAAAAGATTCCTTTAAGGACGTTTATTCTTTCATTCATAATGGCTTTAAAGAGCATTTTGTTGCAAAATTTTTAAAGAATCTTTCCTACCAAGAAATATTAAAGATAGTATGCTACGCAAATGGTGAAATTCCAATAATTAAGAAGAACTGGTATAATGTGTTGGTTCTTGCTATCTCATATATGAATGAATCTGTCAAGAAAGATCAGATGATAGACTGGTTATTAAAAAATGATGTGAAGGTTTTACAGAATATTGATTCAACCAGTATTAGTATGGTGGTTAAGCAGAGTGTTTTAAAGGGAATTTTAGGAGAATATAGTAAAGAGCAAATTTATCCTGATGATTTTTACAAAATAGCCAAGTTTATAGCATGCTTGTGTAATACAAAAAATAATGCAGAATTCCTGTTGAAAGAGTATAGAAATATTCATCAGATAAATCCATATTTGGCTTTGTTGGCAACTTGTGTTTCTATGATGGACTTCTCCAGTCCTTCTGTTGGCATATTGCTGTCTGACTTCAAGAATGTTGTTTTCGATAAGATAAATGAACTGGGGAATAATGATGATCAGGAAACCTATTCTTTGTATGTACCTTTCTATAGTAGTTATTTGAATACTGAAGAAGACATTGATAGACTTATCATACTTGATGTAAAGTCGAAAGATCATCATATCATACAAACTGCATTTCAGCTGATTGCTAATTTGAATCAAGCTGATAAATATGTGGGGTATATTATTGCGCAAGAAAGATATTTGCAGAACTATAGTCTAAAGAGTACAACTCATATCGTTCATCGCCATGATTTCTATAAATGTTTGGGGAATGTTTATGGTAAAAATGAGTTAAAGAGATTATGGGAGTTCTTGCCGCAACTCTTTGATGAGGAAAAGGCGGATCATAATCAGGCTGATTTGTTAAATCCTATTCAAAAAATGCTATGCAATAGTAAAGTATATGTGGATGATGGAGGGTTCTGTCAAATAGTTATAGATTCATGGATTCAAATTGCTAAGGATCATGATTATATTTCTTTGCGAGATACTATCGTTGAGATTTTTCAAGCTTTTCGTAAATTTTGTATTGATAATATGCCAAAGCCCGACTTCATTAGACTTATAAATGAAATTAGAAGTGTTGAAGATACTCAACAAGAAATAAGGCTTCTGCAAATTCTAAAAATAAAACTGTCTTTATTTGGTGATGAAACAGATTTGGAGAAATGCATAGATGTGCTGCAACCTGATTCGATAAATGATTTTGGTATTGCTACTTGGCTTACTAATAATTATGATAATGCGTGGAATCTTCTGCATTATGACTTGGTTCATAAGAAATTTCCCAAAAGAAGGTTTTACCATCCTAATGAGATGAAGTTGCGTGAAGAAAAAAGCATGGAGTTGCTTCTGGATTATGCCCAATTTAAAGAAACGGTGCTATATATTGTAAATCAGTATGCACCGAAAGCTAGAAAGGAATTGTATGCAAAAGTAAAGGAATGCGAAGAAAACAAGTGGGACAGTTATGTCGGTTCGTTTATGAGCTTATTCTATAATTATAAAACGCAGGAATATGACCTGCAGAAAATCAAAAATAAGATAGAAAATCAAAGCCTTTATGAACTGTTTGTATTGGATCAATTGGCAAATCACAGGATAAAACAGTTAACAGGCAAGCAAAAGAACTGTTTGAAAGTAATACTTGAACATGTGTTGCCGAAGATAAAAGATAACCGCACAGGACAGAGATATCTGAGCTTGGCATTAGATTATGAAATTACTTTAGATAAGGATGTTCAAGAAATATGTTTGAAATATGCTTCTGTAAGAGATAGCAGATGGGAACATGCTTATAGCCATAAACCTTTTATTGATTACGCAGTTCAGGAACTAGGTAAGGAACGAGCTGAGCATAGAATTATTTCTTTGATAAAGAATCCGAAAGGCTTAGATGTTTGTGACTACCTAGAATTAGCAAAATACGCAATAAATGCGCATTTGTCTGGAGTGTATTCCTATATATTTGAATTCATTAAGCATGACGAAGACGGTTATTCTGGGAATATCATAAATTTGTATCTTAAAAGTGAACCTGACGGAATGGAACAAATTATGGCTATCTTCCAAGATATTCCTGATAAGCATAAAGCGTATGTCCTAAAAATGTTGATGTGCCATTTAAAGGATGATATGCAATGGGTAAAAGATACTCTAGCTCACTTTAAGGATACACTATTGAAATATGACAAAAAGACATATTTGGAGTGTCAGGCATCATTAGGTAATCAAGAGGCTTTAGAAGAGATTCTTAAGTGTATGACAGAAGATAAATATTATTTCGGTAATGTGTTTACTGCAATTAGATTCTGTAATTATACAATAGATTCTTTACCCGTTTTCGATAAACTTTTAGATCTTTCTTTTACGATGGATTCATCGTTCTGGACAAGTAGTATTATTGACGGGATAAAAGGGATGGTTGGAACCTCTTCTGTTAATCTTGAAAAGGTGATAAAGGTTCTAAGCTCAAAAATCACGGATGAACGTACGTGGTTAAATAAAACCATTGATAGCATAAAATATAGTTATTATGAAGCGGTTGACTCTCATATGACAATAGAACTGGCGGCAGAAAAGGTACGTAAAATGAAAATGCTCTCCAATTCTTTTAATATATGATGCTCATAGCGCTTTAACTGTACCGCTTGCATCACTCAAATGATACCACCTTGTTATTCTACTTACAGGTGTCACCTACCACGAGAGCTGGCGACACCTGCTGTAATGACATCTTATAGTTCGTTGTCTAAGATTTCCATCATTTCTGCAGCTGTAATCACTTGCGGTTCTTTTGGAAAGTGTTTGAGATTACCTGTTACTAAGAAGGAGTCTTCCTCGCTCAGGCAGACTTCGTAGAAGACTCGGTCATCCTCATCTGGCATTTCGCCAGCATAAGGAAAACGGGACGAATCAATTCCGTTTTGCTTTACAAGTTCTATAACTGTGCAGATTTGGTCGTCTGACAACTTGAATTTTGCGCGATGAAGCACTTCATCGTATTCTTTTATAATGTCATCATTATATAAAGGTATAATACGATGAAGGAACAAACTTTCAAGAACTCTTGCTGTTGAAGCATTTGAGTTGTGGGTGATAAGGGCTGATACAAATATTTTTGTATCAATGACTGCATATACCATTGCGTTCTTTTCTTAATCGTCTGACTTCTCTGATTTCTTCATTGATTTCATCAAGTGTGAGATCTGGGGTTTCACCTCTTTCTGCTTTAGCTCTAAGTTGCTTGAACGCAGCCTTAGCTTTCGCAGTCACTTCATCTTCTTCTTCATTCTTTGCCTGAATGGAGAATGGAATGCTCTTACTGCGAATTACTGCCTTAACAAAGATGTTGATGGCGGTATTCGCACTCATACCAAACTGTTCGCAGAGTTTATCAAACTGTGCTTTCTGCTGGTTGTCCATACGGACTGTCATTGCTGTCTGTGCCATAAGCCTAAAATGTTTAATTAATAATCATTCTGACTGCAAATATACACCATTATGACGTAAAATGGTGCGATAGTATTCATAATTTAACAAAGATTAATAGTTGAATGAATGATATAACTGCTTGTTTCGCTTTTCTGAAGTATTGCCTTGGATATAAGGTTCCTTACCGTTAAAGAAGGAGTCTTTCGAATCCCTCCGTCTCCCTTTAGCCAAAGGGAGTTTTTTCGAAAACCTACCCGTCCTTCCTTACCCTTAAGGAAGGCTCCACCTCTCACCCCGACCCTCTCACCCTCAGGGAAGAGGGAGGAAACCGCTCCTCCTCGTCGCTCGGAACCGCTACGCTCTAAGGTTGGCGGACC
>JAIJUV010000238.1 GCA_022732315.1 Prevotella sp.
TTGCAGCCGAAAAGGCTTCCCTGCTGGGGGCATGCCCCCAGCAGGGAGTGGGAATGAAAGTTAAGAACAAGCCTTGACACAGTTTAAATTACACCCCCCAAA
This sequence comes from Prevotella sp., assembly GCA_022732315.1. Next base: position 103 of record JAIJUV010000238.1, read on the forward strand.
GACGTTAAATAAATAATATCCATTACCTTGTCCTCCCCATCCCCAATTACAATGCACTAAAGGAAGAAATTGTTTTACTATTTATACTTTTCTTAAATGCAAAGTTACTAAAAATAGTTATTTGTTGATCACAATAAGTCTATATTTAACACTATTTACACCATAAGCCATATGCTATTTTGTTACCTAGGTGCGAGAAATGCGCGAAACACGTTTAAAGGTAGTCATAGGATACTTTTCATAACCTTACTTCCATCATACCACCATACATTTTCTGAAGTTTCTGTCGCAAAGCCTATGTAGTATTTCTGTTTCTTCTCTACAAATCCATTAAAATACTTGGCAAAGCGTTTGAATTGTGTATTACAGTATGCAATATCTTTCATCCGATTTGCAGACAATTAAATATTAATTTAACGCAGTATTGAACTTAATCTTTGCATCGATGTACCTAATAACTAATACATGTATAGGTCTATTAATTGAATGAAAGACAATAAGTCTTTTCTGTCTTCTGCTAGTTTGATTTCTGCTTTAACAAGTGTTGGAACTCCGTTTTCTTTTCCACAAGCACATCGAAAGCCTTTTGGATGGAAAGCAACAACTGCTCGATGTCCTTGTTGGTCTCCACGGCTTCCTTGCTCTTGTTCTCCTTTGGCTGCTTTAGAGCTTTATGTTAATAAAAGTGCAATCACAGCAATAAAACTATTGTTTTTACGTTCTTTTCAAAAAAAGGTTGTGCAATAGTGGCTTAAAGGCTAAAAGCACTACCTTTGTACGCAATATAACAACAATACGTTTAAGGTCACAATTTGTGATCTCAAAAATAAAGATAGCAATATGGCAGACATAACGGAAAAGACAGGAAACGGCGAACTGGTCGCAAATTGTGACCGGTTACAAAATGATGAAGTCGTAGTTACCACTCCTGTAGAAAGTCGAATAATGTCTATTCGTGGAAATCAAATTATGATAGATAGAGACTTGGCTGAACTGGTCGCAAATTGCGACCGGTTCAATAGTTTGAAGCACTCAACAGTTCGTTCAAATGTTCATTATGTAGGCTCCATAAAAGATCCGAATGGTGGATATGGCTATCCAATGATTAAAGATTATTCTGATTTTTTGAATGGTCAACAAAAATTGAAAAATAAATGAGATTTATATTTTGTATTTTTTTGTCAGTTATAGGATTGGTTAGTTTTGGTGAAACATCTAAAAAACTTGAAAATGGTATCTATCATAATGAAACCAGTTCAAAATTGATAGAAATTAAAAATGACACACTAAAGTTCTATTCCTCCTCTTCTATAGAGGGGGAACAGAGCTTTCCTTTGGCTATTTGTCAAATAACTAAAGTCAGCGATACTTTTTTTGAGATAAATTCAATAGAAGGACCAACGCAAAGTGCTTTTAAAAACATTTTAATTATCGAAGAAGTTTCTGGTAATAAAACTCTTGCTGAAATACTTTTCAAAGTTCCGAATACAACTATGCCTATAAAATTTAATGTTTATTGTGGAACTATTTCGTATTCTGGGATTACTGAAAAAGGGACATGTACTATAGTATTGAATCGTAACAGAATTAATTCTCCAAAAAGTTTCAGATTTACATTCCAACCAATGTATTATACCGAAAGTAATCCCGCAGGCCAATACTTTGGTGTCTTATACTACGAGTATCCGTATAAAGTGGATTTGAATACTGAGAAAAGTATTATTATAAATCTACCTGATGTAACAGATAAACTTTTCAATCAATATTATTTATTAGGAGAGTATATACAAGTTACACCAAATGGTATAAAATGGAGAGGTGAATACTACAAAAAGCAACAATAATCTTAGTGTGTTTACTATCCAATATGTCTTTGTAAACAATAATTTGTAAAAGTCCATCTTTGGTTCGAGTGTAAAATAAGCTGTGTTCTACAACAATGGGTAAACACAGTTTATTTACATTTCATTTCTTTATTAGGGCATAGTTATCCCGATTTTCTTTTTAGGTTCGTTACCAAACGAATCTATCAGAATAATATGGTTGGCATCCCTCACCTTATAGAATATGTTGTCACCACTCGAAGGATGCACAAGCATCAAGATATTGCCGTCAAGCACTTGGAAAGTGCCTCTTAACTTTTCCTGCTCGTTCTACTTTTCATTGTATGACTGTATCAACAAGTAGGTACCGTCAGCATTTAACGTGAGTGTTGTTTCAACATCAGACGGTAACACACCGCAATATGTTCCTGCAAAAGAACACAAGCAGACTTTATTTTCTATGACTGTTGAAATATGGTGTGAGGAAAAAAACATTGACCGATCTGTATTTTTGATTAATGCAGCTATCAAATGCAATAAAATCAACCATATATCGTTCTTTAGATAAAACATAAAATAAAGACGTATGAAAGTATCAACAAAACAAGGCTATAAACCGCCTTAAAATTCGTCAGGGCTTATCAGAGTATATTTCCCTTGTATCTTTGAAAGTTTTTCCATGTTCAGGCTACCCATACCAATGGCAGTGTCAAGACCTTGAAGACCATCCAGAAGAGCGGTCCTGACGGTGAGATTACCACCTCGTTTGAGTATGACGGCATATAGCGCCTTGTCCGTGTCACCAACACGGAGGGCAATGTAACGACCTCTACTTTTACGACATGGGTGAAATGTGAATGAAAGACCTCAAACTGTAAATGTAACCATAAAATGAGAAATTACATTTGTTTAATTACGCTTTACGCTTTTACCTATATTTTATACTCTTGCTCTATGGAGCAAGAGTATAATTCTTTCAATATAATATATTGTAAAGAAGTTTCCTCAGGATTACAATGTAATAATTCTTGTGGAACGATAGAATATAGAGGGGAGAAATATACTATAAAAAAGAGTGCTTATTATGTTAAAAAGAAACTGCAAAATGTAGATGTGTATAGGAGTGATGGTATAATATCCTATACTAAAAGTGAAGTAGAATCTGATAAAAAACTCGCAAACTATTTAGGGATTCCTTTGGTTAGAATTGTTGTGATTAGTAAAGATAAACTTTTGGATAATAATACATTATTTTCTTATGAAGCAAAAGGAGATTCTATATTTGTTAATCAGGCAAAAAATCTTGTCATTTACGTAAATTCTATTCAAAAGTAAACTCTATGGGGAGTTTTATATTATGGTTCTACAAGAATTAGTGTGTTAACGAGAGTGTAAGCTAAACTGTGTCATGCTATCACTGTTATAGTTTAATGCAGTTTATTTGCATTTTGTTCAGTATAGTTTTCCCAATAATGAAGATTTATACTATTTTCTCCATTTAAATAAAAATCCGTGGATAAGCCTATGATTACCCACGTTTTTTTTTGGGGGGTATGCTCGGCATGAGCTTACCTAATGGGGCAAGTCCCTAATAAGCCTGGTGTGGGAGGTCGGTAAATGTGAAAATAGGAAGCAACTGCCTTTTATGATTAGCATTTACCTCCTACCCGATTCGAAGCGAAGGATGCGCTTGTATCAGATGGTCGTTGTCTATTATTTCTGATTAATTTTCTTTTTAATTTCAATCACCTCTTTAAATAGGCTATTAGCAATGCTATCTTTAATTGCTGCCATCTGTATCATTTCGTTATGGTAGCGAATTGAGTCCTCGTAAGTATTTACATGAGTTCTCACTTTCTCAATAACTTCTTTATTTGGGCATACAGAAAAGTTCTTTTCGATGTATCGAACATTGTGCGACTACAAGACCGTAAGCGTACTGCTCGGTCATGCCAATATTACAACAACCCTTAATCTCTATGTTCACCCGAACATGGAACAGAAGAAAAAGTGC
>JAIJUV010000028.1 GCA_022732315.1 Prevotella sp.
AATGCAAACGTTTGCATTTGTTTTTCCTCGATTTGTGCAAAAGAACCGTACTTGTTACGGATATTTTTGCTAATTTCGCACCGGAAATAAAAATAATAAATAACTAACCTCTAAATGGAGTCTTATGACAATTCATTTTAACATAGAATACAGAACCTTGTTCGGCGAGCAGCTCGTCTTGAACATTCAGAAGGAGGATGAGGAACTCAAGTTCCCGATGACCACTCTCAATGGCGAGAGATGGTCGTTTGACTGGTGTGTAGAACAGCCAGCAAAGGTTTACACCTATTATTATAGTGTAGAGCGCGATGGCAGGGTGCTCAAGACCGAGTGGCTTCTCGTGAAGCATTGCCTGGAACTGAACGCCACCAAGGCGGATGAGTTTACCCTCTATGACAGTTGGAAGGTGATACCTGAGGATGCTTATCTTTACAGCAGCGCCTTCACCGATTGCATCAATCACCAGGCTCCTGAAGAACTGGCGATGCAGAACTGTGCCAAGACCGTACGCCTCATCGTGCGTGCCCCTCAGCTTCGTGATGGAGAAAGACTCGGAGTGGTGGGTGCCGACAATGTGCTGGGTGCATGGAATGCAGAAAAAATGCTGAAGATGACACAGCACACCTATAACGAATGGGTGGCAGATGTGGATGCTGTTCATCTGCAGACCGCTCACATGGAGTTCAAGTTTGTGGCTTACAACGAGAAGAAGGACCTGCTTTTCTGGGAAACAGGCATGAACCGCACCATCGACCTGCCGGAGATGAAGGCAGGCGATGCCATCGCTTATGAACTGGACCAGGCTTTCTTCGCCCTCTACAACCGCAAGGTGGCCGGAACATTGGTTCCGGTGTTCTCTCTGCGTAGTGAGAAGAGTGCCGGTGTGGGCGACTTCGGTGATCTGAAGACCATGATCGACCTCGTGGCTTCTACCGGACAGAAAGTGCTTCAGCTGTTGCCTATCAACGATACCACCATCACCCACACTTGGACGGACAGTTATCCATACAGCTGTATCAGCGTCTTCGCCATCCATCCGATGTATGCCGATCTGAATGCGTTGCCAGCGTTGAAGGACAAGAAGGCTCGCGAGGAGGCAGAGAAGACCCGCAAGGAACTCAACGCCTTGCATCAGATTGATTATGAGAAGGTGAATGATTACAAGCAGGATTATCTGCAACAGATATTTGCACAGGAAGGTAAAAAGATGATGTCGGGAGCCGATTTCAAGGCTTTCATTCAGGATACACAACAGTGGCTCGTGCCTTACGCACAGTATTCTTACCTGCGCGACAAGAATGGCACTGCCGACTTCACTCAGTGGCCAGACCATAACATCTGGGATGAGACTGAGCGCAAGGATTTAACGAACCCGGAAGCCGAGGCATACAAGAACGTGGAGTTCTTCTACTTCGTGCAGTTCATCCTGAACAAGCAGATGCAGGAGGCACACGAGCATGCCAAGGCAAAGGGTGTTATCCTGAAGGGTGATATTCCTATTGGTGTACATCGCCACAGCTGCGATGTCTGGATGGAGCCTAAGTACTTCAATCTGAACGGTCAGGCGGGTGCTCCACCTGATGATTTCTCTGTGAATGGTCAGAACTGGGGATTCCCTACTTACAACTGGGATGAGATGCTGAAGGATGGTTGCCAGTGGTGGACCCGCCGCTTCCAGAATATGTCGAAGTTCTTTGATGCCTATCGCATCGACCATGTGCTCGGCTTCTTCCGCATCTGGGAAATCCCTGTGGATAGCGTGCATGGCTTGCTCGGACAGTTTGCCCCAGCCCTCGGCATGACCCGTGAGGAGATTCAGAGCTACGGCTTGAACTTCCAGGAGGACAGATTCCTCCGTCCGTTCATTACCGACTGGATATTGGACCGTATGTTCCATGAGCGTGCCGACGAAGTGAAGGAGAAGTATCTCGACCGTCTGGATGAGGAACGCTATCAGATGAAGCCTGAGGTAGATACCCAGCGCAAGGTGGAGGCTCTCTTTGCTGGTGTTACTGATGAAAAGGAAATCTGGTTGCGTGATGGCTTGTATGCCCTGATCAGCGATGTGCTTTTCGTTCGCGACCGCAAGAACCCAGAGCTCTTCCATCCACGTATCTCGGCACAGCTTGACTTCATCTACGAGTCGCTCTATGATGTTGACAAGGCTGCGTTCAATCGTCTTTACAACGACTACTTCTATCGCCGCAACAACCAGTTCTGGTATGGCGAGGCGATGAAGAAGTTGCCTAAGCTGGTTCAGGCTACCCGCATGCTGGTTTGTGCCGAAGACCTGGGTATGGTACCAGACTGTGTGCCATGGGTGATGAACGAATTGAAGATACTGAGTCTGGAACTCCAGAGTATGCCAAAGGATCCAACGGTTAAGTTTGGTCATCTGAGCCGTAACCCATACCGCTCTGTCTGCACCATCTCAAGTCATGATATGCCTACCTTGCGTATGTGGTGGGACGAGAATATCTCCCGTACCCAGGAGTATTACAACACGATGCTCTATCGTGAAGGACCTGCTCCTCATCCGCTCCCTGGTTGGTTGGCAAGAGACATCATCTCCCGCCATCTTACCTCTCCATCCATGCTCTGCGTATTGAGCGTTCAGGATTGGTTGGCCATCGATGAAAAACTCCGTCTGCCAGATGCCGATGCCGAGCGCATCAACATCCCAGCCAATCCAAAGCACTACTGGCGCTATCGCATGCACCTGAGTCTGGAAGAGTTGGCTGCCAGCAAGGAGTTCATGGAGAACATCACCGAACTGATAGCTCAGGGTGGCCGCAACTAAAATGTTGCAATAGCAAATGCAAAATCGTGCAAACGTTTGCACCTTGATATACGGAAAAATACCCTCCCATTTAGCGGAGGGTATTTTTGTTTTTTGTATCTTTGCACTGTCTTAAGAATAAACAGATTATGATTAAGGTTAACTAACAAGGATTCAAAAAAACAAGAATAAGCAATAACTGAACAGTATGAAGAAACTGAATGTATTAGTGATGGGCCTCTTGCTCCCGATGTTGGCAGCAGCCCAGACCGTTAAGTCGCCTAACGGCAATGTCTCAGTGACTTTCTCTTTAACCGAAAAGGGACAGCCTACCTACGAGATGAGCTATAAGGGAAAGACTGTATGTAAGCCATCTCATCTCGGACTGGAGCTGGCGAAGGATAAGCACGCCTCTAAGGGTATGGAGGAAACCAGCCTGATGGATGGTTTCACGGAAACCGGCAGCAAGACATCGACCTTCGATGAAACCTGGAAGCCAGTATGGGGTGAGACTGCTACCATCCGCAACCATTACAACGAGATGGAGGTAAACCTGAACCAGGCTTCCTCCAAGCGTAACATCACCATCCGTTTCCGTGTATATGATTATGGTATGGGCTTGCGCTATGAGTTCCCTCAGCAGGAAAGTCTGAACTACTTTGTGATTCAGGAGGAGCATACCCAGTTTGCCATGGCAGGCGATCATACTGCCTACTGGATTCCTGGCGATTACGACACCCAGGAGTATGACTACAACATTACTCCATTGACCGGCATCCGTCCTGTCATCGCCAAGAACCGTGAATCTTACAAGAGCAATTCATCTACCACCGTCTTCTCGGATACCGGTGTTCAGACATCGCTCCAGATGAAGACCAAGGATGGTCTCTATATCAATATCCACGAGGCTGCCTGTCTGGATTATCCAACCATGCACCTCAACCTGGATGAGAAGACATTGACCTTTGAGTCTTGGTTGACTCCTGATGCCGTGGGCAGAAAGGGATTCATCCAGACTCCGTTCAATACTCCTTGGCGTACCGTGATGGTGAGCGATGATGCCCGTGATATGCTTTCATGCAAGTTGACATTGAATCTCAACGAGCCTTGCAAGATTAAGGATACTTCATGGATTCATCCTACCAAGTACTGCGGTGTATGGTGGAACATGATCGTTGGCACCAAGACCTGGAGCTATACCAACGACCTGCCATCTGTTCGTCTCGGTGTAACCGATTACAGCAAGTGCAAGCCTAATGGCACCCATGGTGCAACCAACGAGGAGGTAAAGCGCTACATCGACTTTGCAGCCAAGAACGGTTTGCAGGAGGTGCTGGTAGAAGGCTGGAACGAAGGTTGGGAAGACTGGTTCGGTCATCAGAAGCTCGATGTCTTCGATTTCGTAACTCCATATCCTGACTTCGATATCAAGATGCTCAACGACTATGCTCATTCTAAGGGCGTGAAGCTGATGATGCATCACGAGACCTCTTCTGCTGCTCTCAACTACGAGCGTCACATGGAGGATGCCTTCAACCTGATGAATAAATATGGCTATGATGCCGTGAAGACCGGTTATGTGGGCGATATCATCCCAAGAGGTGAGTATCACTACAGCCAGTTGATGAACAATCACTACCAGCGTGTCATCGAGACAGCTGCCAAGCATCATATCATGGTAAATGCCCACGAGGCAACCCGTCCTACAGGTATCTGCCGTACCTGGCCTAACCTGGTGGGTAACGAGAGTGCACGTGGTACAGAATATGAAGCATTTGGCGGCAGCAAGCCTTATCATACCGTGATGTTGCCATTCACCCGTCTGCAGGGTGGTCCGATGGATTATACCCCTGGTATCTTCGAGACCAAGCTTTCTGAGTGGAGCAACAACCCAAGCTATGTTCATACCACCCTCTGTGGTCAGCTTTCTCTCTATCTCGTAATGTACAGTCCGCTGCAGATGGCAGCCGATCTTCCAGAGCATTATGAGAAGTACGACGATGCCTTCCAGTTCATCCGCGACGTAGCTTGCGACTGGGACGACTCTAAGTACCTGGAGGCAGAGCCAGCTAAGTATATCACCGTAGCCCGCAAGGCAAAGGGCACAGACAACTGGTTTGTTGGTGGCAAGACCGATACAGCCCGCACATCTGTAGTAAAGCTCGACTTCCTCGATAAGGGAAAGAAGTATGCTTGCGCCATCTATCAGGACGGCAAGAATGCCGATTACGAGAAGAATCCTAAATCTTACCAAATCATCCACAAGACTGTGAAGAAGGGTGATGTCTTGAAGATTAAAGAAGCACGTGGTGGTGGTTTCGCCATCTCATTGCTTGCTAAATAATGATTAGGAACATAGAGAAGTAGAAGTTTAGGGAAGATTCTGATTTCTTCCCTAAACTCCTTTTCGGTTCTATTTGGCAACTATCCATTTGAATATAGATTCAATTAACAATAATAGATAATGAAAATCCAAAAACTAATAATTGCAGCATTGACAGCATCGATTTTACCAACTTCATTGAATGCGCAGCAGACATTCAATGAGATGATGTATTCCAAGGAGAAAACCATGTTCGTTCTCAATGCCCCTACAGCCGGCAAGTCTTCTGTTACCATCCGCCTTTATAAGGATGGACAAAAAGGTAAGGCTTACAAGACGCTGAAGATGAAGAAGATGGGCGATGAACGATGGGGGGCTACCGTGAAGGGCGACCTGAAGGGGAAGTTCTATACCTTTGATATCGGTAAGGGCGAAACTCCGGGTACATTTGCTAAGGCGGTAGGCGTCAACGGAAACCGTGGTGCTATCGTTGATTTGTATGATACCGACCCTGTGGGATGGGACAAGGATGTGCGCCCTGCCATCCAGTCGCCAGCCGACCTCGTCATCTACGAGCTTCACGTGCGTGATTTCTCCATTTCTCCTACATCGGGTTTGAAATATCAGGGCAAGTATCTCGCCCTCACTGAGCCTAAGGCTATCGAATATCTCAAGAACCTCGGTATCAATGCCATCCATTTCCAGCCGGTATTCGATTATGCATCAGTAGATGAAACCCAGCTCAACAAGCCTCAGTTCAATTGGGGCTACGATCCGAAGAACTATAATGTGCCGGAAGGCAGCTACAGCACCGACCCTTATGCTCCGGGAACCCGCATCAAGGAGTTCAAGGAGATGGTGATGGCGCTTCACAAGGCTGGTATCCGAGTGATTTTCGATGCCGTGTATAACCATACCTTCGATATCAATGGTAGCAATTTCCAGCGTACCTATCCTGACTATTACTATCGCAAGAATAAGGAGGGTAAGTATAGCGATGGTTCCGGCTGCGGCAACGAGACGGCTTCAGAAAAGCCTTTGATGCGCCAGTTTATGTTGGAGAGTGTGAAGTACTGGATTGATGAATTCCATATTGACGGCTTCCGCTTTGACCTGATGGGTGTTCACGATATCGAGACCATGCAGGCTATCCGTGAGATGGTAAACCGCATCGATCCTAGCATCTATATCTATGGTGAGGGTTGGAGTGCAGGCAGCTGTGCTTATCCTACCGAAAAGCTCGCCATGAAGGCGAATACTCACCAGCTCAATGGTATCGGTGCCTTCAGCGATGATATGCGTGATGCACTCCGTGGTCCTTTCTCTGATGACCATAAGGGTGCGCTCCTGGCTGGTCTTCCTGGCGAGGAGGAGAGTCTGAAGTTCGGTATCGTGGGTGGCATCGTTCATCCGCAGGTGGATATGAACAAGGTGAATTATGACAAGAAGCCTTGGACCAACAACCCAACTGAGCAGATCAGTTATGTAAGCTGCCACGATGATATGTGTCTGGTAGATAGATTGAAGGCAAGCATCCCATCCCTGACGGATAAGAATATCCCGGAAGAGATGCGTACTGCCGAGTTGCTCCGCATCGACCAGCTTGCCCAGACCTGTGTGTTCACTTCGCAGGGTGTGCCTTTCATCCTTGCCGGCGAGGAGATGCTTCGTGACAAGAAGGGTGTTCACAACAGCTACAACTCTCCTGACAGCATCAACCAGTTTACCTGGACCAATCTGCAGAAGTATCCACAGGCATTCACCTTCTATAAGAATCTGATTCAGCTCCGCAAGAACCATCCAGCCTTCCGTCTTTCTACAGGTGATAAGGTGCGTCTGCATCTGGAGTTCCTGCCTAGTCAGGATGCCAAGGGCAACAAGCAGACTTGCCTCGTTGGTTTCCAGCTCAAGAACCTGGAGGGCATCGATGCCTGGAAGCAGATCATCGTCATCTATAATTTCAACAAGCAGGCTAAGAAGATGCAGATTCCTGAGGGCAATTACACCGTGGCTTGCTGCAATGGTGTTATCAACGAGGAAGGTCTGGGTTTCATCTCTGCTAAGGAAGTAGAGGTTGCCCCTCAGTCTGCCTTGATTCTTTATCAGAAATAGTCTATATATAATAAGGTGTAAGAATAGTCTATATATAATAAGGTGTAAAATATGAAAAAAATAATAGCTTCATTAGTGCTTATGGGTAGCGCAATAAGTATGAATGCGGCAGTCAACGTAAGCCGCATTGAACCTACCGACTGGTATGTGGGTATGAAGGATGCTTCGCTCCAGCTGATGGTGTATGGCAAGGATATCAAGAATGCTGATGTTACGGTGGATTATCCGGGTGTGAAGGTGGATAGCATCGCCCGCCTCGATTCTCCTAACTACCTGCTGGTGTATCTCAATCTCGATGGTGCCAAGGCTGGAGAGATGACACTCAACTTCAAGCAGGGCAAGCAGTCGAAGAAGGTGAAGTATGTATTGAAGAACCGCGAGATGGCGGGCGACAAACGCATCGGTTTCTCTAACGAGGATGTGCTCTACATGCTGATGCCCGACCGCTTTGCCAATGGCAATCTGAAGAATGATGCATTCAAGAACATGCGTGACAAGACCTGCGACCGCACGGCACCTAGTCTTCGTCATGGTGGCGACCTGGAGGGAATCCGTCAGCATCTGGATTATTTCAACCAGTTGGGTGTAACCGCCCTGTGGTTTACTCCGGTTTTGGAGAACGACAGTCCTAATGATGGCAAGAACAGTACCTATCATGGTTACGCTACCACCAACTACTATCGTGTAGATCCACGCTTCGGAACCAACGAGGAGTACAAGCAGCTTACTGCTGAGGCTCACAAGAAGGGATTGAAGGTGGTGATGGATATGATTTTCAACCATTGCGGTTTCGATCATCCTTGGGTAGCCGACATGCCATCGAAGGATTGGTTCAATGCCCCAGAATGGCTTGCTCCGGAAAACCAGACACCGGAGCATCAGAAGAAAATTGGTACCGTGGATGGTGCAGCCAAGGTGAACGACAAGTATCTGCAGACCAGTTACAAGTTGACTCCTGTGCTCGATCCATACGCCAGCAAGGTAGATTTCACGGAAACCGTGGATGGTTGGTTTGTGCCAAGTATGCCTGATTTGAACCAGCGCAATCCTCACGTCATCAAATATCTGATTCAGAACAGCGAGTGGTGGATAGAGACCGTTGGCATCGATGGCATCCGCATGGATACCTATCCATACGCCGACCGTGATGCGATGGCACACTGGATGAAGGTGCTGGGTGAGGAATATCCTCACTTCAATACCGTGGGCGAGACTTGGGTAACCGAACCAGCCTATACCGCCGCATGGCAGAAGGACAGCAAGCTCTCAGAAAAGAACAGCTATCTCCCAACCGTGATGGATTTCGCCTTCTTCGACCGCATCAACAGTGCGAAGAACGAGGAGACTGATGACTGGTGGAACGGCATGAACCGCATCTACAATGTGTTCTGCTACGACTATCTCTATCCTAATCCAAAAAGCGTGATGGCATTCGTTGAGAATCACGATACCGACCGCTTCCTGGGTGAAGGCAAGGATACCCTGGCATTGAAGCAGGCACTGGCACTTCTCCTTACCGTCAACCGCACTCCACAGCTCTATTACGGAACCGAGGTGCTGATGAATGGTACCAAGAGTGTAACCGATGGCAATGTGCGCAAGGACTTCCCTGGAGGTTGGGCAGGTGACAAGCACAATGCCTTTACTGCCGAAGGAAGAACGCAGGCTGAAAACCAGATGTTCGACTGGCTCAGCCGATTATTGCATTGGCGCCAGGGCAACGAAGTTGTCACCAAGGGCAAGCAGACCCAGTTCTGTCCGCAGAAGGGTGTGTATGTCATCGCCCGCCAGTACAAGGGGAAGAACGTGATGACCATCATCAACGGCAAGAAGGAAGCCAACGAACTGAATGTTTCCCGCTATGCGGAAATCATTGGAAATGCAGAGAAAGCAACTGATGTTACTAATGGAAGAACCGTTCTTCTGAATAAGAACATCAAGCTCCGTCCTCGTCAGGCGATGATTTTAGAGTTCTAGTGAAAAGATAAATTGTATTGAAATTTAGCTATATCCACCATAAATCACTCTTTGTGTATTTATGGTGGATTTTTTCTCACCTGTAAAAGTGTGTGGATGATATACTGAACACTCCTTCTTTATTTACTGCCAACAAAATAAGTTTTGTGCATAATATTTGGTAGTTGAAAATAAAAGTTGTACTTTTGCACAATATTAAACAAAACTACAGATGAAAAGAAAACAATTCTTTATATCAGCAATTATCACATTACTTCTTGCACTTTTTGCAGGATGTAAACAGAGTTTTTCTCCTGCACTCAGGAAAGCAGACCAAGTACTTTCTGCAGATACAGAGAAGGGAAGTGAAATGCTTGACAGTATTTGCCAAGCAGAGCCGAACATGTCGGTAGCCAACCAAAAGTATTGTCAGCTTTTGAGATTAAAGGCTAGCGACAAAGCATATCGTCCCATTACGAATCAGAAACTTCTTATCGACTCATTGGTTTCATATTTTGAGCATGCAGGTGAAGACAATCTGCTTGCTGAAGCATATTTCTATGCAGGAAGAGTCTATTACGAAATTGGTGACAAACCCGAAGCACTCAAGTTCTATCAGAAAGCGAGCGAGAAGGTTGCTAAGGACAACTATGCCTTGCAAGGAGACATCTATTGCCAGATGGCAAATGTATATAGCTATACAGACTTGAGCAAAGAAGCATTAGCAGTCTTACACCTTGCCTATAAAGCAGATTCTCTCAGTGGAAATACAAGAAACATGCTTTACGACATCAGAGACATAGGTGAAGCATATAACAGCGGCAATAACCTTGTTTCTGCAAAAAGCTACATGCAAAAAGGTATAATACTGGCAACGGCCCTGCAAGATACCTTCATGGTAAAATGCTTTCACCATGGACTAGCCTACATCTGCATCAGAACTGGCAATTGGAATGATGCTCTATCCCACGTTAAAAGCTACATTCATGATATGACGGAGATTCCCGACAAGACAGGAATGCTGGTAACAGCCATCAAAGTCTATTCACATTTCAAGAATCAGCCCCTGGTTGATAGTTGTCAAAAAGTACTGTATAAGGAAGGAAATCTCTTTGGCAGGAAATTCGCACTTGAAAATGAGTTGTTATCCTATACCAATTCCAGCAATAATCAGAAACTGAATTCTTTAATTCGTGCTTATAAATACCAAACTGATTCTATAATAAAAGAAAACAATGCCGATGCTATAAAAAAGGCAGAACAATTGTACAACTATGAACTGAAAGAAAAGGAAAATGAATATCTGCATTCATACAATATCATACAATCTGTAGCCTTGGCAATGACCGTTATCATAGCGTTTCTTGCAATTCTCTACTTCTATATGAAGAAGAAGAATATACAGCAAAAAGGAAAAATTCTACAGCTGAAGTTGGATAAATACGAAAATCTCAAGGCAATAGCAGAGATTAAACCAGAAGCCGAACTTTCTCATGAACATCAGAGTATAATAGAATCTGAGATTTTTAAAATCATAATGGCAGAAATAGATAAAGGATATTATAGACTTTCAGAAAAGCATTGGGATGAACTAAAGCAGATTGTAAATCATACCTATCCCAACTTTGACAAGAACCTATATAGTTTCTTAGAGGTTTCCCCACAGGAATACAGAATCTGTCTTCTTGTTAAAATAGAAATATCACCTACAAATATTGCACATTTTATGAATGTAACAAAAGAGGCGATTACGGCATCCAGAAGAAGAATGTACACCAAGGCATTCAATAAAAAGGGTAAACCGTCTGACTGGGATAAAATAATTATTTCCTTATAAATACTTATGTGTCAATTAAAAAATCAGCGATGTACACTGTGTACATCGCTGATTTTTTAATTGTACACTTCTTGTACACTCTATAATTTTGCCCATCCATAGAAACTTATTACTTTTACGGAAGAATTCAAATAATATACATTTATGAAAAAAAATATTTTATCTACTTTCCTATTTTTAATAATTATAGGGACAATGCAAGCAGAAGGGCACATTATTCCTCTGCATATTCTGACAACATCTTATAATGTTGAACGTGGACACATTCGTCATGCTCCTCCACAAATAAGATTGCCAGTTGTTGAGATTAATGGGAATAAAGTTCATATCACTTCTCTTCAATCTGGAAATAATTTCGTTATGACATTAACAGATTCAGATGGTAACATTATATATGATGTGAATACCATCTCAACTGAGACTATGACTTTTAGATTCCCTGAGCTAGCGTGTAGCAGCAAGTATTCTATTATGATTATAGTTAATGAAGTAGCATACATTGGAGAGATTTAATCGCCAATATTATTTAATATAAAACTCATTATTATGAAAAAGTGTTTATTTTTTTTCTTTGCCATTATGGCTGTAATTTTCAGCTCATGTTCTGACGATAGTACAAATACCGAATTTTCGCCAGCATCTAGAACTTGTACCGATTCCACGGTATATTCATCTTTGAGCACACAAGATTTCAATGCTTGTATATCTAATGTTGTTTCTAACATACAAGGAACAAGAAGCTGTGATTTAAATGAAGAAAAGCTAACAGAAATTCTTCAGCCTTTATCTAAAGATGGAAAATTTATCATAGATCAAATAAAGGATGATTCTGATTTGACTAGAGAAGAAAAAGACTCTTTAGAATCTCTCAATGAAGCGCAACTTGCAGCCGTGTCATTTATAGTGAATACAATTCAGTACAACACTCCAAAAACAAGAATCATTTACTCCAAAAGTAGTCATTGCCTAGCATATGCCATTTTTGGATATGGTTTACCGGGAATTGGGGCGACAGTTAGTACTCTTGGAGCAATAACAAAAATATGTTTAAAAAGAACACTAATTGCATGTATCGGAGGATTTGGTGCTGCGATTACAGTTGGGGTAGCAATATGCGAATATCAATATTGTATGCACCATTAGTCAAAAACAAATGGAAGGGATTAACTATATTGATTATCTAATATTTTCATTTGTTATTACAGAGACCAGCTATCATAACAATGGAGATAAGTGTCATTTCTATCTTAGCATCATTTTACAAACTATTATTATGATACTTGTTTCATGGAAAATATATAAAATATATATAAAGAAAAAGAAAGAGACTTTATTCAATAACATAAAGTATCCTTTTCTGTTTATATTGTTTTTCCTTATTTTTTGGATATAAGCTCTAAATTTAACTGAATAAGGGGGATTTTTAATCCCCCTTCACAATTCGCTATAAAACAATGAAAAATATCATTACTTCATTATTAATATTTCTATTTTCTTCATGTTATATTTCATCCCCAAAAGCTAAATACAGCATGAAATATGCTTCTTTTATAAGCGTAGATTCCACCAAACTATCTTTTGGTAAAATCCCATGTAAAAAAGAAAAGTGTTCCAAGAGTATTCTTTGTACCAATAAGAGCAATAAAGCCATATATATTAGTTCTATAAGAGCTGGTTGTAGTTGTATCTCGTACATCTATCCAAAAGGAATCATAAAACCAGAGGAAACTTTTAGCATTTCTATTGTTTACCACACTGACACACAGAAAGGATTCTTTTATAAAAGAATCTTAGTCATACTAAATGATGGAGAATTCTTTTATTTATTACCGATAACAGGTACAATACAGTAACTATTTACTGAATATTTAAAGCTTTTGATTCGGGTACAAATACAGCGATTACAGGTTATAGACAGCTTGATGGAACCCCATCCGCAAGCTGCCTATGATAGTTTGTGCCGTTTTGATTCTTTGGATTCCTAAGACATAACCAAGGCAAGTTCTCAATAGAAGTGCAAAAATCTGAGGGGTTTCAGGCTTAATAATCTATACCTGAAAACACCGAGGGGTTTGGGGGCGAGTAGCCCCCATGTATTGAGCTATGTGGCAAGTTCTCAATACAACTGCAAAAACTGTCTGCAATGCAAAGCAGAAAGCAAACAGTAAGTTATTTAATTGTAATACTGGTACTTCATTATATGAAAATCTGCTCAGCATATAATCCATGATTTTAGAGCTTTGAGATGAAAGTACTTTCGTAGCCTGATGAAA
The DNA here is from genome assembly GCA_022732315.1 of Prevotella sp. The sequence continues at coordinate 13,281 of JAIJUV010000028.1, forward strand.
GTACTTTCGTTGCTCAATGAAAGTACTTTCGCTTGCCAACGCAAGTATATTCATATATGAACGCTCCTAGAATTGTAATTTAACACTTCTAGGAGCGTTTTTTCTTGTATTTATTCTTTCGTTTCAATAATTCTTCGTACTTTTGCAGCAGAAGTATAAAAACTTAATAAAAATGGATGAAGAATTAGGTAAATGGCTGTTGGATATATCTAAGTATATAATTACAGCATATATATTAGCCGAGATGTTTGGTAAGGACAATGATTCAATTTGGGCAGTGGTAGGAGCTGTAGTCTTAGCTGCAGCCTCTTTCGTTGGTGGATTATATCTTATCAAAAAGGATAAAAATAAAAAAAATAAGAAAGGAAAATAATATGGATACAGGTTTATTGATAATGTATATTTTCGTGGCAATTATTATTGTTGGTTCTCTTGTCTATTCTCGACTTGAAGATAAGAAAGGAAAATAATATGGATTACGGATTATTAGGAATGTATATATTTCTGGCTTTGATTGCTATAGGTTCTTTCATTTACGTTAAGATAGAAGACAGAAAAGAGCAAAAGAAAAATTAATGGCTAAATACATACTTTCCATCATAGCAGCATTCTTCATAGCTTTGGGCAGTTTTGCCCAAGGTGGTCTGCCTAGTCGCTTTAATGTAAGCTACCTCAACATGGCAGCAGGAATGCCTAATAATTTTGCCGATGATATCTTTCAGGATTCTTACGGCTTTGTGTGGATCAGTACCCATGGTGGTGGTCTGGTGCGTTACGATGGTTTCAACTTCGTGAACTTCGGATTGGGTTCCAATGGCATCAGTTTGCGAAGCAACAGTTGTCGCAATGTATACGAAGACCATTTCCGTCGCCTCTGGATTGCCTTCGAGGAAGGTCCACAGGTGCTAGACCTCAATACCATGCAGCCCATCGTTCCTCCTTGCGAGAACGAGAAGGTGGAGGCTCAGCTCAGGAAGGCATTGAAGAACCTTTGCACCCGAATGTATTGCGATGCCAAGGGCAATATCTGGATGGTTTCCATCAACCTCCTTACCCGTTTCGGCTTTAATGAAAAGGGCGAGGTGAACAGCGTCTTGTCTGTTGCCTATTCTTTCAATGCGCCCGACCTGGGACTTAGCGATGTATATCGCCGGGGAACGGTGGTGTTGTGCAACAATGGTGTGGTGAGCGAGTTCTCTGTAAAGAACAATAAGTTGGTTGCCAGGGATATCTCCTCTATGTTCCCACCGCTCGATGGACGCTATGCCGGTGCAATCATCTCTTATCATGGTAAAATCTGGATTGCCACCAACAGTGGTCTCTTCAATAGTGCCAAGCAGCAATATCATTGCTCGGCTACTGACCATTCGCTCCAGCACGAAGTGGTGACGAGTCTTGCTGTCACTCCGGATGATAAACTCCTGGTGGGTACGCTCTGTGGCGTGGACATCATCAATGACAAGACTGGCGAGATTGAGCATTGGAACAGTTCTTCTGCAGTTAATCCGTTGAGTAGTAACTTCGTGAACAGTCTCTTTGCCAAGAACGGACAGATATGGGTGGGCACGGAGACGGGTGGTGTCACCAAGTTGGCTCCCCGCCAGTTGCAGCTCGAATTCTATCGCCATGATGCCTCTAACCCGGGAAGTCTTTCTCCCAATGCCGTCAATGCCATGTATGCAGCACCGGATGGCACCCTGTGGGTAGGCACCGTGGAAGGCGGACTCAACTCTCTGGCTCCTGGTGGCAAGAACTTTATTCATTATACCGTTGCCAATTCCGGTTTGCCTCATAACAGCGTGTCTACTCTTGCCGCCGACAACCGTGGCAACCTCTGGATAGGAACCTGGGGTGCGGGCTTTGCCGTGATGAACCTCAAGCAGCCGGGCAAGATTACGCCGCTTGTGGTGGATGGAAGATTTCAGCGTCTGCTCCTGTTTGCCGGTGCCATGGCTTACGACCCTATCAATGATGGCATGTGGCTGGGCACCAACGACGGTCTCTTCTTCTACGATATGAAGCGGCAGCAGATTATCGAGCCATTTGAGGGATGCCTCAATGTGCGTGGCTGCATCGGAAGTCTCATTACCCGAAATGGCAAGCTTCTGATGGGGTGTGTGCAGGGTATGGTAGAGGTGAACCTGAAATCCCGCCATGGCAAGGATGCCTTTGACGTGCAGTATCATCCTTATAAGCTTGATCATCCTGAGAGTGGGGTGATAGATAAGATTATCTCCTTCTGCCAGGCTAAGGATGGTAAGATCTGGCTGGGCAGCAATGGCTATGGCTTATACTGCTACCAATATAATAAGGAGGGAAAAGCGGAAGTGAAATCATTCACCACCAGCAATGGATTGGCCAACAATACCGTCAAGGGTATCGTGGAGGACAATCAGGGCATGCTGTGGATTGCTACGGATAACGGACTTTCGGTTTTCAATCCGGATACGGAGACCTTTACCAGTTTCTATAAGAATGATGGTCTGCTCAGTGCCCAGTTCTATTTCAATGGAGCCATCCGCAATGCAAAGGGCGAGATATTCCTGGGTACGGATGGAGGCATGATGGCGGTGATGGGAGCTAATCCTACGGTGCATGAGGTAGGCAAACTGCGCTTCACCGAACTCCTGGTAGATAACCAGCCTACCTTTGCAGGCAGCGATTATCTGGATGATGATATCTCTATCGCTAAGAGAATCAGCATCCATGAGAGCGATAAGTCGTTCACCATCTACTTCTCTGCACTCAACTATGGCAGCGAGACCCAGGGCGTGTATCTCTATCGCATGAAGGGATATGAGAACGAATGGGTTCAGCTGCAGCCGGGACAGCATAGTGTACGCTATTCCACTTTGCCGGCAGGCAAGTATGAGTTTGAGGTGAAATACATCCCTTCCATCGATTCCAGCAACGAGCAGGTCATCTCCATTGCCGTGAAGGTGACGCCTTACTTCTGGAAGAGTTGGTGGTTCATTACCATAATAGTCATCGGCATCATCGCTTTGGCTCAGTATGCCTATATCCGCAAGTTGGATAAGATGCGTGAACGTGAGGTGGAAGCCTTATACCGTCCTATCGAGGCTGTCTTGAAGGATAGTGACGAGCCTGGCAAGCTTCAGAGTCGTATCCAGATGATCCTGGAAAACCAGAAGCGCTATCAGGAAAGTCAGCAGAAAACCATCGAGGCGGATAAGAAGGAGGTGGCTGAACACACCAAACCGTTTATGGATTCCATCATGGAAGTGATGGAGAAGAACTATGATAACTCCGAGTTTGGCGTTCAGGAACTTGCCGATGCGATGGGAATGAACCGGAGCATCTTGAGCAAGAAACTCAATGCGGAGTGTGGATTGCCTACGGCACAGTTTATCCGCAACTATCGCCTGGATATTGCCAAAAAACTGATTATGGAGAATGTGGCCAATCGCAACATCACCGAGATTGCATATCGTGTGGGATTCAACGATCCGAAATACTTCACCCGTTGCTTCACCAAACAGTATGGAGCCTCTCCATCTTCCTTCAGGGAATAGAGTTTTTTCTTCACTTTGATGAATAATAGTACATCTGCTAAGTCTGCATGGCAAAATCAGACTTGGCAGATGTTTCTTTATGTAACTTTTTCTTTTGAATATGTTAAAAATGCTGTGTGGGTACACAAGGGGTGGATAACTGAGAAAATATAGTATAAATCCACCTTTTATGCGTTTTGTCCACCTATAAATTTCGATTGTCCACCCGCTATTATGTGATTAATTGTACTTTTGCCACCACAAAACAACGTTTGATATCGAGCAATCGATTTAAAAACTGGCAAGAATAAACAAAATCATAAACCTAAAAAATAACAAGCAATGAGGAAACAATTATTCTCTATGATGCTATGCCTGGGTGCTGTCGGTGGTGCTTCTTTTGCTACCCCAATGACAGCGATGGCTGCTGTAGCACAAGATCAGGTGATTACAGTAAAGGGACAAGTTGTAGATGATCAGGGTGAACCTATGATCGGTGCAACAGTCAAGACAAAGGATGCCAAGACCGGCGCAGTTACCGATTTAGACGGTAACTTCCAGATCCGCGTCAAGGCAAACGCAACTCTTATCGTAAGCTACTTGGGCTTCAAGGAGCGTGAAATCGCTGTACGCGGACGCGCCATCCTGGAACCCATCCAACTTTCTACAAATGATAACTTGCTCGACCAGGTGGTTGTAGTAGGTTATGGTACGCAGAAGAAGGCTGACCTTACCGGTTCCGTTTCTATCGTGAACGCTGAGGAGATGAAGAAGGTATCTAACTCCAACATCTCTACCATGCTCGAAGGTAAGGTGGCTGGTGTACAGATTACATCCGACGGTCAGCCAGGTGCCGACCCTAGTGTACGTATCCGTGGTATCGGCTCCTTCGGTAGCACGGCTCCTCTCTATGTCATCGACGGTGTGCCAATGGGTACCACTATCCGTGACTTCTCTCCAAATGATATCGAGACCATCCAGATCTTGAAGGATGCTTCTGCGGGTGCCATCTACGGTTCTCGTGCTGCCAATGGTGTCGTTATCATCACTACCAAGAATGGTAAAAAAGACCAGCCTCTGAAGGTGAACTACTCGGGTTACTTCGGTGTTGACCAGATTCCTAGCGATGTATATGACGTGATGAACGCCGACCAGTATAGCCAGTACCTTGGTACTGCTTGCACCAACTCCAACACTCCTATTCCTGGTGGCTACAAGATGGGTGAGGATGGCAAATACCACTTCCAGGATGCAACCAACACTGATTGGTTTGACGAGGTGTTCAAGACCGGTATCCGCCAGAACCACAACGTAGCTCTCAGTGGTGGTAGCTCTCACAGTACTTATAATGTATCTCTCGACTACTATAACCAGAAGGGTACCTTGGAAGGTGCAGGTCCTAACTACGAGCGTTACACAGCCCGTGTAAACAACACTATGGACACCAAATTCGTGAAGTTCCGCACCAGCATGGTTTACTCTCACTCTAACCAGGACAACATGGGTCTTTCCAATGCCTCAGAGTATGTTCAGGGTCTTTATGGAGATGTAACCAACGTGCTCCGTGGTACACTCTTGATGCAGCCAACTATCAAGGCTTACGATAACTCAACATGGGTTCTCGACAGTCAGGTGGGTGCAGCCAATGCTTATCGCTACGATGCCTATGGTTATGGCGTTTACTATGATGGCATCCACGGAGATATTTCAGCTTCTAACCCATTGCTGGTTAATAACCTCCTGCAGCGCAATACCTTGGTTGACCGCTTCGTAGGTACAGCTTCTGCTGATGTTGACCTGTTGGGTATGGTAGGTATCAAGAGCAAGAACCATGGTCTTCACTATAATGTAAACCTCTCTTACAGCAAGACAGAGGCAAAGGATAAGACCTGGATTCCTTCCTGGATTCAGAGTAACCGTGTATATCTTGCCAAGGAGAACGAGCGCCTTACCAAGGGTTCACGCAACTACAGCGATGCCTTGGTTGAGAATACCATTACATACGATGGAAAGATTGGCAAGCACAATATCAACCTGCTTGCCGGTATGACATACGAAGAGGAGAATACCAACCTCCTGACAGGTTGGGGTATCAACTTCACAGAGCCATACTTCCTCCAGCTTCAGAATGCCAAGAATACTTACTCTGAGTCATACGAGTACAAGCATTGTCTGGCTTCTTACGTAGGTCGTTTGAACTATAACTATGATGAGAAGTACTTGCTTTCTGCAGTAGTACGTCGTGATGGTAGCTCCCGTTTGAGCAAGAACATCCGTTGGGCAACCTTCCCATCTGTATCTGTAGGTTGGCGTTTTGATAAGGAGAAGTTCTTCCCTATCAGCCGCGACATCGTTAATATGTTCAAGGTGCGTGCCAGCTACGGTGAACTCGGTAACGAGAACATCGGTGAGTACCAGTACATGGCTACCATGAACCGTAACAACATGACTTACAGCTTCGGCAACAGTCCTGTAACCGGTTCTGCCGTTTCTACCTTCGTGAACAATGATATCGCCTGGGAGAAGAAGAAGACTACCAACGTGGGTATCGACCTGGCAATGTTCAACAACCGCTTGGAGTTCACTGCAGAGTGGTATAAGAACAAGTCAGAAGACCTGCTTTACTCTGTTCCTGTGCCAGCACAGACTGGTGTATCTAACACCTCTGTAACCATGAACGCTGCCTCTATGGAGAACAGTGGTTTCGAGTTCAGTGCAACCTATCGCAACCGCGACCACGCCTTCAAGTATGATATCAGCGCCAATGTAAGTACCCTGAAGAACAAGGTAACTTCTCTGGGTATCGGTAAGGACTCTTACATCGCTGGTGCATACGCTACCTACGTAGGTCAGGAGATCGGTCAGTTCTATGGTTGGGTTTACGAGGGAATCGCCCGTACACAGGATGAACTTGATGGACATGCAACCCAACAGGGAGCCAATGTTGGTGATTGTCTCTACAAGGATATTTCTGGTCCTGAAGGAACTCCTGATGGCGTAATCGATGCTTACGACCAGACCGTATTGGGCAGTGGTCTTCCAAAGGTAAACTTCGGTTTGAGCACTCACATGGAATATAAGGGTTTCGACCTCAATATCTCTACATACGGAGTATTGAATTATCACGTATCAGATGATATCTATAATAGCTTGAACTCTTGCTACGGCTATGGTAACAAGGAAGTAGGCATGCTGGATGCCAACCGCTGGTCAGAGGATGGTTCTACTTATCTCTCTAGTGTTCCACGCACCTATGCAGCCAACAACGCTACCTTGGCATGGAACGACCTCTTCAGCTCTCGCAAGATTCAGAATGCAGCTTACTGGAAGATTGCCAACGTAGAGTTGGGCTACAACTTCCCAGACAAGTGGTTTGGTGGATATGTCAGTGGTGTACGTCTCTATGTATCAGCACAGAACCTCTACACCTTCACAGG
>JAIJUV010000239.1 GCA_022732315.1 Prevotella sp.
GTTTATGTAAAATCTTTCAAAGAACTCTTTCTTTTGTTGCTAAGAGAAAGTGTATTTCTCAAAAGCGAGTGCAAAAGTACTAACTATTTTCCATTCCACAAAATATTTCGAGAAAAAAGTTCCAAAAATATCGATATTTTAACATTTAATTACAATTCAACTTTAAAACTGAAAGAAAACTCATTATAATATACATGCGCACTCACACACGAGCGCACGGGCACACATACACATAGATGTGCACATATACAGATTTTAAGATATACATAAACACATTACCCACATAGCCCCACATACCAGTCCATTAATATGGATAATATGCAGTACTCTATGTGGGTAAGTTATAGAAAGCCTGTGTGGCTAATATTCTGGATTACTTACTATTTTCTCCTCTCAGTTTTTTATCCCATGCCAAGAGTCGCTTGTATTCTTTCTTGGTCAATCTCATAAAACTACCATGCTGAGGAGCAGTTACACCCTTAATATCCACCGGATCAGAGAAATTACGGAGATATTTATCGGCCTTGCAAATACGATAATGCTTAGGATGGTCGCTATACTGAATATAAGCCACGCGCCATGTATCATCGCCAATCAACTGGAATGCACTGCTGCCTTCACACATTTTGTTTCCCTCGAAGCTGACGAAATCATCCTCTACTGGTGCGCCCCAACTATGAGTAAGATACTTACTTGTAGCGGTAAAGATGCCACGATGTCCACCCTCTTTCTTGATAAGCATGTGATAAAGTCCATCGCTCTTGAGGAAATTAATATCAGCATCAATAGTTGCATATCCCCAATCAAAGAGAATTCTCGGAGTAGTCAATTTCGTAAAACTCTTATCAGCATAACTGTAATACATACGATCATACTTTTCCTCCGGGCGATTCAACATTGAATAATAAATCATGTAACCACCTCGTTCACCATTTTCCCAAACATAATTTGGATCCCAGAATATCTGAGGAGCCCAGACACGGTTGATAGTGCTCCAATCCTTATAAGGAGACTGAGCAGTTGCCGCATCACAGAAATTCTGCATACCCTTACGATAATCGAAAGTAACACTTGTCCAATGAATCAAATCGTCACTTTTGAGCAAATCAATACCGTAATTATCCCATTTATGACTCTTAGCCACACACATGTCGGTAGTAACCATCAGATAACCCTTACCATCATGTGTACGAGTTATGTAAGCATCACGTGTACCGCCCTCAATGCGAGCATGCTCTTTAGGATTGAAAATAGCTTTTCCTTCATTGATATCCTGATAGTTGTATCCATCACGAGAAACGGCAAAAGCAGTATATTCCCCCTTATCACTCATGTGACAGTAGAGATAGCCATAATCACCCTTTTGTAGATTTTGTGCATTCATCGGCAATAAAGAGGCCAATAGCATCATGATTGTTGATAACTTTTTCTTCATTTTATTGTTAGTTTTATATGATTGATTGTAAATGTTTAAGTCTCAGTTGAATCTTTTTAAGTGTATCTTTACACTTTGGGTGCAAAGATACGGCTTTTCATTGAAAAAACAAAGGAAAGTCGCAATTATTTTAATAAGTTTTTAACTATGACAGAATGATTTTACTTCATTTTTTACAGATTCTCGACTTTTTGTCGTATCTTTGCATAAGATAAGCTGCACTCGGCAATTTGAAAACAAGTTTTCATTGCGCTCATTTGCATTATCTTTGTAGAAGATAATCAAAAAAGTTGTATCAGTCTAATAATCAGCATAGTTGTTTCGACTGTTTTATTTATGGTAACGATTTAGCGAAAGTCAGACTACTTCTGCCTGCTTTACTTTACATAATGGTTCAAACAACTCTTGCGGTTGCAAAGATATGGTATTTATTTGATAACGCCAAATATTTTAGTAGCCATGTTCGCCACAACCATAAAATATCTTGTATATCAGAAGCAATAGAGAATGTTCAAAAGTGGACATTCTCTATTGCTATTTCTATTTCACCAAAGTCAATCATCGCATTAAAAAGACTTACCTTGTTGGCATTTCGCAAATCTTCCAATGTAATATCTGCTTTTTGTATCATTCCCTTGTCCAATAGTGCGGCTCTTTTTGTGCCTGGCAATAAGGGATGTCTGGGAGTCACCCAATGTTTGCCATCAAATATGGCAAGGTTCGTGAATGAGGTATCCGTTAAAAGTCCATGTTTGACGATGATGATGTCGTCACAGTTTCCTTTCTGTGCGACCAAAGCATTGAGGCGACTGCGGTCGGTACTTTTGTAGCCGTACGTTATCGTGTCGTCTGCGACCACTTGAAGGGAGTTTATGTTTCGAATAAAATACGGAGCATATTCTACTGCTTCAACGCCTTGTTTGCCATACACCACTCTCGCCTTGTAAAAATCCATACTTTCTGTTGGATTTATCAGTTTTTCCAATGAAGGCATGGACGCATTGCATAATGAAGGAAAGAACTTACAGATCGTTCTTTCCATTCTTTCCTGATGGTATGCAAGAGCTTGTGTCTTTCCATTCACAATCTTTATTGTCTCTACGAATTGCTGTGCCATATTAAAATATATTCTATTCAAAAGGAAGATACACTTTTTGTAACACTTCCTCGTATTCTTTTCTGCAATCACTCTTCGAAGTAATGCCTCCTCCTGCCTTGAAATACGTTCCTATACCGTCATTTTCAAGAAAGCGTATCATTACAGCCGAGTTGAGTTCACCATTATTATATATACCCATGATTCCTGTATAGAATCCACGGTCATAGCCTTCCGCCTCATGGATTATTTCCATAGTCTTGTCCTTTGGCGCACCTGTTATAGAACCTGCGGGTAACATTGCATCCAATATGTTTCCGATGTGCTTTTGATAACCAGTTGGCAACTTGCCGCTTATTTCGGAACTGGTCTGGAGAATATCCCCCTTATTGGTATGGAGCACATCAATATAACGGTATTTATCCACACTTACATGCTCTGCCACACGGCTAAGGTCATTGCGAATCAGGTCCACAATGGTAGCATGTTCGGCTGCTTCTTTTTTATCGCCCATCAACACTTGCTCTGCTTCGGGTAAGGACGCGTCAATCGTGCCCTTCATCGGATAAGAATATATCATTCCGTTCTTTATCTTCACGAATGTTTCCGGTGAGAAGCACACGAACCGTCTATTGCTATTATTGTCTATTAGTAGAATCTTATACTTGCCTTTAGCACGTAGGAAGATGTCCTCCAACGTAAGGTTGCAGTCCACAGCCACCTCACAAGTAAGGTTGGCAAGATAACTGTTTCCACGCAGAATGTTGCTTTTGACGGTTTCAAAACTTTTCGTGTAATCTTCAAAATTTGGCGCAAACACTTTCCACGTCGGATGTTTGGTAACCGAAGAGAGTGACTGCCGTTTTACATTGGTTATACCCTCAAAGTCATAAAGGCATTCATCGATAACTATTTCAGACAGCTTCCGTATGTATGCTTCCGAACCTGCATAGTTGACGACAAAAAGGAAAGGCTCCTTTTCGTTAGCCAAATGATTGATACGGTCTATAATATTTTGTTTCATTGTCTTACATATAAAAATGCAAAATTATACTATTTATGAGAGAACGCCAAAAATATCCGCAGCCATTTTTACTACGTTTGAAAAAAAATGCATAACTTTTACCATTATTCTTGAATGTGATAACTTTAAGATATAAAATGGTTACTGATCTGTGATGTAACAATGAAAAAACACAAATATTTTACATCCTCAAAAACTCCGTAAACCGTTACATTCATTGGCAGGTGCAACTGTTATGGAGTAATACTCTACGCACTTACTTCTTTATCGTTAATAATGCATAAATATTGGGGTTCGTATATGTTTTTTAATGTATTGCACCTTATCTTTGCTTATCGGAAATCATCCATAACC
>JAIJUV010000240.1 GCA_022732315.1 Prevotella sp.
GGATATGATTCAATATACCTCTGATAAGGTATTCGGAACTCCATCCTACTACGTTCAGAACGTAATGGCGAACAACATCGGTACCCGTGTATTGAAGGTAAACCAGGAGAATCCATACAAGTATGATCAGGCTCGTGTAAAGCCAGCCATCTGCCGTGTGGGCATGGGAACATGGGGCACCCAGGTTTCTTTCGAGGACAAGGGCTACAGCGATGAGAACGGCAAGGCACTGCCAATGACGATGCAGGAGTTGCCAACCGATATCCGTGGACAGTGGAAGGCAGACGGCAGCCTCATCAAGCAGACCAGCAACGAGGAAAGCTGCATCCGTCTGAACCCAGGCGAGATTACCAGCAACGGTTATATATATAAGGTACGCGCGAAGAAGGAAGCCGGCAACGAAGGTTTCCTCATCATCTTCAACTACGTGGATAAGAACAACTACTGCTGGTTGAACCTTGGTGGCTGGAACAACACCCAGCACGGTGTGGAGTCTATCGTGAATGGTGCCAAGAGTCAGGTGGCTACCTGCCCAGGCAAGATTGAAACCGGCAAGTGGTACGATATCGAGCTGAAGGTGGTAGGCGACAGCATCTTCGCCAAGTTGGATGGCAAGGAGGTATTCGCCACCAAGCTGAAGGGCAACACCCTTCCTGGCATCTTCTCTACAGCCACCCTCGATGAGAAGACTGGCGAGGTAATCCTGAAGATTGCCAACACCAGCACCGAGCACACCACAGCGAAGATCAATCTTCAGGGCAAGGAGATCAAAGCTGGCAAGCTCATCCGCCTTTCAGCCAAGAACGGTCTGGAGGAGAACACCATCGATAATCCTACCAACATCTATCCTGTAGAAAACTACGTAACTACAGAGAAGAATGGTGCCACAGTAGAGATTCCAGCCAGCTCGCTGAACATCATCAGATTGAAGTAGAAAGATTGAAATAAGAAACAAGATAAAAACAAGAAACAAGCTACATCCAGGGCATCAGCCCTGGATATACCCAATATATTGATACATTTTTTGAATAGTTGATAGATAGTTAGTTAGAAATGAAGAAGGCGGCAACCTGCGTGATGCAGATTGCCGCCAATTGTTTTATCTATCGTTGATTTATCCGAAAGCATAATTGATGAGCAGGAAGATGCTCAGGATATAGAGCGTAGGATTCAAATCCTTGAACTTACCCACCATCATCTTGATCAATACATAACTCAGGATACCGAGGCAGATACCATCGGCGATGCTGTAGCAGAGTACCATCGTAATCATCGTGATGAAGGCTGGGAATGACTCGGAAATATCCTCAAGCTCAATCTTCTTGAACGAATCAATCATCAATACACCTACCATTACCAGGGCACCACTGGTGGCTGCACTCGGAATCAGCAGGAAGATAGGAGCCAGGAAGATGCTCAGAACAAACATCAAACCCGTGAAGAAAGAAGTCAAGCCCGACTTTCCGCCCTCGGCAACTCCCGAAGCACTCTCCACATAAGTGGTAATGGTAGAGCTGCCCAGCAGGGCACCGGCTGTAGTACCGATGGCATCACTCATCATCGCCTCCTTCACACCCGGAATATCACCCTTCTCATTCTCCTTGATACCGAGTTTGGAAACCAATCCCAGAACCGTTCCGATGGTATCGAAGATGTTGACCAGCAACAGGGAGAAAACCACCATGAACATCTTAGGAGTGAAGAAGCCCGTGAAATCGAACTGGCAGAAGATAGGAGCGATGCTGTGAGGAGTAGATACCGGCATCCAATTGTCAGAGAACTGGGTTACACCCATCGGAATACCAATCAAGGTAGAGATGATGATAGCGATGAACAGGGAACCCTTCACTCTTCTCGCCATCAGACAGCCACAGAGCAGGATGCTGATGAGACCCAGGATACTGACTGGTGTAAACTTGCCGAGCTGCACGAAAGTATCCGCATTGGCAGTAATGATGCCCGCATTCTTCAAACCGATAAAGGCGATAAACATACCAATACCTGCCGAAATGGCGAATCGGAGGTTCTTCGGAATACACTCCAATATCTTATCGCGGATATTGAGGAAGGTGATGGCTAGGAAAATGATACCCTCTACGAGCAATACCGCCAAAGCCTGCTGCCAGGTCAAGCCCATAGCCTGACAAAGGGTGAAGGCGAAGAAGGCGTTCAGTCCCATACTAGGAGCCTGGGCAAAAGGCAGTTTTGCCATGAAAGCCAGCAAGAAGGTGGCGATGGCAGAAGCGATGGCTGTGGCAGTAAAGAGAGCACCCTTGTCCATACCTGTGGTTGCAAGGATGGTAGGGTTCACTGCCAGGATGTAACACATGGTCAAGAAGGTGGTCATACCAGCAATCAATTCAGTCTTGACCTTCATTTGTTTTGGGTCGAAACCCAATAATGCTTTTAATTTATTCATTTCTTATATTACGATTGTTTTTTCTCTATTTTCTCTTCCCCATTTCCACAACCCAATTCCATTGTTTTTTCGGGGCGAACAAAGATAAGAAAAAATAATGAGGAATGCCTTATTTTACATGTTTTTAACTACACAGAACGCCTTATTTTACAAAACATTTTATTTTTAACCATTATACTTGGCTAATTCAGATTTTCTTCGTAACTTAGCAGCGCAAAACGTAAAGCATGTAGGAATATGGCAAAAGATGCCTTGCCATTGCTTTACCAGTGCGGTTACCTGACCATCAAGAAATATGAACCGATGTTTCAGGAATATACGCTGGGTATTCCAAACAAGGAGGTACGCGATGGAACAGCGAAAGAAAATAGCGTTTATTTCGCTACGAAGCATTTTTTTCGTTCGTAGCGGAATAAACGCTATTTTAACTTTACTCCAGCGTCAACCAACCATCTTTTGTCCAGTTGATTTTCTTCTGAACCAGAATGCTGGCGCCATTCTTCGGTACGCTGTAACCATGACAGAAGAAGTAATCGCCATCAGGGAAGGAGTAGGCAGAGCAATGGCCCATCGCCTCATATTCCTTCTTGTCGCCTTCCAGCAGCAGGGTGCCACCGCCATTGCGCATATCCTTGCCTTCTTTATCCAAATAAGGACCAGCCACCTTCCTGCTCCTGCCTACGGCAACACGATAGTTGCTCTTGATGCCACGGCAGCAGTAATCCCAGCTCACGAAGAGATAGTAATAGCCACCATGCTTCATGATGAAAGGAGCCTCGATGGCATTGGTGCCGGCAAACTTAGAGGTTGGATTCGGTTCTGCCGAAACATCGCCTACGGCATGACGGCGGGCAATAGTCTGAGGCTTGGCACCCTTCTTCACATGCATCGTCTTCTTATCCAACTTAATCATCTGGATACCATCCCAGAAGGATCCCCAGGTAAGCCAAGGGTTTCCCTTCTCATCAACGATGAAATTTGGGTCGATGGCATTCCAGTTGTCTCTATCGCCCTTGGAGGCGACAAGGCAACCTTCATCCTTCCATCCATCCTTATCAGATAAGGAGGTATTGCTCAGCAAACCGATGGCAGAAGTATTCTTTCCAAAAGTGGAACAGGAATAAGCCAAATACCATTTGTTCTTGAAACGGATAACATCTGGAGCCCAGATATGGGTTTCAAAGCCCGGCACGCTATCATGCGTCCATGCCGGAATTTCATGATTCTTCAGCACGCCTTCCCTACTTAAAGTCCAATGCTTGCGGTCAGTGGATGTCATCTGCGTGATGCCATGTCCCGTGCAGTAGAGATAGTACTTACCATTCTCATACGCCATCACAGGGTCGTGTACCATCGGTGTATCCACTACAAGGGGGTTCTGGGGAGCCAGCTGCGCCTTCATTTCGGCATTTCCGTTAACAGCCGCCTTCATTTCGCCACCCTCTTTAACAACAGGAGCAGCAATGATCATTGCTG
>JAIJUV010000241.1 GCA_022732315.1 Prevotella sp.
GAGATTCACAATGCTGTTAAGGACGCATTGAAAATGGCAGATAGTTGGGAAAAGCTCAGAAGCGAACTTGCAAAACGAGGTGTTCACTTGGAGTTTGTCTATAAGGACAAGGAGCGGAGCAAGGTTCAAGGCATCCGTTTTTGCAAGGATGGATATAGCTTCAAGGGTACGCAGATTAGCCGAGACTATAGCTTTGGCAAACTGAATGCAAGATTTGAGGGAACAGAGAACCATGTATCAGCAAGAGCCATTTCTACTCAACAATATGAGCAAGGTAGTTTCAAGGACGAGCTGTTGTCATTCATGTCGGGGAGCAGCCAAAAACCATGGAATGGTATTTCTTCCATTGGACTTTTTGCTCCAGCCAATGCTCAGACCTTTGAGCAATTCCCAGAGGATGAATCATCCAAGAAGAAAAAGAAGAAACGCAGAAGAGGCTTTAGCCTTTGATGCAAGTTACAAACCATTCAAACAAGAAAAGAAAGATGAAAGAAGAAATGTTGGAAGCCATCTATGGCACAGTTGAGAGATTGGAGCAGAAAGTCGATGAACTTTCTGCCTCCTCGAAGAATGCAGGAACGGAAAAAGCTCCTGCAAGTGCAGACATAACCAAGTTGGAGAAATCTATCATTGCTATGTTTGGCAAAGAAGAGGAAGTCATTGGTAAAATATCCAAATTAAGAGATGCCATTGTCGTTTTTGCTGACGTTATCAAGGTTGAACTTGGAAAAAATGAGCAGCGAAACAAGCTCTTGGTTGATGCCGTCAAGCAGATGAGACAAGAGAATGATGTTTCCTCGAAGGCATTGCAGGACAAACTTAAAGTGATGAACAATTCACCTCAAAAGAAAGTTGTAACCCACCGCTTTAAGCCAACCTCAAAGTATATTCTTCTCTTCATTGGTGGTTTGCTCCTATCTCTTGTTATCTCAATTTGGGGTAACCTTACCCAATGGCGAGAGCATCAAGATTGGGAGGAGGCAGACTTGAAGTATAGGGCATTGAAGATGGTGCTTCCATCTGATGACCCAAACATTCGTTACATCGAAAAGCATTTCAATGTGCAACGAGATGAAAATGTGATAAACAACGTAAAAAATCGCGTTGCTGCTTATGAGGATTCTGTTCGCCACCATTATGAAATGATAGAAATGGCAGCTTATAAAGATAGTGTAGCCAATCGGTTATTGCGAGAGTCCGAAGAGATTAAAAGTAATTTCACCAATCGTTAGCCTAACAGAATATCGGTAATTTAGACCTTGTCCTAATCGGGGGTGTTCCCCCAAAATCGGATTTCCTTATTCCAATCTGCCGATATAGAATGTACAAAAAAGGCAGTGCCACAATGTGTGCCACTGCCTCCATACTTGTTATTTCATCAGAAATTATTAATCTTATCCTTCGTATATACACACTTGACATCATCGTGAATCAAGCCACCACTATACCAACCATCACCAGAAGCAGTCCAATTGAAACCGACTTCCGTACCTTTTGATACTGCCTTGATATTTTTCTTGACCTTTACACCAAAGCCCGTAACATACATTTTTTGGTCAGGATAGTTGTTGACGTTACGAAGTTTGATGGCAAGATACCTGTCTTTCAAGCATCCAGTAACACCCTCGTTAGAGTTGCAACCTCTCAACTTCCAGTCACCATCAGCATCACCCTTGCCACAGAACTTCATCTCGACAACGGCATTACCTGTTAAATGTCCAAGTGCATAGTAGAAGTACATCTTGCCTTTGGTTACCCCTTTCACATAATCGTACATGTTTTCTTCGAGACGATAGAACTTACGACGGATGCCATTGATGTCATCAGCGTACAAGAAGTCTTTCACTGCCCCAGAAGTGATGTGCATGGCAATGGCATCCACGATAACCATATTACGCTGTTCTACCTTCAAGCCATACTCATTCATGTATTCTTGCAAAGCATCAATCATTGCTTGGCGACGAGGGTCAGAAAAATCAAGAAGCTGATATAGTGGAATAAGTCCACTATCAGTGGCACTATCAATGCCCAAAGAATAGCCAAGAAGCGCACAATTGTTCTTCTCGCCCTTTACGCAACTATTCATCCATGCGTTCACATCTTTTACAGATGTGTCACCACCATAGCGGTGCTCCACTGTCTCGACATTGGAGTTCTCACGACACTCCTTATCCTTAGGCTCAAACGTGATATGTTTCTCACCATCAACAGTTGCACCTGTATCAGGAATAGGAACCTTTGCCGTAACATCCATCTTGAGAAGTTTCTCAATGGAAGTCTCCCAGTTGTTCTGTTCTCGACGCATGATATACTCATACATGCAACCGTAGAAAGTCTTCGTGGTAACGTGGGTACCATACTTCTTGTATAGTTCCTTGATGCGGTTCTTGTCCAAACGAGCTGCAGACGAAGGATTAGCATTGTCTGTTGCATTGATTTCATTCCATACTTCGGTAGGAATGTAGTCACGCAGTGTGTCCAACACAAATGGCTTGACATTGAGAGCATACATCTTGCGGATAATCATCTTCTCGGCATACTCATAGATGTCAACTTGCTTGGTGCTCTTGTTGAAAGAACGGCTAAGGTTGCTTCCAAAAGAAAGACCTTTCACACCAAGTGAGATTTTTCCTGCAAGGCAACTGTTGATAGAGTTTGTCATTTCGGAATAATCCTTACCAGAACGATCTACATCGTAAAGCATCTCGGCATCGTCAAGTTCAACAAGAGCTTTCTGTACCAACAGATTGTAATCAAGAATCTGCGTCTTTACAGACTCGTTAGTACCTAGTACTCCTGTGATGTCAACACCACACCCGAGTCCAGTTTTTGAGACCAAGTTAACATCATTCGTGTTAACGGTCTTTAGTGTCATTGGTTTGTTACACATTTTTAAAGTTTTTTATTTAACTAACTTATACATAATACGTATGTTGTTTTGAGTTGAAGGAACAGTTTGGTAACCGTGACTACGAAGTGTTTCTTCCAATATTGGCTCCGCAACAGCCACTAGCATTATTCCATTTTGGCGTCCGTCTAGAGAAGCTAATTTTTTTTCATCAGCTTGAATTAACTTGAAGAAATCATCTTTTTTTCGATAAATAGACTCACATTTTATTTCTGCAACAATTTCAGTGCTTCCAGAAATTTGTTTGTTGAAAATCAAATCTGCTCTAAGATGATTATCATATGGATTTTGTTCTCTGACTACATCATAACCATATCCAGTAAAAAACATAGCCAATTCAACTTGCAACCATCCTTCCCAGCCTCCTTGTGAAAAGAAAGGAAGGGCATAATCTGGTAGTTGGGAGAAACGTTGATTTTCCCATATACTTAAGCCGACTATTAGCCCATTCAAATCAATAGGGTTCATTGTTGTATACTCATTCTTCCTTACTCTCTTTACTATTAGGCTTTTCAGGACCCGCCTCTCAACGTTGATGGTGCAAAGATATAGCGAAAGCCCGACTGGTGCAACTATTTCCACCAGACGGGCTTTGTGTCCATCGAACAGGCTATACCAGCCTGTTATTTCTTCAAAATCTTACTTGTTTCGATTTCTCGAACCCCAAAAGTGAAACGAGGATTTCAATTCCTCACGGTACTTGTCACCAATGTGTACTTCCATACCATTCTCCAAAACAACATGCCCATAATAGTACATATCGATGTAGCGAATGTTGACGATGAAAGAACGGTGAATGCGCTTGAACATGTTCGGGTTCAACTCTGGCTCAATGTCACCCATAGGACAAGATTGAGTGTATCGTTTGCCGTCAACCATGTGGATAATACAGTTGTCCTTCATTGCCTCAATATAAGCAATGTCACTGACAGTGATTCGCTTGCATCCCATACCACAACTAATCAAGAATACATCGGTAGGG
>JAIJUV010000242.1 GCA_022732315.1 Prevotella sp.
TATGTCCTGCTTGACTTCAAGTTGGAAAAGTCTTATTCCCTCGAAGAGGTGATGAACCTTTTGGAAGACCAGATGGAACTGATTATCCTTTATCATAAGGTGACTTCTGTGCATACGGAGTTCGGACAGTTCTGTTGTGCCTTCTCCAACCCTAATTTCGGGCGTATGTACAAAATGAATGCCAGTACGGATGCCAATGGAAATGTTCATTCCATAATTGTTACCATCTATGAGTCCTTGGAGTTCATGTATGGTGACTTGTGCCATGAATTGGAACTGCAAGCTAGAACTGGTTTCTTCAAGTACAAGCGTGACAAGGCGGACATGCTGATGTGTTTTATGTGACATTACGTTCTATCTATGAGTGACGTGCAGATTCAAGGAATCCTGGACATCATCCACAAATACCATACTTGGATTGACATAGAAAGTTCTTTCCTGTGGAGAGACACCGCCGTCTCACGACATGGCATGGTACAGACTGTTTGCTGTCGGTGTATTACCCTTCGGGTCTGTCATTCCAATAATGATTACATTCGTGGTCAAAAGTGGCACATTCCTTTGCTTGAGATAGAACAAAGTGCCAAGACTCTCATGGGAAAAGATGCAGGCTTCAGAAAACGCCTTGCATCAAATACCCTGACAATGGAAGATGTCGAACTGCTTTTTGAGGATGTTACCTATGGTATCATACATTTGGAACTATTCGAAGGTTATTAACGTTTTACATTAAAATTCAAACTATGATATTTAAGATTATATTTCTTTTCTTCCCTATACTTCTTCTCGTGGCATCAACAATGTGTTACAAGAAGAACTGCCGTATGATGCAGAGCTTTTATCTCCGTATGGTGTTTTCGCATTATTTTCGAAAGCTGTATACGCTACTGTTACTGATGGCAATACTTGTGTTCTGTTTCATGGCATACCAAGTGCAGCCAAACAAGATAGTTGCTCATGTAATGGCACTGTTGGCTTTGCTGCTGTTCAAGTTTTCTTATGCGGACAAATTGCTGCATAGACTGCATGATGACAAGAAATTATGTACCTTCACTTTTACAGCTTCGCTGGTGTTTATATTCACACCTCATCTATACACACTGGGTGTGATAGTTGGCTTTCTCATAGTGGCATCCATCTACTATCCGTCCTCTAGGATCATCTTCAAGGCTCAATGCCCAGACAGTGGCAGACACTTGGTTCAATGTCCTGAGGACATCGTAAACTTCTACTTTTAGTCATTCTTGGAATACGCCACTTGGTACTGGTACTTTCTACAACACTCAGTCCTGATATGAGAATTAATATTTCACAACATCAAAAAACATTTTCAATGAAACATATACCAAAAGAAAATATAAAGGTAAACCTTTCTGTCGGCTTTTTGGCATCTCTCCAAGACCGACATAACGAGCGTTATTCAAAGCACGAGGCATTTTGCTATCTGCTGGACAAGGCCTGTGAGCGTTATTTGCCAAAAAGCATAAAGAAAGAAGTGGCAGACCTAATGGCAGACTTTCAGTTCATAACGACCAAGACACAGCTTGCAGAGGACTGGCATTGGCATCGTGCCACTGTTCGTCAATTCCTTGAAAAGTTAACGGAACATGGGCTGATAAACTGCAAGGAGTTCGATACAAAGTACACCATCATCACGATGTATGGCATGGAGGATGGAAATGTACCCATTGTACAGGACTGCTTGTTGGAGCCTATCATCCGTTTCACAATAGACAGTTGGCTCAATGGCAGTTCCACCACAGAAGAGACAGCCGTAGTATGTGGACAGATTGTAAAGGGTGCTGTTGCATTATCGCAAGGGAAAGATGCAGCTTCTATATCATCAGACAAGCAACTTCAATCTGATGATATTGCCACTTCTACAATTGGCAGACTCGTGGATAGCATCTCACTCATAGGTGAGGAAGAACGCAGCAAACACAAGTTGCGTAACGCAATCTTTAACTTCTTCGCTCATGTCCTCAATCGAGACTGGCTTCAGTTGCTCCTTCTGATAAAGGAACTGCCCGACATTACCGGTTATGGAAAGGCCGCTTCAATCAAGTTAAAAACTGCTGAAGACATGAGCCTTTTCCAATCCCTGTGTTCCGCTTATAAGGTTTGCTGTCCAACCTCAACAGTTGAGACAGCCGCCAAGCCAGTTATAAACGCCAAAGCGGACAACCATAAGTAGAGTTCTTTCAGTTCCATTATAGCAGCCTTACGGACATTCTCCTTGTAAGACCTCACGGTTCGGTACTGGCATATCGCACTCGTCGTGGCTTGCCTTTTTTAGCGCATCGGGCTTGCCCGCTGTTCACGAATTTAGGGAGTGTGGTAACTCATTACCCCTACGACCTAAAAGTCTTCGGGAGAGTGTCCGCCAAGGCAGCAAGCTGGGACACTGTTTTTACTGACACATATAAGCATATCAGAGATATGGAAAGAATAGCAAAGCAGGTTTTGAACGTCAGGGGACGTAAGGGATGCGCCGCCGCTCTCAGCCGTGAATACCAACGCAACTGGAGCGACCGGGCTTGGCAGGTAGCTATTGCCAAAGGTAACTATGACCTCGGCAGACAGCATCTGAACTTCCAGATTTCCAAGGGAGGCAAGATAGCACCTATCGACAAGAGTAAGTCTATTCCACAGATGATGGCTGAGAACTTGGCTGTTCGTGGCATCAAGGACAAAAATGAGGGATTGGCTGAGCCACGTTTCAGAACGGTGGCGGACTTCATCTTCAGCGGTTCACAATGGAAGATGCGTGAGCTTGCCTTCGGTGACCAAGAGGTAGTCTTCAAGCCCGGCGACAACAAGGAGAATTATGCCGTCAAGCGTATGCCAGAGATTGAGCAATGGGCGACGGACATTTATAATTTTGTCGCAGGAAAGTATGGTGAGGAGAACATCGTTGCCTTCTATGTACACTTGGACGAGACTTCACCACACATCCATTGTGTCCTACTGCCAATAAAGGACGGCAAGTTTGCCTTCAAGGAAATCTTCGCAGGTGCCAACAATCGGGAATATAGTCAACGAACATCGAAACTTCATGACGAGTTGGCGATGGTCAATGAACCTTGGGGACTGGTGCGTGGAACGAGCCAAACGGAGACTCGGCAACGACACAGACCTACGGAGGAATACCGCAAACACCTGTCCGAGGAATGTTCTTCAAAGGAAGAGGAACTGGACAACCTTAACAAGGCTGTAAGCGATCTTCGGGCGGAAATAGCACTGGCAGAACGTCGTGTGAAAGGGCTCTCTTCTATGGTGGAACATCTGGAAGAAGAGAAACATCAGAAGATGTTGGAGATTGACAAGTTGAAGGTGCAGATTGCCAACAAGGAAGGAGATAGTTCCATCTTGTCGCAGAAGTTGGAAAAATTGCAAAATGAGTTGGCTTCCGTTGATGAGAAACTGGCAGACAAGAAAGACAAGCTCGCTGTGGCTGACCAGCAGTTAGATGAGTTGAACAAGGACATGGAGTTTGTCAAGGAACGGACAGAGACGCTTCGGCAGGATGCCATGCAGTTCTCTCGTGAAGCTCAGACTGGTGCTGGCACACTTATCAAGACAGCAATGTTGGAAAGCATGGTCACTGACTACCGTTCCAAGATGGCATCGTTGCCACCTGAAATCAAAGTCGCATTTGACGGCTCGCCATTGGAAACCATAGCCGAGCACACTGCCGAAGTTCTGCATTGTGCCACATTGTTGTATCTTGGCTACATCGACCAAGCTACGACTTTTGCCGAAGGGCAAGGTGGCGGAGGCGGTGGCAGCAATGACATGAAATGGGGACGCAACGATGACGAGGATGACAGGCGTTGGGCGCACCGTTGCCTTGCGATGGCAAACAGGATGATGCGACCGAAAGGC
>JAIJUV010000243.1 GCA_022732315.1 Prevotella sp.
TACGAGCTACACTCACTGATAGCTCCAATTTGTCTTTATCCATTTTTCTTATCTTTAAGTTGATTTATACCCTGTCAACTTTTTCCAGGACAAGACACATGCTTAATGCTGATTTTGGGGTATTTTATCTATCAAGATTTTTCCTATCAATCAAATAACCCCGAACCAAGAAGAAAACTTGGTTCGGGGTGTTTGGGAGGTGTGGCTTTCACCACACCCTTATTCATAGATGATAATCAATCTATTTCTGATTACTCCTCTACATCGTCCTCAGATTCCCAGATGCTGAAGCGAGGGCGTGTTGGCGCAAGAGTAGGGCCATCTGCCGGAGTTTCGCTAACTGCAATACTTGACTGGCAAAGCTGAGAATCCAACTCCATCTCCATTACATTAATTTCTGGCTGAATATACTTTTTCATTTTGTTTCTATTTATTGATGTTATTATAAATACTTATTATTAATGAATCATTACTTGATAACCACTTTCTTACCGTTGTGGATGTAAATACCCTTAGCAGCCTTGCTTGTCTTCACACCCTGGAGTGTGTAATAAGCGCCATCTGCCTTAGCAGCTGCATTCACCTCGTTGATGCCTGTTGTCTCGCCACCAAACTGGATTGAGTAGAATCTTGTAGCGCTAGCTGCTGGCAACTTGAGATAAGCGTGACCCAAACTTACTGCAACGCCTTCCTTCAAAGGAGCGAATACTGCCTTGCCATCCTGCTCTACCAAAGCATAGATAGTAGCACCATCACCCTTTGTATCAGCAGTAGCTGCCTTCAAATCATTACCATCAACAGCTGTTGCCTCTCCTGCAGATGCCTCGAAGGTATAAGAGCCAGCCTCAGCACCAACCAATACAGGAGTACCCTTTGCGATTACAGAACTAGCAGGAACTTCTGTCAATACAACTGCACTCTTAGCCTCATTTACCCTTGCTGTATAAACCTTCACATCAGCTGGAGCTACAACATTGCAGGTTGGAACGTAGGTTGCGAACTTAACGGCTGAAACGGCAACAGGCTCTGCAGTCTTCATGATAGCAATATAATCCACAACTTTAGAGCTATTACCACCAGCAGCCAAAACTACATCAGCATCAGTGTCTAACGTAAAAATATCACTTTCTGACTCAAAGAAATATCCCTTTGTACCAGGAGAGAAAACAGTCTTATCACCTACCTTAAATTCAAATGTCACTCCAGCATTTCCAAAGACCGCAGCTTTTATTTTATAAGAACCAGCAGACAAATGAGCTATTACAGCATCACTTGCAGCATACGCAGCCTTACCGTTAGAACAACGAGCAGGAACATTACCACCTTCTACAGAAGTTAAAGAAGAAATATCCTCTGCTTCTGCAAAGAATGCAACATTTTTAGAGTTCAACAAATACTCTTCTGTTACTTCTTCATCACCCTTTACACTATTAATTGTTCTTACATAACCTTGATCATATCTGCCTTTCTTTATCTGATACAAGTTTGAATCCTTATTGATGTAACGAGGATAAGTATAAGCAGCATTCTTAGCATCCTTAACTGTAAATTTTGCCAAAGATTCGTTAAGTTCTCCTCCTGCTTTTACAGTTATTGCCCAATTTGCCAACTCCTCACGAGTATACACAACTGTTACAGTCGCATCAGCACCTACAGAAGCAATCTCATTTGCACCGCTCTTATAAGTATAACGATAATTTTCATCATCGAATGACTCATCATAAGAAGGAGTAAATTTACTACCAGACTCTATCGCATCTGTTCTATCTTCTGCTATTACTGTTCCGTCTTCCAATTGGTACTTTGTAACAACTGTAAATACTTGGGTAGCAGGGACATCGTCTCCTGTCAAAGAACGAACTACAACATTGTCTATCGCTAAATTAGCAAAATAACGAGACGTATCAAAAGTCATTTTTCCGACACCGCCCTTCTCACTCAATGTTTTTATTGCAGTTCTTTTAAGAACAACATCTCCAGTCTTTGTATTTGTCACTGTCAGATATGTAATATTACCTTTTCGGGTAACCTTAAAAGTGTACCATACATCCGCGGTCTTACCCGTACCAGGCAAGTCGAGCTGCAAATCATTGTCACCATTAACAATCCATTTGGTAGAAGAAGCACCAGCATCAGCCAAACTAAAAATTGCAGAACTATTTTCAGCATCCTTAATAGTAAAAACTGTTGAAGATTTATCTTTATCATTATGGCTACCTAACTTTAAATCTAAAGTAATAGTAAAATCCGTACCTGCAGCAACTTTTACAGAAGAATTTGTTAAAGAACATCCATTATTCCTTCTTGTTGTTTGATCTACTGTCAAAAACGTATTCTTATCAACAGTCTGCAAAATTGGAATGTAACGGTCCTTATTACTTGTCGCCCAATCAACAAGTACATCAGCACCCTCATAATCTTGAGAATAATAGGTGACGAAATCATCCGCCCATACACCCATAGTACCTGCAACGAGTGCTGTACTAACGAGCATTGTCTTAAGTAAATTTTGTTTCATTTGTTTCTGGTTTAAAATGTTTATATTATTGTTTACTCATACTTTCTATCTTGTTCTATTTCAGGTCTGTATTATAAGAATTCAATTTGTGTATTACTAGGGTATAAACGATTAGAATACGAGATATCGTATCAATTCAATATGAAGAATATGATCCATGAGACCAATATGATGCATTTGATCAATATGATGTATTTGAAATTCTTTGTTTAGTAGATGCGACATCACGCCGCTCGGTTTACCAATTTTTGCATTTTGGTTTACTACGTTTAAATTGTTGAGTGCAAAAGTAACACTTTATCCGATACGCCGTATCATTTTCTATCATTTTTTAAGTTTTTTTCACTCTAAGACCTCTAAAAGTATCGGAAAAGGGGATAAAATGCCGAAAACATTTCGTATCTTTGCAGAAATTTTAAAAGAAAGTATATGAAACTCAAAATACATTTCAGTCATAAAGAGGAACTCTGGAACTCCTGGTCGCACGCAGGAGGCATCCTGATGGGCGTTGTCGTGGGAGCCATCTTCCTATATTGGTGCTTTACCATGCACAACGGATGGGCCACGGCAGGAATCATCCTCTACTTATTCGGTATGCTGATGTCGTACATCGCATCCACGGTTTATCACGCCATCTCAGCCTGGAGCAAATGGAAGGAGCGACTGCGAAAGTGGGACCACGCCGCCATCTACTGGCACATTGCGGGTTCCTACTCCCCTATCACCCTGATTGCTTTGCGCGACCAAGGCTACTGGGGCTGGAGCCTCTTCATCTTTATCTGGGCGTGCGCCATCGCCGGAACCATCATGAGTTTTACCCGGCTCAAGGACCACAGCAACCTGGAGACCACCTGCTTTGTGGGCATGGGACTGTCGGTGCTCGTGGCTTTCAAGCCACTGATAGATTCCGTATCTGCCACCACGGTGGCTTGGATCATCGCCGAGGGCGTGTGCTACATTACGGGAGCCGTGTTCTACAGCATCAACAAGAAGAAATACATGCATTCCGTGTTCCATTTCTTTGTTTTGGCAGGTAGCATCTGCCACATCATCGCCGTTTGGGACATTCTGATGAAATACATTTAAGCAAGCATAAAGGCATCGAAAAGTGAAGGCTTTCCGGTGCCTTTGCTTTTTATAATAAGGTGATAATGTTAACAATACGTTAAAGTAAGAAAATAATTACCCAAAAGTTTGGAACTTATTGCAGAAAAGCATACCTTTGCAGTGTTCTATTGAAGTAGTACACTCAAACATTAACGATTATGATACAGATTAAAGACATTGATTTCAGATACCCAGGTAGCAAGCACCTTGTATTTAGAGATTTCTCTTTGGAACTCAAGGAGAACAACATTTA
>JAIJUV010000244.1 GCA_022732315.1 Prevotella sp.
CCAGGTAGAATAATCCAGGAAGATATCCGAAGCCAGATTCACACCCGGCTGCTCCAACACATCCTTGTCGCTGTTGATTCCGTAAAGACGGAAGAGTTCATCGATGTTCTCTGACCCGAAAGTAGCCTTGGCGCCAGCCTTCAGATTCTCAACGGTAGGCTGTTTGCCCATCAATACCGCCCATGGAGTCATCTCCTGGTTGTTGCCGCCAATGAGCAGAGGCACCTTGGTCTGTTCGCCCTTGGCAAATACCTCTGTAGGCTGCTCTTTCATGAAATATCCGTCGATATTATAAACGGGAACGGCTCTTACGCCCGCCAGCTTCATCAGTTCCTCGGCAGGCAGGGCACGAAGTTCGTTGAGGTTCTTCAATCCTACGTTCTTTTTCACCTTCTTGCCCGTATTCTTGCCCATCTTCTCGGCTATTTTCTGGGCAAGCTTCACGCCCAGTTCTTCGGCTTCCTTCTGGGTAGCAATCTTCTTGAATCCCATTACCGAACCGCTGGAACCCATTGCCTGGGCAAAGAGTCCCTGGCAGAGAGGGGAAGCCATCAGGGCGCTAACCGACATGGAACCAGCCGATTCGCCTACGATGGTGATGCGGTTAGGGTCTCCGCCGAAAGCCTCGATGTTATCCTTCACCCATTGTATGGCAGCCACCTGGTCCATGAATCCATAGTTGCCGGAACCCTTGTAGAATGTTTCCTTGGAGAGTTGAGGATGAGCGAAGAATCCGAAGATTCCCTCGCGATAGTTGGCTGTGATGGAGATGATTCCCTTGCGCGCCATTGCATCGCCCGCATATCTAGGTTCGCTTCCGCTGCCAGCCATCAAGCCTCCGCCGTTGAAATAAATCAAAACAGGCAGATGCTCCTTCATGGTCTTTGCAGGAGTCCATATATTAAGGTATAGGCAATCTTCGCTGTTTGCCTTCGTACCGAAGTTCATGTCGCCGAAGATAGGTTCCTGCATCGGGTTCGGTCCGAACTCCTTAGCTTCGCGAACGCCCTGCCATTTCTGTGCAGGTTGCGGAGCCTTCCAGCGGAGGTTTCCCACAGGAGGGGCAGCGAACGGAACGCCTTTGAAGACCGTGATGCCCGAGAGGTCTTTTCCTTCGAGAACACCTCCGGCAGTCTTCACCTGAGTTTGCGCCATCATTCCCATACCAGGGAGCAGAAAGGCGATGGATAAGAGTAGTTTCTTCATACTTGTAATCTGTTATTTGATAAGATAATGCAAAAGTAACTAAAATATTTCTATCTTAGCTTGTTTTGCTCAATCTTTTTTTATATTTTTGCACTAAATAAACAAAATAACATATTATTGAATCTTTAAAAACCCTAATGATTATGATGAAAGGTTATGAACAGAAGAAGTATCCGGTAGCCACCAAGCGCTACGTGCAGTGGTTGGAACTGGAATCTGATGAGGAGGCTATCCGTGAATATCGCCGCCTGCATTCAGAAGGTGTGCAATGGAAGGAGATTCGTGACGGAATCCGACAGGTGGGTATCCTGGAGATGGAGATTTACATCTTCGGCAACCGACTGGTGATGGTTGTGGATGCTCCCGTAGATTTCGATTGGGACAAGAAAATGGCAGAGCTCGCCACCCTCCCTAGACAGGCAGAATGGGAGGAAGTGGTAGGCAAGTTCCAGAAGTGCGGCAAGGGTGCTACGAGCGATGAGAAGTGGCACATGATGGAGCGCATTTTCTATCTCTACGATTAGGTGTTTTGCATGAGATTATCTCTTGCATTACCTTTGCAGCCGAAATACTAGCTTGCGTATTCAGACAGGAAAAATCATAAACCAACTAATATAATAAACAAAGAAAAAATATGCTAAAGAATTTATCTCTCATTGCCCTTTTGGGTATAGCTGCAGTAGGCGTTCCTGGTGAACTCTGTGCCAAGAGCGTAAAGGTGGCAGGCACGCAGAAAGGTGCAGCTGCAAATGCCATCATCCGCCAGGTGGCTCAGCAGAATGTAACCATCGAGTTCTATTCTCCATCCATCGTCCGCATTCAGAAATCTGATGCCGACCTTGGCGTTTCCGTTCAGAAGAAAAGCTATTCTGTTATCTTGAAGCCTCAGCTGATGAAGGACGTTCAAATACAGGAAAATGGAGATGTTGTAAGAATTAACTCTAATCTGATGTCTGTTGAACTGAATCAGAAGACTGGCGAAATCCGCTTCCTCTCGAAGGAAGGAAAACTGCTGCTTACTGATACGAAGACCCGCCTGGAAGCCCGCAAGGATGAAGCCAACAAGGGCAAGTACCGCATAGAGCAGGACTTCCGTCTTGCCGACGACGAGGCCATCTATGGCTTGGGACAGCTGCGTGATGTTTATATGAATCAGCGTGGCCGGAAGAACATCGAACTCTGGAATCATAACACCTATATCGCCATCCCTTATTTCACCAGCGAGAAAGGCTATGGTCTTTACTGGGACAATGCCGGAAAAACCTATTTCAATGATATTGTAGCATCCAGGGATAATGGCAACCAGGCATCATGCACTTCCTTTACCAGCGAAGTGGGAACCTGTGCCGACTACTATTTCATGTACAAGGATGGTACGCAGGATGGAGTGATTGCCAGCATCCGTGAACTCACCGGACAGGCTACGATGTTCCCGAAATGGGCGATGGGCTTCTGGCAATGCCGTGAGCGCTATAAGACCAGCGATGAACTGGCAGGCGTTTTGGACAAGTATCGCGAACTGAAGATTCCTACTGATGCCATCGTGCAGGACTGGCAGTATTGGGGATGCGATTCCAACTGGAATGCGATGAAATTCCAGAACCCATATTATATAAATAAGGTGGGCGACCCAGCCTATGCCAAGTATCTTCCTACAGATATGAAGCAGATGAAGGCGCAGGGAGAAACCCGCCTGAAGAGTCCGGAGGAGATGGTGAAGTATGTTCACAAGACCGATGCCCACCTGATGATTTCCATCTGGGCAAGTTTCGGTCCTTGGACAGAGCAGTATCGTGAACTGAAGAAGATGAATGCCCTTCTTCCTTTTGAAACGTGGCCAAGAAAGAGTGGCGTAATGCCATACGATGTCTTCAATCCGAAGGCGCGCGACCTCTACTGGAAGTATCTTACCCATCTCTACCAGATGGGCTTCGATGCTTGGTGGACTGATTCTACGGAGCCTGATCATTTTGAGAAACCGGGCGATGAGAACTATCAAACCTACGACGGTTCATGGCTGGGCGTAAAGAACGCCTTCCCATTGTTGCACAACAAGAGCATCTACGAGCACCAGAGAGCGATGAAGGGCAACACGAAGCGTTCGCTCCAGATGACCCGAAGCGGCAGTTTCGGTATTCAGCATTATGGCACCATCTGCTGGAGCGGTGATGTGGTGGCTTCCTGGAACGAGATGAAGAACCAAATTCCTTCGGGCTTGAACTTCTCGCTCTGCGGCATTCCGTTCTGGAACACCGACCTGGGTGGTTTCTTCTACTGGGAGTTTGAACAGAATCCAAAGAACCCTGCCCTTCAGGAACTGCAGACCCGCTGGATGCAGTGGGGAACCTTCATGCCATTGATGCGCAACCACTGTTCTTCGCCGATGGTAAGCGAACTGTATGAATTCGGAAAGCAGGGCGACTGGGCTTATGATGCTATGATTAAGGCCATCAAGCTGCGCTATCGCCTTTTGCCTTATATCTACAGTACGGCTGGCGACTGTGTACAGAATAGCGGAAGCATGATGCGTGCCCTGGTAATGGATTATGCGGCAGACAAGAAGGCTTCCCGCCTGAACGATGAGTATCTCTTTGGCCGCAACATCCTGGTGAAGCCGGTAACCGATCCTTTATACACCTGGAAGGATAAGG
>JAIJUV010000245.1 GCA_022732315.1 Prevotella sp.
TTGGTAACTGAAATAACTCAATATCCTGCTCGGCTTTGCTTTGCAGCCAATTGGCAGAATTATGAAATATTGCTCATTCTCAACCACTTGCAGTTCATTTCTCTCATATTCACTTTCCGTTACTTTTGCTTAAATTGTGCATTGCTTCCGCCACACGTTCGCAACGTCGATCTGTCTCTCCAATGGGGT
The DNA here is from genome assembly GCA_022732315.1 of Prevotella sp. The sequence continues at coordinate 190 of JAIJUV010000245.1, forward strand.
GCCGATAGAGACGGTAAGTTCGTTATTAGGTCACAAGAATATTAAAACAACACAAATTTACGCAAAAATAACTAAGGAAAAGTTGAATAAGGACATGGATCAGTTATCTTTGCAACTGAACCATATCAAGGAGTATATGGGACATGTAGAACAGAGTGTTGAAAATGACAAGAGTAATCAAATTTCTAAACAAGACGAAGTATGAAAAGACAGGTGATAACAATACAGGAGGACATGGTCATCTACGCACCTCATCATGGTGAGGTGTGGATGACTGCGTGGGAAATAGCGGAGCTGTTCTATGTTTCGGGTGTAACAGTGAGAAATACGATTAAACGTATTTTCAAACAGGGAGCCTTGAAAGAATTTGAGGCAGCAAAATATATCACGCTGGATAATGGGAACAAGGCTGATGTGTATAGCATGGAAATGGTGATGGCTATTGCTTTTCAGCTGGACACTTCTTGGACTCAGATCTTTAGAAAATGGATGGTGGAAAGAGTTGTCAACAAAGAAAAGGTGGAGCGTGAATGGCAAAAGACAGAACAGCCTATGATTGTTATGATGAACAATAGCAAAGATTTCAACTGAAGTCCAGAATATAGCACAGGTAGAAGCGAATGATCATTATTTGCTTCTACCTGTTTTTGTTTGCGGGACTCTAGTATGAGTTCACCAGAAAAGTCGCTTTGCGATAACGACCTTCTGAGTATTGGTAAGTTATAAAGAAGAAATTCGAATTAGGACTATAGCGAGTAGACTCATTATATAAAGTTTGTTATATAATTCATCGGTTGTATTTGCTTTTCAAGGAAAAAGTGTATTTTTGTAATACAAACCAAAGATAGATTTATATGAATGAGAATATAGTAAACTTTTTAAATGGATACATGATGAATCCCGATCCTCAATATGCTGTTCTACTGAAAGGCAAGTGGGGATGTGGGAAAACTCATTTTATCAATCATTGGATAGATACATATCAGAAACAAGAGGCTGAGGACAAAGTTCTAGAGCCAGTATATGTGTCTTTGTACGGATTGAGCGAAACAAAGCAGATAACGACAGCTATCAATCGTGCTCTTTATCCTATATTATATGGTAAAGCGGCAAAGGCAGGAAAAACATTCTTGAAATTTATGTCAGCCATTGTCTTAAAGTGTGATGTTGATTGGGATAAAGATGGAAATTCTGACTTTTCAATGAATTTAGGATTGGATTCATTATCTATCTTCAAATCAGAAGATGAACAAGTGAAGAAAGGAAACTTGCTCATCTTTGATGATTTGGAGCGTTGTGATGTTCCTATGAAGAAGTTGTTGGGGTTTTTGAACTTCTTTGTGGAGCAATGTAATTGTCACCTTATAGTCATTGGTGATGAGGATAAGATTGCCGAAGGCGAGAATAAGAAGATATTTGGTGAGTTCAAGGAGAAAACGATAGGTCGCGAGTTTGAGATAGCGACGGATATACATAGTGCTCTTGACACTTTTGTCAATCAGACACCCAAAAATGATTTTGTTGTTGGTCATCAAGAGCAGATTGAGAAGTTCTTTGCCATGACGGAATGTGATAATCTTCGTATTCTGCGTCAAGCATTATGGGATTTTAGCCGATTCGAGGAATCTATGACAGATTTCTTTGGAGATAGCCGTTATGAGGACATCATGATTCATGTGTTGGGGACTTATATAATATCCTATTGTGAGTATCGCGGAAAAAATCATCAGTTATTTGATGCCTGGATTCGATATGACATAAAAGGTCAACAGTTTGGCAAAGAAAAAATAGAGAGCTTGAAGTCGCAGATAAGAGACATTCATCAGAGATATAATAATATTTATCAGCGTTTGAGTAATTACCAGACGTTCAAGATAGAGTTTGTAGAAAGAGTTCTCTTAGAGCTAAATACGGGCAACTCTATCAAGGATTATGTTGGAAAAGAATATTTCGCACCAGAGGCAGAAGTTCGCTCATGGGCTAGGATCAATGAGGTGTATGCAATGAGTAATACGGAATTTATTTCATTCTATCGTTCCTTGATAGATGATATTTGTGGTATCCAAGTGACGAGCATGAAAAATTTGGGATATGCCATCGCTTATTTGGTATACCTGGACTCTCGTACAATAAAAGAGTTTGATGAAAAGGACTTCAATAACATATGCGAGGCTCTGCCTAAATATTGGGAGGCTTTTCAAGACGAAGAGTCAGTATATGACGCTCACATAGCATTTAGTAGAGGGGTCAATTCTTATATGACTACAGAGAAATTGAAGCGGTTGCCAGAGATTTGTGCTAAATTTAATGAGGAATATGAGAATAGATTGAAGATGAGTAAAAATCTCATGACTCGCACTCTGGAAGAATTGTCGGATTCGAATGTAGATGAATTGGGTACTTTAAATAAACAGGCATTGCCGGATCACAGCTGTACATACGATATGGTATCCATCTTCAATCATGTAAACATGGATAAACTAATGGATAACTTGCTGAAATTGAACAACGAATCCTTAAATTCTTTTACTCATTTTATCCGAGACAGATATAATTTATCTTATAATGTGAGCAATTGGATAAATGAAACGAATGATGATATCAAGCCATTGGAAAAGTTGAAAGTGAAAGTAGATGAGGTCATCAAAACTGAAAAATATATCAGGAAAGCTGCATTTATGAATCTTTCAAAATCTTTAGATGGTGCAATAAAGCGCTGTAAAGGAGATTTGCATGCAAAGCCATTTTGACAATCATGTGATGTGATCAGAATGAATACAACGAACAAAGGGGAACGGCCAAAGACAGGTTGTTTCCCTTTGTTCGTTTAGAGGCAATTGTATCAGGTGTATCTGTCATCTCTGATTTCCCCATCAATTATCGGCTTGCGGTAATTGGTGGTGAGGAGGGACTGGATCTCGGATTCGGGATAGAGGGTCTTGCCACATAATATAATGTATGGCAAGATGCGCTGCTTGCGGTATTCCTGCAAGGTGCGGCGACTGAGCTTTAAGTGCTCGGAGAGTTCCTGATCGGTGAGGTAGCGCTCACCGTCCAGAGGTGGACTGTAGGACTCCAGGAACGAGGAAAGCCAATTGTTGGCTTTCTTCAAGGACTGCATGGCGGTGGCTATGGACTCGCTGTCATGCGATAAAATCTGATTCATATTGTTCATTGCTTGATCTGTGGATTAAATGGTGGATAAATTTTATTTGGGTCGCCCAAGGTGAAGTGCTCGCTTTGCCTTGGGCGAAATTCATTTTTATGCTATATCGAATTGATTCTCAATATCACTTGGTGCGCTCATAACAGGATGCTATTCGCCCCCTTTGGGGACGCTTTCTCCCTCCAGTTGGTTGTCCGCAGGTTCCATGACCTTCGGTCATTCCACCAGCGGTTATTGAAAGTTGGCCCCCTTTTGGGGACCGTTGGTTATTTACGAAACTAGAGATTCTTAACTTGATTCTCAATATCACTCGGGGTGCCCATAATACACTGCGCAGCCATGGGGGATGCTATACCGATTTGATGCGGGCGACAAGGGGTACAAGGGCCTTGACTTCGTCGGGCTTGTAATAGAACTGGCGACCGAATTGGGTATGTCCCAAGAAACGGCGGTCTCGAAGTTTTTGTAAGGTGCGCTGGCTGATGCGAAG
>JAIJUV010000246.1 GCA_022732315.1 Prevotella sp.
GTACCTTTGCAACCGCTTACGAAAAGTAAGGGCGCTTAGCTCAGCTGGTTTAGAGCATCTGCCTTACAAGCAGAGGGTCGGCGGTTCGAATCCGTCAGCGCCCACAGGGGTGTTCCCTGTGACTCACTTTTGTGGTTGCAGGGATTTTTTTTTTCAGGGCGCTTAGCTCAGCTGGTTTAGAGCATCTGCCTTACAAGCAGAGGGTCGGCGGTTCGAATCCGTCAGCGCCCACGGAACTTAGTTTCGTGAATAATAGAAAAAGAAATCCTTACTTATCATAAGGGCGCTTAGCTCAGCTGGTTTAGAGCATCTGCCTTACAAGCAGAGGGTCGGCGGTTCGAATCCGTCAGCGCCCACGAAACTTGGTTTTCGTGATTTTAATTTTAGAACGAACATTTATTTGTCATAAGGGCGCTTAGCTCAGCTGGTTTAGAGCATCTGCCTTACAAGCAGAGGGTCGGCGGTTCGAATCCGTCAGCGCCCACCCTTATGAAGGTCTTCCAACAAAAGTTGGGAGACCTTTTTGTTTTAATTAAAGCTAAATAATTCCTTATTTTTCTGTTTTTTCAAAGGAATTGCTTAACTTTGCACCCTATATTATATATAATACGTATTATTAATTATTATGGATTTAGATTTATTGACTGCCATATCACCTATTGATGGTCGTTACAGGGGAAAAACAGAGCAACTCGCTAACTACTTTTCAGAGTATGCTCTCATTCGTTATCGCGTGCGCGTAGAGATTGAGTACTTCATTACTTTATGCGAATTACCTTTGCCACAGTTGGCTTCTTTCGACAAGCAGCTGTTTGAGCGTTTGCGTGACATCTACCGCAATCTCGACGAGAAGGGAGCACAGCGTGTGAAAGACATTGAGAAGATTACCAACCATGACGTGAAAGCCGTTGAGTACTTCATCAAGGAAGAGTTCGACAAGATTGGTGGCTTGGATGCCTACAAGGAGTTTATCCACTTCGGTTTGACATCTCAGGACATCAACAACACCAGTGTGCCTCTCTCTGTGAAGGAGGCTTTGGAAGAGTGCTTCTACCCACAGGTAGAGGAGTTGATTGCACAGCTCCAGACTTACGCTGATGAGTGGAAGGATGTTCCTATGTTGGCTAAGACTCATGGTCAGCCTGCATCTCCAACCCGCTTGGGCAAGGAAATCATGGTTTACGTTTATCGTCTCACCGAGCAGCTCAAGTCTTTGAAGGCTTGCAAGATTACAGCTAAGTTTGGTGGTGCCACCGGTAACTACAATGCGCATCATGTGGCTTATCCGGAGTATGACTGGCGTGCCTTCGGCAACAAGTTCGTAAGCGAGAAGCTGGGCTTGGAGCGCGAGCAGTATACCACACAGATCAGCAACTATGATCATCTGGGTTCCATCTTTGATGCCATCCGCAGAATCAATACCATCATCATCGACTTGGATCGTGACTTCTGGATGTACATCTCTATGGATTACTTCAAGCAGAAAATCAAGGCTGGTGAGGTAGGTTCCAGCGCGATGCCACATAAGGTAAACCCTATCGATTACGAGAATAGCGAGGGTAACCTCGGTATTGCCAATGCCATTCTCCAGTTCCTGGCACAGAAGCTTCCAGTAAGCCGCTTGCAGCGTGACCTTACCGACAGCACCGTGCTCCGCAACATCGGTGTGCCTCTCGGTCACAGCATCATCGCCATCCAGAGCACATTGAAGGGCTTGCGCAAGCTCATCCTCCACGAGGAGAAGTTGCAGGAAGACTTGAATAATACATGGGCAGTAGTGGCTGAGGCTATCCAGACCATCCTTCGCCGTGAGGCTTATCCTCATCCATACGAGGCATTGAAGGCTCTCACCCGTACCAATACCCACATGACCGAGGAGACCATCCACGAGTTTATCAAGGGATTGAACGTGAGCGACAGCGTGAAGGCTGAGCTGATGGCTATCACTCCAAGTAATTATACAGGTATATTTTAAGTATTATCTGATCCCCTAAGGGCAGGAAAAGTACAGACATATCATATCAAGTTTAAATATAAATAATAAGATTTATTAACCCGGCCGTGAGGCTTTTATTTAAGAAGTAATATGGATTCAGAAATCGAAAACAAACCACAGAGTCAATCGTCAGGCAACGAGAACACCCGAGAGGGCTTCAGCGCAGGCGGTTATCAGAAGAGTTATCGTAGTGTAGGTCGCTCACAGCGTCCACGTATTAACAGTCATCGCCCATCTTATGGCAGCGATAGAAGTAGTAACAGCAGTAGCGAGGGTGGCTTCCGTCCAGAAGGATTCGGAGCTGGCCTGCAGGGTAATTCGGGCAGCAGCGATCGTCCACAGCGCAGCAGCTATGGCAGCAGCAGCAGCCGTGGTGGCTATGGCCGTCCACAGGGTGGCTACAACAGCAACCGTGGTGGCAGCAGCTATGGTAACAGCCGTGGCGGTGGTTATGGCCGTCCACAGGGTGGCTACAACAGCCGTCCTCAGCAGGGTGGTTACAATAGCCGTCCTCGTTTCAACAATAATGCAGAAGGTGACGACCAGCATCAGTCTAATGGTGGTTACCAGCCACGTCAGCAGGGTGGCTACGGCCGTCCACAGGGTGGTGGCTACAACAGCAACCGTGGCGGTGGTTACGGCAACAACCGCGGTGGTGGCTATAACAGCAACAACCGTGGCGGTGGCTATGGCAACAACCGTGGTGGTGGCTATGGCAACAACCGTGGTGGTGGCTATGGCAACAACCGTGGTGGTGGCTATAACAACAACCGTGGTGGCGGCTTCCGCCAGCACACTCCTGGATACGATCCAAATGCTAAGTATAGCATGAAGAAGCGCATCGAGTACAAGGAGGAGAATATCGACCCAACAGAGCCATTGCGCTTGAACAAGTTCCTTGCCAATGCTGGTGTATGCTCTCGCCGTGAGGCTGATGAGTTTATCCAGGCTGGTCTGGTAACTGTCAATGGTGAGGTAGTTACCGAGTTGGGTACCAAGATTCTTCGCACCGACGAGGTGAAGTTCCACGATGCAGTGGTATCTTTGGAGAAGAAGGTATATGTATTGCTCAACAAGCCAAAGGATTACGTGACAACCAGCGATGATCCTCAGCAGCGCAAGACAGTGATGGACCTCGTGAAGGATGTATGCCCTGAGCGTATCTATCCTGTAGGTCGTCTCGACCGTAACACAACAGGTGTGCTCCTGTTGACCAACGATGGTGACCTGGCTTCTAAGCTGACTCATCCTAAGTTCTTGAAGAAGAAGGTATATCACGTACACCTCGACAAGAACCTCACTTCTCACGATATGGATCAGATTCGTGAGGGTATCACCTTGGATGACGGCGAGATCAAGGCAGACGCTATCGAGTATGCTGACGATCGCGACAAGTCACAGGTAGGCATCGAGATTCACAGCGGCAAGAACCGTATCGTTCGCCGTATCTTCGAGAGCCTCGGTTATCGTGTAACCAAGTTGGACCGTGTACAGTTTGCAGGTTTGACCAAGAAGAACCTCCGTCGTGGTGACTGGCGCTTCCTTACAGAGAAGGAAGTAGACATGCTCCGCATGGGTGCTTTTGAATAAGGAACATATCAAATTATAAGAAAGGAGACTAAAGACTAGTCTCCTTTTTAACCTATTAATTAACAATGGAAAAAGTAAAAAGAACTAAAGTCGTTGACTTGCTCAAGAGCACAGCCTACGACTCAATCGTGAATGTAAAGGGATGGGTACGTACCCATCGTAGTAGCAAAGCAGTCGATTTTATCGCTCTTAACGATGGTTCTACTATTAATAATATTCAGATAGTAGTCGACCCATCAAAGGTCGAT
>JAIJUV010000247.1 GCA_022732315.1 Prevotella sp.
ATGTCGCCGATGGTTCCGCCAATCTCGGTAATCACGAAGTCATAGTGATACTTCTTGCCGAGCAGCTTCACGTTGCGCTTGATCTCGTCGGTGATGTGAGGCACCACCTGGATGGTTTTGCCGAGATAATCGCCACGGCGTTCCTTGTCAATCACTGCCTTGTAGATACGACCAGTGGTGAGAGAATTCGCTTTTGTAGTCTGAATGCCGGTGAATCGCTCGTAGTGTCCGAGGTCGAGGTCGGTCTCCATACCATCTACCGTTACGTAGCACTCACCATGCTCATACGGGTTCAGTGTACCCGGGTCGATGTTGATGTATGGGTCAAACTTTTGGATAGTAATGTTGTAGCCTCTTGCTTGAAGAAGTTTACCGATGGATGATGAGATGATTCCCTTACCCAAAGAAGAAACCACACCACCGGTAACGAAGATGTACTTTGTTTCAGCCACGATATATATAATTTAAATTAGAATAATTTTGGGTGCAAAGTTACGATATTTTTGCGAAATACCAAAATTATTTGGGATAAAGCCCTTGGATTTATGAATTATTTATTACCTTTGTGCCCGAATAGATAAAATAAGGTATGAAAATAAGATTAGGACTACTCGTTTTGACGATTATTGCAGGGGCTGTTTCGGTAGAAGCACAACGCCTGCACAAGCGCACAGTGGTGAAAAAAGATACTGTGAAAGTGATGGAGCCAACTCTGGCAGAGAGTTATGCTGATTCTCTGTCGGCTCTGCGTGCCCGTATCGATTCCATCCAGCCCGTCAGGATGGATTCTGATGATTCCAGGTTTGCCAAGCTCTTTACTCCGCTCACGTTCTATCGCTCGCCTGCCAATCGATTCCTGCGATTGAAGCCTCAGGCTGGAGTGGGTGATTCGCTGGATGTGGAACTGGATGCTGCCTTGCTGGATATCTATCTGCGACGCCCCGACCTGGTGAAGGTGACCCAGCGCCATCTGGAAGAGGTGGGCGCACCTATCGTGGCTGACAACAGAAACAAGAAGCAGAAGCGCGACATCATTGAGGATGTGGCACCGAAGGCGATTGAACCGGATGCGGCGCCGATGGACATCGTCATCTTCCGACCTAACTTCTGGACTTTCGCAGGCGATTACTATTTGCAGTTCCTCCAGAACTACGTGTCGGACAACTGGTACAAGGGTGGCGAGAGCAACTATTCGCTGCTGGGACGACTCACCATGCAGGCCAACTATAACAACAAGCAGAAGGTGAAGTGGGAGAACAAGCTGGAGATGAGATTGGGCTACCAGACGTCTAAGGGCGACTCGGTGCACAGCCTGAAGACTTCCGACGACTTGATCCGATACACCAGCAAGTTGGGACTCCAGGCTTCCCGCAAATGGTATTATACCATTCAGATGGTGGCGCAGACGCAGTTTGCCCATGGCTACAAGAGCAATGATAAGTTTGTTTATTCCGATTTCTTCTCGCCATTCAATCTGAACCTCTCTGTCGGTATGGATTATTCGGTGGATTGGCTCAACCACAGGTTGAAGGGTAGTGCCCATCTGGCTCCTCTGGCGCTCAACTGGAAGTATGTGGGTCGTGAGCAGCTTGCTACAAGATATGGTTTGAAGGAGGGTGAGCACGGGATGACCGATTACGGTTCGGAGTGTACCTTCGATTTGACCTGGCAGGTGATGGATAATTTGAAGTGGAAGACCCGTCTTTGGGGATATACTACTTATAAGCGTGCTGAGATAGAGTGGGAGAACACGCTCACCTTCCAGTTCAATCGCTATATTTCATCGAATATCTTCCTCTATCCTCGTTTCGACGATGGTGCGAAGCGTAAGGATGGCGACAGTTATTGGCAGTTTAAGGAATTCATGTCTATCGGATTCTCTTACTCTTTCTAGAAAAATTCGCCCCGCACGCCCTGTGACGGTTTGCCCCATACGCCCTGAAAGGGCAGAAGCTCCCAGCCCAGGGCAACACCCTGGGTTAAAAGCCGCAATCAACAATGCCGCCCTGTAAGGGCAAAAGCTTTAAAAATATAAGAAAGCTTTTGCCCTTACAGGGCGGTATTGTATATGTCCATAATACCCAGGGTGTTACCCTGGGCTAAGAGCTTCTGCCCTTTCAGGGCGTATGGGATGTGGCTTATGACACACCCTCTTGCTGTATCTGTTAGAAGCGGAAGCAGAACTCAGCATCTGCCATGGAGTAATTGTGCTTGGCCAGCGTCTTGTCGTTGATCAGCGCATATTCGGTGAGGATGGTGATTCGCTTGCCGATGTGGAAGTTCAAACCTGCCTCATACTGGGTCTTCTGCATGTTATTCTTGCCGTTAGGCTGATACATGTCGTAACGTGCCTTGATGTCGATTCGGCTGTTCTTTGGCAGCTGAGCCAATGGGGCAATGACCAATCCATATACACCCTGTGCCTTATCGCCAATCTTCTCGTTGATGCTGCAATCCTTGGCATTGGCATCGTTGAAGTTGGTGATGCTCTTGGCAAAAGCCTTGCCGGTAGAGTGGATGTACTCAGAACGAACAGTCCAGCCGTCTTTCTTGTATTCGAAAGAGAAGGCGTAGCGGTTCTGGTTGAGTTTGCGATAGTCAGGATGAGTGATTATTCTAACTTGGTCGAAATTCGTTCCAAATGGTACTCTTACTATTTCCGTCCACTCTCCTTTTCTCGCATAAGAACCCGTCCATCCGAAGGCACCGATTCTCATGCCGCTCACTGGCATTACCCATACGCCACCAATCACATTCTTCTGATTATCAACGTCCTTGGTGTTGATGCCCTGTCCGTTGAACACGCCAATCTGATAATGCAGCAGGTTGCGGCCGTTGGCATTCTTGAGGAAATCACCCTGAAGCTGCAAACCGATGTCGCGACCATTGGAAGCATGCTCTCCGGCACGGTCGCTGAAACCTGCCAACTTGCTCACGTTCTGGGAATAACCCATGAAGCCTTGGTCGATAGGGTGCATCGGATTCTCGAAAGTGAATGGGTTCTTGAACTGACCCACCTTCACCTTGAAGTACTCGTACTTCTGCCATTCAGCAAACAGATCCACCATTCTTGGGCTTGAACCCAGGTTGGAAGTGTTGCCGTTAAACTGAATCTGGGTTTTCCAGTAGAAGTCGTCTGCAATGCGACCCTCCAAGGCGATACGGCCCATTCGGATATTGAATGAGTTGGACTCAGCGTTCTTCTGTCCGCTGTACTGATACTGGGTCATTCCATAACCCGACAGTTTTACGTTGCTCAACCACGAAGGCAATTCGATGGTCTGCTTTTTTTGTGCACTGGCTGAGACCGTGGTCAAAGCCATGAGCGCCAGGATGATACCTTTTTTCATCTTATTTCTATTTTGTTTTTAGTTTATTTCTTTGCCGCAAGTTCCTCTGCAGTCAAGTCTTCCGCTTTAGCAGCTTCCAATGCAAGCTTTTCAGCCTCCTTGGCAGCCTTGGCTTCTGCTATCGCCTTCTCACGCTCTTTGCGCTCCTTCTTCTTCTGCTTGATTTCAGCATCGCTGCGCTTCTCGAGCAAAACGACGTTCTCTACGTGAGGAGTATGAGGGAACATATCTACCGGCTGAACGGCAGCCACCTTGTAGTGGTCGTCCATCAGCTGCAGGTCGCGAGCCTGGGTAGCAGGGTTGCAACTTACATACACGATGCGGTTAGGAGCCGCATTCAGGATTACGTTAACTACATCAGGATGCATTCCGGCACGTGGAGGGTCGGTGATGATTACGTCTGGGCGACCGTGCTGGGCAATGAATTCGTTGGTCAGAATATCCTTCATGTCGCCTGCATAGAAGAGGGT
>JAIJUV010000248.1 GCA_022732315.1 Prevotella sp.
TTCTTTTATTCTTATATATATATTATATATTTATATATAATTAATTAATAATCAATAAGTTACAAAAACAGTAAAAAGGAAAGAAAGAGAAAAAGGGGAAAATGATACCCCCTTATTTTTTTACTGAGAGACTGAGATTGAGATTCTTTCCAATTAATTGGAACGCCAATTTTTGCATTAACTATCTGATAATAAGCCTTCTAGAAAAAGAGGAAGCATTCCAGTTCCAGTTGTTCCAATTATTTTTTCAGCATATCCATTCTACCCCTATTTTTTATATATAATTATATATTATATATATAATTAATTAATAATCATTATATTATATAATATAAAGAAGAAAAGAGAAAGGACAAGCGAAAGATATGAACCCACTCAAAATTAATTGGAACAATTGGAACAACCGGAACGCTGCCAACCGGAGTGGAGCAAGCTAATTATAACGCAGCCCCCAGGAAAATCCCCCCTTCTCTAGAAGGCAAGCCCAATCCATTTGCTTTTCACTTTAGGAACAGAAAATCATAGGAAAAACATTAATTTTCCTTAAATAAGCCGCATTCTTGGATTATTTCAAAGTATAGTTAGAAATATTTTCGTATTTTTGCAAAGTATACTTTAAAATATTTCTGTATGGACAAGCAAATTATCAAAAATATCATCATCGAGAAGCAAATAGCCATCCCGAACTACAAACTGGTTCACCGAGATTTCCTTTTCGGCGACAAGTCGAATTATATTCTCGTAGGTATCAGACGAGCAGGAAAATCCTACTTACTGTATCAGGATATTCAGACCAGACTCAACAAAGGAGAACAGTCGGCTCATGATATTCTCTACATCAACTTTGAGGATGAGCGCTTGTCATCCCTCAAGGCTGAAGAACTGGGCTTTATTCTGGATTCCTACATGGAACTATATCCAGGCAGACAGCCCTTCGTCTATCTTGATGAAATTCAGAATATAGAAGGTTGGGAGAAATTTGCCCGCCGCCTGGCAGATTCCCAATATCGCGTGATGATTACAGGAAGCAACGCCAAGATGCTGGGCAAGGAAATGTATTCTACCCTTGGAGGAAGATACATTCCGAAGGAAATCTTTCCTTTTTCCTTTGCAGAATATCTGACCTATCACCAAGTGGAACTGGGTGAAAACTGGGAATACAACCAGCAGGTAAAATCAATCGTATCCAACTATTTTGATTCCTACTTTTACGAAGGGGGAATAGCAGAATCGTTTGAGCAACCCGACAAGCGGGAATATCTCAATGCCCTGTATCAGAAAATTCTGATTGGCGACATCGTGGAGAGAAACAGCATCCGCAATTCAAGAATATTCCGCTTTCTGGCTAAAAAACTTGCCGATAGCGTGATGCAGCCTTCATCCCTGACCAGATTGCAACACATGGTGAAATCTACCGGAGACACCATCAGTTTGCCAGCCCTGAAGGATTACCTGGAATACATGCAAGATGCGTATCTCTTCTTCCCGATTCCGAATCTGGTTTCACCTATGACAGAACAGGCAACACTTCAAAAAAGATACGTTGCCGATAATGGAATACTCAATCTCTTTTTGTTTCAGGGAGAAACGAAGCTGTTGGAGAATATGGTGGCGATAGAACTGAACAGAAGATTCAGAAACACGACAGAAGAAACCTTCCTCTATTATTTCAACAAGAACGTAGAGATAGATTTCTGCGTTCCTTCTGCCCAGTTGGCCATCCAGGTATCTTACAATCTGAATGATGAGGCAACCTACGAGCGAGAAGTAGGAGGACTGATTAAATTTCTGAAAGCCTTTCCAGGCTATCACGGCTACATCATCACCCGTGATTACCAGACCCAAATAAAGGCAGATGGCTATACGATAGAGGTCGTACCTATCTGGAAATGGCTACTGCAAGACAACAACTAGAGCTTTAGAACAAGAAAAAGGCATTTCTCACTCCACGACCCAATCCGTGATGTTATGCGTAGCACTATCAAAATTAATCCCGACCTTGGTTATAGGAAGGCCCGACAAGGCAAAACGCTGGCGATAGTTCTTGAGATTGATCTGCTGCATCGCCACCTGGGCATTCTGGTTAAGTTTCAACTCTATCAGGTAAAGACGAGATTTCGCCATAACCACGATATCAACCCTGCCATTTGGAGTATGTACTTCTACATCTACCATCCAAGCCGTAAGAAGCGAGAAGATGACATAGAACATCTGCTGATAATGCCCCTCATAGTCCGTATGGGCACAATATGGAACCGTGCCCAGGAAAGTCTGCAAATACTGCAAGGCTAGTCCCAGGTCTTCCTTATCGAAGGCACGAGCCATATTGCGGGTCGTATTATTGGCATTCTGCGTGTTAGGCGTTACATAGTAAGGAATCAGCGCCTTGGTCAGCCCCAGCCGCACTTCTCTGTTCGGAATACCCAAAGTATAGGAATCGTAAGCCTCTTCATAATCCTTGATTGTAATATAGCCACTCTGATAGAGCAGAGGCGTAAGAGTTGTCATCGTTTCTGTAGGCGCATCAAAGTCTGAAACGCCCGCTTCCATGGATTCGGCGAAATCGCTGAAGTTGACACCAAACTTCTTCATCATATTGATGAGATAGGTAGGAGTTCCCGTAGAAAACCAGAATGGCTCAACCCGCTTTAGCGAAAGACTGCTGAGCAAACTGAACGGATTGAAAATATCAGGCGATTCTGATGCAAAATGATAGCCGTCATAATAATCTTTGAGTCGGCTCAGCGTCTCATCCATCGTCCAGTTCTTTGCCTCGGCCAATTCCTGTATCCCCTCTTTTAACCGGGTAAGCATCTCCTCCTTGGTAATACCACAAATGCCCGCATACTCGGGGAGCATGCTGATATTGGTGATGTTGTTCAACTCGCTGAAGATGCTGAGCTGCGAAAACTTGGTAATGCCTGTGAGGAATACAAAATGCAGCATGGAGTCAGAATCTTTCAAGGGACTGAAAAAATTGCGAAGAATCTGCCGGAGAGCCGCCAGCTGGTTTTCCTCGTGCACCACATCCAGGAGGGGCGCATCGTATTCGTCGATGAGAATGACCACCTGCTTGCCGGTTTGCTTATAAACTTGGCTGATGAGATTGAGCAATCTTACATTTGGGTCGGGCGCATCCGTCATGATTCCCCATTTCTCTTCATGCTGTTTCAGAATAAAGAGAAGATAGCGTACCAGCGCATCCTCCTGCATGTGCTTGCCACCCGACAGATCAAAATGCAAGACAGGGTATTCCACCCAATCCTGTTCCAGCCTTTCCATCTCCAATCCCTTGAAAAGTTCCTTCTTTCCTTCGAAGTAGCTTTGCAAGGTAGAGACAAGAAGCGACTTTCCGAATCGACGAGGGCGACTCAGAAAAAGATATTTCTTGCCAGAATGGGTCATCTGATGGATGTAACCGGTCTTGTCAACATAGAGATAATTCTTGGTGATAATCTCCGAGAATGTCTGAATGCCTACAGGATAGAATTTTGCTGCCATAATCTGCACCGTTTTGATTTTTGCACAAAGTTAAGCAAAATTTCTGAGAACAACAAGCAAATCGGAGTTAAAAATACAAGATTGGGATAAAGAAAGAATAAACTTTCCTTTTGAAAAGGCAAAGCCATGGCTCAAAGCACCATGATCTTGCCCTTTTCTATTCAAAGCAAATTCCAGGATTATTTCGAAGGTATAGTTCGAGATATTTTTGTATTTTGCAACATATATTTTAAAATATTTCCTCTAAATACATAAAATAAAGACTTGCTGTCCCACGAATTGGCACAAGTGCAAGCTAACTTTGCACACAGAAA
>JAIJUV010000249.1 GCA_022732315.1 Prevotella sp.
AATCAGTTCTTCGATAATGGTTCGATAGTCTTCATCAAACAGGGTTAGCGTCTGCAGGCGGCAGCAGAGACGGTTGGCGTGCTCTATGCTTTTCATGCCTTCCTTGTTGCTGAAATTATAGAGCTCGCTGTTTCTCATTTTTTCAAATTCTGTCATCTTTGTTCTCTATTGATGGATATAATCCAGAATCTGCTCTGCATGAATCTTAGTCTTGATCTCTTTAGGAGTGAAGATCTTCTCAATGACGCCTTCTTCGTTGACAAGATAGGTGGTGCGGAGGATTCCGATGGTCTTTCTGCCGCAAGTTACCTTCTCGCCCCAGCAGCCGAGTTCCTGCAGTAGAGTGGTTTCGGTATCTGCGATAAGAGGGAACTGCAAACCCTTGGCTTCGGCAAATTTCTTCTGCAAAGCCTGTTTGTCCTTGCTCACGCCGATAATCTCGTAACCGGCTGCAGCCAGTTCCTCCTTATGTGCTTGCAGGGAGCAAGCCTCGGCAGTGCATCCGCTGGTGTTAGCCTTCGGATAACTGTAGAGCACAATCTTGCGACCACGATAGTCGCTTGCCTTTATCTCACGTCCGTCCTGGTCAATGCCAAGAATCTCTGGTATTTTATCTCCTACATTCATAATTCTATATTTGTTAATTATATGTCTTGTTATGATGCAAAGATAATAAAAATAATGCGAACCGATGTGATTCTTATGATTTTTAACACAAATAATCGTTGTTTATCTTTCTACCTGGAAGTTTAAACGAATCTTTCTTTTGGATAAAAAAAGAAAAATATAGGGAGGATATTTGGTAATATGCTGATATTTACATACTTTTGTGTGATGAACGTTCATGGTATGAAACAGGGAGCGTGATACTAAACAGGTAAAAAAGGAAGAAAATGAAGAAGATATTTTTGTTCATATTATTCTGTCTTTCCGTATGCAGCATGTCGGCTTACGACTTTCTGCGAGCTGTGAAAGATGAGATTCCGGGAGGTTACAACTTCTGGGTTTATACGCCAGTAGATTATTTTTATTCGCAAGAGCAGACACCGGTCATCATCTTTCTGCATGGTGCCAGTCTTTGCGGCAAGAATCTGAATAAGGTGAGAAGATACGGACCGCTTGATGCTATCGTCAAGGGGCGCGATATCGATGCGCTGACCATCGTTCCGCAGAATCCGGGAGGAGCTTGGAATCCGAAGAAAATCATGGATATGCTCGACTGGGTGAAAAAGAATTACCCATGCGATTCTAATAGGGTTTATGTCTTGGGCATGAGCTTGGGCGGTTATGGCACCATGGATGTCTGTGCTACTTATCCCGACAGGATAGCTGCCGGCATGGCGCTGTGTGGCGGCTGTTCGTATAAGGATGTGAGTGGATTGGGCGATTTGCCTTTCTGGATTATCCATGGCACAGCCGATAGGGCAGTACCGGTCAAGCAATCGAAGGTGGTGGTAGATAAACTTGTGAAGGATGGCAAGGATACCCGATTGATATACGACTGGTGGAAGGGTGCTAATCATGGTACCCCTGCCCGCGTGTTTTATCTGAAGAAAACCTATCAGTGGCTCTTCTCACACAGTCTTTCGGATAAAGACAGACCCGTGAACAAAAACATCAGCATTACGATGAGCGATTTGGGCAGAGCGTATGGTGATGTGAACAGAAATGCCCCTCAGCCTGAACTCATCGATGGTCCGAGTGTGATCAAGCAAGAGGGAAATGAATATTAAGGAATCAGGTGAACAGTTCTGCTACCTTCTCCAGCCAATTCTTATCAATATCATCGAAGGTGCTGAGGTGTTCGCTGTCAATATCCAGTACGGCGATTACCTCACCATTCCTGATAACAGGCACTACAATCTCCGAACGGGAGGCACTGCTGCAGGCAATATGCCCCGGAAATTTCTCAACATCTTCTACCACGATGGTTTCCGCCTTGTCCCAAGCTGTGCCGCAAACTCCCTTGCCCCTTTTGATGCGAGTGCAGGCCAGCGGTCCCTGGAAAGGACCCAGCACAAGAGTTCCATCGATGACCCGGTAGAAGCCCACCCACCAGAAGTGGAAGGTGTCCATGATACATGCTGAAATATTTGCCATATTGGCGATGATGTCGCTTTCGCCCTCTATGAGCGACTTGAGCTGAGGGAGGAGCGTGGCGTAAAGTTCCTCCTTCGTTTCTCCTTTTATAATAAGATGTTCTGCCATGATGTCTTTACTTTCTTATTTGAATATATTTTTGATAGCATAGAGAGGATATACTCTGATGTCGTCATAACACGAAAAGTTTTCGAGTGATGTGCGGATTCCGTAGTCGATGCCTTTCTGTTGAAGGAAAATACGCATGCTTTGCATTGATCCTTTAATACCCGACTTTACTTCAATAGGTCGTATTTTATCGCCTAGTTGAACCACATAGTCCACCTCTTCGTTGCTACCGCTTTTTTCTCTATGCCAGCAGTATAATGATCGCGGTTCGTAGCATGGCGATGATTTTATAATCTCATTACCTACAAAGGTTTCTGCAATAGCCCCTCTGTTAATAACCTGCATATCTGAGGTGGCGATAAAATCGGCAATGTTCAGTCCTAAAATGCTTTGTATTAAGCCTGTATCTAGAAATATCATGCGGCGGTACTTCTCATTGATTTCTGCGCCTAAAGGAATTCCGTTGGCAGAGGTATGGGTGACTGGATATACAAGACCTGCTAAAATCAGTGTTTCCAGTGCAGTCTTGATTTGACCACTATTACCATCGCAGTCCACCTTATTATATACAAACTTTCCTAGTCCTTGTTCTGCTACTGAACGGAATACAGCATCGATTCGCATAGATGGTACCCGTTGACGATATTTTGCAAAGTCATCTCTATAAGATTGTATCAGTTCTTTCAATATGCGCTGGCATTCCAATAGGTCTCCGTCTTTACAAAATCTAGCGATGACGGCTGGCATGCCTCCGAGAACAAGAAACTTACGTAGTTGTCTGGCTGCTTGCTCGTGTATTGGTTCAGGCAGAGGCGTTTGAGGTGTGGATTTGGAAATCATATCGGCCAGCATCTCGTCATTTGTTGCCCATAGGAATTCCTCGAAACTGAATGGGTACATAAAAATACTACGTATTCTTCCTACTCCATAAGATGGTAATGATTCCAAAGCAAACTCTAGCAAAGAACCTGCTGCAATGAGATGTAGCTCAGGATATTTCTCATAAAAATATCGTAGGCGATTAATGGCTTGTGGGCATGCCTGTATTTCATCGAAGAACAATAAGGTCTTGCCTGCGATGATAGGAGTGTGTAGCTGGATAGATAGCAATTGGCAGATTTCCTGTGGTGAGTAGGTGCCGTTGAACATATAATGTATATCTGGGCGTTCATTGAAATCTACTTCTGCAAAATATTCAAACTCTTCTGCAAGATGTCTTACTGCTGATGTCTTTCCTACTTGTCTTGCTCCACGTAAAAGCAATGGTTTTCTCTCTTGAGATTTAGCCCAAATCTCAAGTTCTTTGTCTATATGTCTTTTTAGATATTTTCTCATAATTCGTAATACGTTGATAATCTGGTGCAAAGATACTGATTTTTCTAAAATTAGGGGCTAAGAATGGGTTAAATCTTCTAAAATTAGGGGCTAAGAATGAGCCAAACCTTCTAAAATTAGGGGCTAAGAAGTGTATGATTGTAGCAGTTCCCCAAAGTGGAATGTCTTATACGTGAAAAAGTTGTCACCTTTAGGATGGTTAAACTAAATATGTTACTATCTATTTTTCTTATCACTAAATGAGTTACGCATTTTTAA
>JAIJUV010000250.1 GCA_022732315.1 Prevotella sp.
TCACATCACCGACGAGATCAAGCGCAACGTGAAGCTGCTCGGCAAGAAGTATCACTATGACTTCGTGATTACCGAGATTGGCGGAACCATCGGCGACATCGAGAGTGCCCCTTACATGGAAGCTATCCGACAGCTGAAGTGGGAACTGGGCAAGAACGCCGTCAATGTGCACCTCACCTACGTGCCTTACCTCAAGGCAGCAGGCGAGTTGAAGACAAAGCCTACCCAGCACTCCGTGAAGGAACTGCAGAGCGTAGGTATTCAGCCAGATGTTCTGATTCTCCGCACCGAGAAGCATCTCGAAGAGGGAATCCTGAAGAAGGTGGCCAGCTTCTGTAACGTGGATTTAGACTGCGTGATCCAGAGCGAAGACCTTCCTAGCATCTACGAGGTGCCTGTAAACATGCAGAACCAGGGCCTCGACACCGCCATTCTCCGCAAGATGGGCGAACCTATCGGCGAGAAGCCTGCGCTGGGTCCTTGGAGAACTTTCCTCGACCGCAGAAACAAGGCTACCGAGACGGTGAACATCGGTCTCGTAGGAAAATACGACCTGCAGGATGCCTACAAGAGCATCCGCGAGAGTCTCTCGCATGCCGGCACCTACAACGACCACAAGGTGAAGATTACATTCATCAACTCAGAATATCTCACAGAAGAGAACGTGGCTGAGCAGCTGAAGGGTCAGGATGGCGTAGTCATCTGTCCAGGATTCGGCCAGCGAGGCATCGAGGGCAAGATCATCGCTGCCCACTACACCCGCACCCACGACATCCCTACCTTCGGCATCTGCCTGGGTATGCAGATGATGGTGATCGAGTTCGCCCGCAACGTGCTGGGCTACAAGGATGCCAACTCACGCGAGATGGATGAGAAGACTCCGCATAATGTCATCGACATCATGGAGGAGCAGAAGAACATATCAAACATGGGTGGAACCATGCGACTCGGCGCCTACGAGTGCGTGCTGAAGCAAGGCAGTCGCGTGTTCAACATCTATAAGAAGGAGCATATCCAGGAGCGCCACCGCCACCGCTATGAGTTCAACAACGAATTCCTGAAGGAATACGAGAAGCATGGCATGATGTGCGTGGGCCGCAACCCAGAGAGCGACCTGGTAGAAATCGTGGAGATTCCGGGCTTGAAGTGGTACATAGGAACACAGTATCACCCAGAATACCAGAGCACGGTTTTGAAACCACACCCACTGTTTGTTGACTTTGTAAAGACCGCCATCGCTAACAAGAAATAGCAGGAAAAGAGCTAAGATTCTGCTGCATTCATCATGAAAAAGCGGATGGCTGTCTCTTCAGACAGCAGAAAGGCATAGAGTTTGCTGTCTCTTCAGAGAAAATAAAACAATAAAAATAAGAATGAATAAAAACAACATTTTCGGTTTCCTCCTGATTGCCGTAGTGCTGATAGGTTTCAGCTGGTACAACCAGCCATCAGCCGAAGAACAGAGAACGGCATTCGTTCAGGACTCCATCGCCAAGGCTAAGCATGCCGAGATGGAAAAAGCAAGCAAGGCTGCCGCTGATAAGCGCCAGGCTGATGCAAAAGCAAAAATCGAGGCAGACTCTACCGCCCTCTTCTACTCGGCTTTGAAGGGACAGGCTAAGACTGTAACGCTCGAAAACGAGAAAGTGGCGCTTACTCTCAACACCAAGGGTGGCACTGTAGAGAAAGCTGTAATCAAGGGGTATGTGGGTCACAACCTCCAGGTGAAAGATGGTTCTGCCGACCAGAAGGACGTTACGCTCTTCGACGGAAAAGACCAGTGCCTTAAGTTCATGCTCGAGGCAAAGGAAGCAAACATCATCACCAGCGACCTCTACTTCACTCCATCCAACGTTACCAAGAACTCTGTAACCATGACTGCTGTGGCTGCCCCTGGCAAAACCCTCAGCATGACTTACACCCTGGGCAAGGGCTACATGCTCCACATGAGCCTGCAGGCTGAGGGAATGGCTGGTCTGTTCTCGCCAAACTGCAACAAGATGAGCATCGACTGGAGCGACAAGGCGCGCCAGCAGGAGCGTGGATTCATGTTCGAGAACCGCTACACCACCCTCACCTATCATGAGGCAGAGGGCGGCACCGACCACCTGAACGAGGGCAGCGAGAAAATCGACGAGAAGATTGAAGAGACTATCGACTGGGTATCTTTCAAGAACCAGTTCTTCTCTGCCATCATGGTGGCTAAGGACAACTTCGACAAGGATGCCTTCATGACTTCTATTCCTCAGGAAAAGGGTACTGGCTACCTGAAGCAGTTCCAGGCTAAGATGAAGACTTCCTTCGACCCAACCGGCAAGAAGGCGTCTGAGTTTGAGTTCTACTTCGGTCCTAACGACTTCCAGATTCTGAAGAATACTGAGAAGGAGAGCACCTTCGGCAAGGACCTGGAGTTCCAGAAGCTCGTTTATCTGGGATGGCCTATCATCCGCTGGATCAACCGTTTCTTCACACTCTACGTGTTCGACTGGTTGAGCAATGTATTCCCAATGGGTATCGTATTGATTCTCATCACTTTGCTTCTGAAGCTCATCACCTACCCTATGGTGAAGAAGAGCTACATGAGTTCTGCCAAGATGCGTGTGTTGAAGCCAAAGCTCGAGGCAGCTACCGCTCAGTTCAACAAGCCAGAGGATCAGATGCAGAAGCAGCAGGCGATGATGGCAGAGTATGCTAAGTATGGTGTAAGCCCACTGTCAGGCTGTTTGCCAATGCTGATTCAGATGCCGGTTTGGGTTGCGATGTTCAACTTCGTTCCTAACGCCATCCAGCTTCGTGGTGAGAAGTTCTTGTGGATGAACGACTTGAGCACCTTCGACCCAATCTTCGAGTGGCACACCAACATCTGGTTGATTGGCGACCACTTGAGTTTGACCTGTATTCTCTTCTGCGTAGCCAACCTGTTGTATTCATGGATGACGATGCGCCAGCAGCGTGATCAGATGGTAGGTCAGCAGGCAGAGCAGATGAAGATGATGCAATGGATGATGTATCTCATGCCATTGATGTTCTTCTTCATGTTCAACGACTACTCGGCAGGTTTGAACTTCTACTATTTCATCTCATTGTTCTTCAGTGCCGCAATCATGTGGACCTTGCGCAAGACCACCAACGACGAGAAGCTCCTCGCCATTCTGGAGAAGCGCTATCAGGAGAACAAGAACAATCCTAAGAAGGCAAGCGGCTTGATGGCAAGAATGCAAGCTCTCCAGGAGTTGCAGCGCAAGCAGCAGGAAGAGATGATGCGTAAGCAGGCAGAACTGAACGAGAAAAAGAATAATCTCGGAAAATAATGGTTACTAGATAAAATGAAAGCGTAATGGATTACCCGAAAAAGGTGTTCGTTACGCTTTTTTAATAGCTACATCATGCACAAGCCTCATCCTTCAAATATTATCAAAGGATATGTTATGAGACAAGTATTCACATTTCTAAAAGCTAATGGATATATTAATAAATAGGAGGAACATAATATGGGATTATTAAAATATAAAGGTTATACGGGTAGCGTAGATTATAGTGAGGAGGACAATTGCTTATATGGCAAGGTTCTCGGAATGAGCAAGGATATGATTACCTACGAAGGTCAAGATGTCAATGAACTACGAAGGGATTTTGAAGGCGCAATAGATGACTATCTGGCCTTAGGTAAAGCCAACGGCAAGTTACTCCAGTCACAAACGCATAACATTACCCCCGAAAAGGTATAATTTGTTAAATGATATTATAAATTATACCTTTTCGGGGGTATTTTCATTTTTTATTCGTATATTTGTCCCCGA
>JAIJUV010000251.1 GCA_022732315.1 Prevotella sp.
GAATACCGCCAAACATTCAACGTACGAGAACAAGCAGTAGGAAGGTTCACGCTCATAAGGCGTGGACTGTTCCTTGCTTGTTGTACGTGTAGGTCACTTGGCGGTAACCTTTGATTAAACAAGCAATGGAACGGTTACACGCCTTTTTTTTTATTTATATGATTTTTTTAAAACGAATATTTTTATTTGTTATTTTGCTGATTTCTACAATATCTGCAAATGCTATCAGTATGAAAGTAGGTGATACAGAGATACTCGATATCGGAAATATTTCTCATTTGCAAGGTTGTCAATGGACGATAAGTCGTCCTAATGATGTTGCTTTTGTAACAACACCACAAAGTTATACTACAAGAGTTACGATTAAAGCAATAAACGCTTTTCCTTCAACTTCTCCATGTGTTGTGCAATGTAAATACTACTATTTAGAATTAGACCCAACGACAGGAAGATACATATATTCGAGAACAGGATATAAAGATTGGAACATCTTTGTTGGATCCAAAGGGGATGATTCTAATGGAACAAGGAATAGTACTATTCAACTATCTTATACATCAATAACAATAAAAGTAGGTGAGCATAAAGTTGTTTATGCGAATGGTAATTATACCGGAAAAATATCGTGGTCATTCGATTGCGGAGGAAAGTATGCAAGAGGTACTTCTGCTATTAATAATAAAATAGACGTATATGGTGTCAGTCCTGGCGTATCACGGCTTAGGGCAACAACTTCTAATGGTGTACAAAGTACATGTAAGATAACTGTTTTACCTAAAGCATCTTATGAGTTAGGTGAAATAGTTGAAGCGCCAACAATAGAAGGAACAACATTGGAATTTAAAATTACCAATCTATCTCCAAAAGAATGTGCGTTAAATTGGATAGGGAAAAGCGCCAAGGGAGACTTGACCATTCCTAATGAAGTACATGGTTTTAAGGTAACAGGGATTAATTCGGCAGCTGGCTTTTCGACTAATATAGAAAGCCTTTATATTCCTGGTTCCATTGAAACAGTAGGGAATCAATCTTTTTGCAGCTGTGAATCTCTAAAAACAGTGTTTATTGCAGAAGGTGTGAAGAAATTAGGAGAATCTGCGTTTTCCGATTGCAGAATTTTAGATGATGTAACATTGCCCAATACTATAGAAAAAATTGGAAATGGCTGTTTTCAAAACTCTAAGATAACAGAGATAAATATTCCATCAGGGGTGAAGAATATAAACGAAAGTGCTTTTTCTGGCTGTGGATTTAAAGAAATTATAATACCAGAGGGAATAATGAACATTGCTAATAATGCATTTTGGTGTTGTGGTGATGCTAAAAGACTATCCTTACCACGTAGTTTGGTATCTATTGGAGAAGATGCTTTTAGGCATTACGACAATGTTTGGTTTGACTTAGTGGAATGTAATATGCTCACACCTTTTGAAATTGCAGATAATACATTTACTAATAGTACATATTGGAACGCTAAGTTGTACGTACCTTATGGAACAAAAGAGAGCTACGAAAAAACAGCAGGGTGGAAAAAATTTAAGAATATCTTTGAATTAGAGCCTACGGCAATAACTGCTATTGAAAAAGATAAAGACAAGAACGAGTTGATTTTCTTTACAATAGAAGGAGTACGTGAAAATAATCCTAAAAAGGGGAATTTATACATAATTAAAGAAAAAGATAAATATATCAAAGTCATATTTTGATAAAAATAGAATAAGGAATAGCCACGGCACTTTATTTATTATAAGTATCGTGGCTATTTTTATGTTATTCCTAATTTCCGCAACACTATAATTTAATGTTTTTTTATAAGCGTCTGAGCAACAACAAGTTGTTCAGGATTTTATCATGTCAGAAATTTCACTTATCTTAGTGTTGCAAAAAATAACAAATAAAACTCTGAATGACATGGCAAAAGTACAAATAAAATCTGTGAATTTGGATTGCGTGCCACCAGCAGAATCAAGACCTTTGTTTTCAAGTTCATCTCTGTTCCTGCGAAATGGATTAAGACATCACGCAGGCATGTATTGAACATTTACTCAGACAATAATACTTATGCCAACCTGTTCAAGACAGACTTTGGTTAAAGACCATGCTTTTCTGGTTAAACCAGCGTATTACCTCAAGTCGCTTTATGGGATAAGGGGATTTTGTGTCTGCGACATTTCTGTTGTGCAAGAAATATGTACAATAAAATAATTTTATCGCTTTGCAAGCAAAATCCCACTAAACCATATAGGCTGCTGATTTGAGGTTTTCTATCATTGATAAGGAGTTCTTTCGAGTAATATTATATTTTAAATGGAATCTTATTCTTTTTAAACAAATGCCCAGAACATATCCTCATTTGGCCATTTGTCAAATTATGGATTTGAATCCATAAACGTTTACCCCTATATTCTGGCAAGCTCTCATAGATGCGCTTTAAAAAGCCATGTTCAGAGCAGAATCCTTTTTCTCGAATTTTAAGTAAAAGTTCACCCCTACCTTTTACATCTCCATAGCCGACAAAGCTTTTTACAACAATTTCAACCATGTGGCTTTTTCTAACGCCACACTTATCTAGTTCACGTTCATAATCAGGATCCATCATATTATATACATCTAATATTTCTATTTCGTTTTTCCAGATACTTATTCTGCGTATTATCCATTTTTACGTTTATCAAGCAAAAAACTGATAAACTCATCAGAGATATTAGAGATTTCTCCTTTATCATAGATTGTCAACAAATCAATAATAACGGAATCTCCTTCCTGATAAAGATTATAAGTGATGACCCTTGCACCACCACTCTTACCTTTACCCTTACTAGCTATTGCCATCCTCACCTTTCTGACACCTTTGCCAAGACTGCTACCTTGAAATGGATCAATTACAAGAGAGGCTTTCAAATCTTTAATATCGCTTTTTAAAGAACGATATTTTTTAGAAAGACGCTTAAACTGTATTAAGAACTCATTCTCAACACGTATTTCAACTTCCATAACTAATCCTCCTCATCAAGTTTAGCCATAAAATCATCAAAACTCATCGGCTTAGTCCCATTCTTCTTATGAGCTTCCATCTCATCAAGAGCACGGTTGAGGCTTTCTGCCACGTAGGCTTCCTGCTCTACCTGGCTCATATAAGTTTCCTGGTAACTATTTCCTGTTTTATTTTTTAAAGCCATATATCTTCCTTTCTTCAAAATTGTTCTACTTTATATATAATCATCACAAGATGATGCCACAGAATTACTCCTTCAACCATAAATTCATAAGCTGATCATCAATATAATACGTATTCTGAGAAGTAGAAATCAGATGATATTCCAGCAGTTTCTTCACAGCACTCTGCACACTACTTGCCGAGCGGAGACTATGCTTCTTTACAAAGCCAGAAGAAGTAATCTGACTAGCCATTCCCTCCTTAGCAACAGCATACAGCAGTTCCTTCTGCGGAAGAGTAAGACGGGAAAGAATCTCGCTAAACTTATGGTCATTATCTAATACCAAAGCATGGATGATACCCTCTATCATCTCACAATCAGCCTCAGCATGTGGCGCTATTTGGTTGAAAGCCTCATGCATCACCTTCTGCATATAATAGGTATTGCCACCAAAAGCCTGATACACCTGCTCTATAGCCTCCTCCTTAATCTTCTTATCAAACTTACCAAACAAGCGGACGGCAAACTCCTTGTATTTATCAAGCGGAATCACCTCCAGGTTCATCATATCAGCACTATTGTAAAAAGGATGCGCTTTCTCGGAAAACATCTTGGAGATTAGATGACGCTCGCTGCCCGA
>JAIJUV010000029.1 GCA_022732315.1 Prevotella sp.
TTTTATGTTCGTAGCTATCGCAGCTATCTCTTTCGCATCATGTGGTAACAAAACAGCTCAGAACACAGCTTCTGCTGATTCTGACACAGCTCAGGTAGACACAACTGCTGCTGTTGATTCAGCTGCTACTGATTCAGCTGCTACTGATTCAGTTAAGTAATTTAGAATTACTTGCGAACGAAAAAATGAGAGAAACAACCGCTGGACTTCGGTCTAGCGGCTTTTTCGTTTTATAGACCCTGGGGTATAAAAGCAATCAACAATGCGCCCTGAACCAACGGTCACCGGCCGAAGGGAAAGGTAAAGGGCAAAAGCTTAAAAGAAACAAAGAAAAAGATAAATATATGATAGATTCAAGTGCCTTCCAAGGCAAAAAGGCTGCCTATTATACTTTGGGCTGCAAACTCAACTTCTCGGAAACTTCTACTTTTGGCAAGATGCTCGAAGATATGGGCGTCATTACTGCTCAGAAGGGGGAGAAAGCAGACATTTGTCTCATCAATACCTGTTCGGTGACAGAAGTTGCCGACCATAAGTGCCGTCAGGCCATTCATCGCATGGTGCGCCAGAACCCTGGTGCCTTCGTTATCGTTACCGGCTGCTATGCGCAGTTGGAATCGGAGAACGTGAGTAAGATTGAGGGTGTTGACCTGGTGCTCGGAGCCAATGAGAAGGCACACTTGATTCAATATCTCAGCGATGCGTGGGCTAAGAAGTTTGCTGCAGAGAACGGACTGTCTGCCAACGGAGAGGATCTGGAGCAGACAGATTCTGCACTTCATCAGCACCACAGCGTGAAGACCAAGGAGATCAAGACTTTCCAGCCTTCATGCTCCCGTGGTAACCGCACCCGCTATTTCCTGAAGGTACAGGATGGCTGCAACTACTATTGCACCTATTGCACCATTCCTTTCGCCCGTGGCAACTCCCGTAACCCAAGCATCGAGTCGCTCGTGGCTCAATGTGAGCAGGCGGCAGCCGAGGGTGGTAAGGAAATCGTGATTACCGGTGTGAACATCGGTGACTTCGGTCAGACCACCCACGAACGATTCCTCGACCTCGTGAAGGCGATGGATCAGGTGGAGGGTATCAAGCGTTATCGTATCTCCAGTCTGGAACCAGACCTTTGCGATGACGATCTCATTGCCTATTGCGCAGAGAGCCGTGCCTTCATGCCTCACTTCCACATCCCATTGCAGAGTGGAAGCGACGAGGTGCTCAAGTTGATGCACCGTCGTTACGACAAGGCGCTCTTCGCCCACAAGGTGAACCTCATCAAGGAAAAGATGCCTGATGCCTTCATCGGTGTAGATGTGATGGTGGGTTGTCGTGGCGAGACCCCAGAATGCTTTGAGGAATGCTATGAGTTCCTGAAGAGTCTGCCTGTTACGCAGCTCCATGTGTTCCCATATTCCGAGCGTCCAGGAACTGCTGCCTTGAAGATTCCATACGTGGTAGAGGAGAAGGAAAAGAAGTTGCGCTCTAAGCGCCTTTTGGAGTTGAGCGACCAGAAGACTCAGGAGTTCTATGCCCAGTATATCGGTACGGAAGCTGAGGTTCTTTTTGAAAAAGCACCAAGAGGCAAGGCAATGCATGGCTTCACCAGGAACTATGTTCGTGTAGAACTTTCACCAGCCCTTGCCAAGGAGGAATACGATAACCAGCTTATCAAGGTTCGTCTGGGAGATTTCAATCACGACAAGACGGCGTTGAAGGGGGAGATAGTTTATAGTTGATAGTTTATAGCTCAAAGGCTGATTATCAAGTTAAAAGCTAATATTCAAGGCTAATCATAAAGCTCAAAGTTTAAAGTTCAAAGCTCAATGTCATTGTACAACGATTTTGGAACATGGATTAGGAAGCAGTTTCCTGATTTCCGCGTTCAGAAGATTTCGATAGACGCAGGGTTCTCCTGTCCGAATAGGGATGGGAGAATATCGAGCGGTGGTTGCACTTATTGCGACAACCGGACGTTCAACCCTAGCTATTGCGACCGGAAGAAGTCGATAACGGAGCAGTTGGAGGAGGGAAAGGCCTTCTTCTGCAGAAAATATCCGGATATGAAGTATCTGGCTTACTTCCAGGCTTACACCAATACCTATGCTAAGGTGGAACTCCTCAGGCAGATGTACGAGGAGGCATTGCAGGTGGAGGATGTGGTGGGAATCGTGATAGGAACCCGCCCCGACTGCATGAGCGATGAACTGCTGGATTATCTGGAGGAGTTGAACCGGCGCACCTTCGTTCTCGTGGAGTATGGTATAGAAAGCGCCAACGATGAGACCCTGAAGAGAATCAATCGCGGTCACGACTTTGCCTGCTGCCGTGATGCTGTGGAGCGAACCCATGCCAGGGGAATCCTGACGGGAGCTCATATCATCATCGGTTTGCCTGGCGAGGACGCAGAAGAGAGCCTCAGGCAGGCTCCCATCATCTCATCCCTCCCTATCGACATCTTGAAGATTCATCAGATGCAGATTATCAGGGGAACCCGGTTGGCACAGGAATATGCAGAGCATCCCTTCCATGTCTATACGGTGGAGGAATACATCGATGTCATCGTAAAGTATATCCGGCTGCTCCGCAAAGACCTGGTGCTGGAGCGATTCGTCAGTCAGTCGCCTAAAGATCTGCTTATCGCACCGAAATGGGGACTCAAGAACTACGAGTTTACCAATCTCCTGAATAATAAATTAAAGAGTTTATTATAAAAGTATGGCAAAAGTTGCAATCGTAATATTAAACTGGAACGGGCAGCAGATGCTTGCCAAGTATCTGCCTAATGTCGTGGAGTATTCACGGCAGGATGCCGAGATATGGGTGGCGGACAACAGTTCGTCAGACCAATCCATGCTCCTCTTGGAAACCCAGTTTCCTCATGTCAAGACCATCGTCCTGGAGCAGAACTTCGGTTTTGCCGAGGGCTACAATCGGGCATTGAAGGAGATAGAAGCCGAGTATTATGTGCTTCTGAACAGTGATGTAGAGGTTTCGCATCATTGGCTCACTCCGCTCATTGAGTTCATGGATTCCCATCCGCAGGTGGCAGCTTGCCAGCCTAAGCTCCTGGCGGAATACGACAAGGATAGTTTCGAATATGCCGGGGCTTGTGGTGGATTCCTCGATAAGTATGGTTACCCGTTCTGTCGGGGTCGCATCTTCGATACCGTGGAGCGTGACAATGGACAGTATGATTACCAGCAGGAAGTGCTCTGGGCCACAGGTGCCTGCATGATGATCCGTTCCAAGGATTATTGGGAGGCAGGCGGCTTGGATGGTCGCTTCTTCGCCCACAATGAGGAGATAGATCTCTGTTGGCGATTGCGCCTGATGGGTAGAAAAATCTATTGCATTCCCGAGAGCGAAGTATATCATGTGGGTGGTGGAACCTTGCCGAAAAGTAATCCGATGAAGACCTATCTGAATTTCAGAAACAATTTAACGATGCTTTATAAGAATCTGAGTGATAGAGATTTGAAACATGTCATGAGAGTGAGATGGTTCTTGGATTATCTGGCTGCTTTCGAGATGTTCATCCTGAAACACAACATGGGTGACCTCAAGGCTATTTTCAAGGCCCGCAAGGCTTTCCAGACATGGAAGCATGATTTCGATGAAGACCGCAAGAAGATTCAGGCGAATAGAGTAGCGGGCGAAATCCCTCAGGTTTTCGACTGTTCCATCCTTTGGCAGTACTACGCTAAGGGCAAGAAAATCTTCTCGAAGTTGTAAGATTACATAAACAAACTTAAAATAAGAATCTATGATGAAGAAACAAATGATGATGGCGCTGGTATCGCTGATGACCTTATCAGCCCAGGCTCAGGCGAATTTCGAAGTGTCGGTATCCAACCCTTCCAAATCGGCTAAGACCGATGCTCCGGTGGTTATCGACCTCAGTAAGTTAGGATCCATTGGCGCTATTCAGCGTGCCGTGGTTAAGGTGGATGGCAAGGAGATTCCTTCCCAGCTCGACGACACCAATCGCGATTGCACCAACGATGAGCTCTGTTTCCTGGTTGACCTTGGCAAGAAGGAGACCAAGACCTATCAGGTTCAGCTCTATCAGGATGGCGAGCAGGCACAGTATCCGGCCCGTACCTTTGCCGAACTTTGCTTGCCTAGCAAGAACAAGAAGTTGGCAAAGAACAAGCAGGACATCTATCTGCGCAGCATCTCTTTCGACAAGAAGACCAAGGATGTGTATCACTACGTGCATTCTCATGGCGTCTGCTTCGAGAGTGAACTGGTTGCCATGCGTGTATATTTCGACAATCGCCAGACCATCGACCTCTATGGCAAGATTAACAAGGGACTGGTTGTCTATGATACCCAGTTCTATCCATCCGAAGAACAGCTGCAGGCTGGTTCTGGCGACGACTGCCTTTGGGTAGGCAACACCTACGGATTGGGCGCCCTGCGTGGGTGGGATGGCAAGAATCAGCTGCATCTCAACGATGTGAAGTATCAGGAGCAGCGGGTTATCTCCGAAGGTCCGCTCCGTGCCATCGTCGAAGTGGTGGATAATGGTTGGGTGCCAGCTCCAGGTTTGAAGCCTGTGAATGCCACTATCCGTTACACCATCTATGCCGGTCATCGCGATTTTGATGTAGATGTGTTCTTCAACAAGGATGCTTCCGATTATCAGTTTGCCACAGGTCTTATCAATGTGAAGGGCTCCAGCGAGTTTGCTGATGGCAAGGGATTGCGTGGCTGTTACGGAAGCGACTGGCCAACGGGCAAGGATGACGGCAAGCATAAGCTGGAGACTGTGGGCTTGGGAATCTACGTGCCACAGTCGGCATTGGTTAGCCAGGAACCAGCCAACAAGGATTGCTATACCCAGGTGGTGAAACCTACCGGTAATAAGCTGAGCTATAAGCTTGCTTATACCAGTGCCAACGAAACCTATGGTTTTAAGGGCGAGAAGGAGTGGTATCAGTGGTTGAAGGATTGGAAGAAGCAGATAGAAGAGCCTGTCAAGGTGGCTGTTTCCTGCAGCATCCGATAATAGACTTATTGCAGCATCCGATCATTAAAATATTGCGCAAATAGCCAATAATGAGCAAAAAGAAAGTCTTATTTGCCCATTATTGGCTTTTTTGTTAATGAATTTAGAGTAAAACCCATCTTTTTTCACGGATGAGTTTGATTTTTTAGCAAAAATACTTGGTAATTTAAATAATTTTTAGTATTTTTGCAGTCGTAACTTGAAGAATGTGAATTATCGTGAAAAAGATATTTGATTATATTGTCATATTAGCAATCATACTGCTTTGTTCGGCTTGCGAGTTTAAGTTCAAGCCGAATGAGGAAGCCGATGCTGTACCTCTCACGGTGCAGCGCTACGACCGCTTGCAGAGCAGATACCTCACTACTGGTGATTTTTCAGCCCTTCAGCAGATGAACACCGATTATCCGATAGAAACCCGTACGCTGATTGAGAAGATGCTGCAGTTGGGCACCATTACTGATGCCAACATCAGCAACCGTTTCCTGATGTTCTATCAGGATTCCACCCTGCAGGCTCTGATAGCCGATGCAGAGGCGGAATACGCCAACATGGATGATATCAACGACCAGCTCAAGAAGGCGTTCGGCCGTTTGCACGATTGGATTCCAGAACTTCCTCAGCCTTATTTCTATGCCCAGATAGGTGCCTTAGACCAGAGCATTGTGGTGGGTGAGCATTCCGTGGGCATCTCGCTCGATAAGTATATGGGCCCGGATTATCCGCTCTACAAGAAGTTCTATACAACCCAGCAGCGCAGCACCATGCAGCGCCAGTATATCGTGCCCGATTGTCTTACCTTTTATCTGCTCAGCAACTATCAGATGAAGAACTTTGATACCCGTGCGCAGTTGGACCGTGACCTTCACATGGGCAAGATTATGTGGGCTGTGAACAAGGCGATGGGCAAGGATGTGTTCGAAACAAAGTATGTGAAGACTATCCAGGCTTTTGTGAAGCGTAATCCGAAGATTACCGTGAAGGAGTTGCTTCAGGATGAAGACTATTCGCCTATTGAGGCGTTGCACAAGGATTAGTCCGTTTCACGTAGTTTAGGAAAGCGCAAGGGCTTCAACGCATTCCATCAGGGATTAAATGATAGAGTAAACAACATAAAGTATTCATATAATACATGAAAAGATTTTCAGTTTTAATTGCAAGTATCATGATGGTATCAGCAATGCAAGCGGCAGAGAAACTCGACCTGAAGGCTATCACTTCCGGCGAATTCTCTGCCTCATACGTTACCGGTATCAACCCTATCGAGGGAACCGATCTCTATGCTTCTATCAGCAATGACGGAAAGCAGATTGTTAGTTATTCGTTCAAGACGGGTAAGCAGGTGGCTGTGCTCTTCGACGTAGATGCTGCCAAAGCGCCTATGCAGAGTGTTGAGGGCTATGTCATCAGTCCTGATGGCAAGAAGATGCTTATCTTCACCAAGCGCAAGGCGGTGTATCGCCGTTCGTTCAAGGCTGAGTATTTCATCTACAACATTGCTTCGAAGACCATCAAGAAGCTCTCTGAGGGTGAGAACCAGCAGGTGGCTACCTGGTCGCCAGACTCCCGCCACGTGGCTTTCGTCAAGGACAATAACATCTTCGTTACCGATGGCGAGAAGGAAGTACAAGTAACCAAGGATGGTAAGTTCAATGAAATTATCAATGGTATTCCTGATTGGGTTTACGAGGAGGAGTTTGCCTTCAACCGTGCCTTTGCATGGAATGCGGATGGAACAGCCATCGGATGGATCCGTTTCGACGAGAGCCATGTGAAGACCTATTCGCTCCAGCTCTTCGAGGGTTCAAATCCTACCAGAAAGGAGTTTCACGACTATCCGGGCGAGTATTCCTATAAATATCCTAAGGCAGGACAGGATAATTCCAAGGTGAGCCTCTGGAGCTACGATATGAAGTCGGGCAAGACCATCGCTCTGGATGTGCCTGTAGATGCTGACGGCTATTATCCTCGCATCAAGACTTCTCCTGATGCCAACAGCCTCATCGTCTATACGATGAATCGCCATCAGGACGATATGCGCCTCTATTCCGTAAATCCTTTCACCGGTAAGAGCAAGCAGCTCATCCAGGAAATCGTTCCTAAGTTTGTGAAGGAAGAAGTGGTAGAGAACAGCATCGTGGGCAAGAAGAACATCCTGCTTCCTAGCGACCGCGACGGCTATATGCACCTCTATCTCTACGATATGAACGGCAAACTGATCCGTCAGGTGGAGAAGGGTAACTATGATGTGACTGCCATCTACGGTATGGACGAGAAGACGGGCGACGTTTATTTCCAGGCAGCCATGCTCAATGCGCACGACCGCCAGGTGTATGTGGCTCACAAGAACGGAAAGGTGGAACGACTCACTTCTCAGGAGGGTTCCAACTCGGCTTATTTCTCGGGCGATTACCGCTATTTCGTGAACAACTGGAGCAGCTACAGTCATCCATACGTCTACACCGTCCGCAACAATAAGGGAAAGGTGATTAAGACCTTGGAAGACAATAAGGAGTTGATTGAGAAGACACAGAAGTACAACTGGGGCAAGCGTGAGACTTTCTCCTTCACCACTTCCGAGGGCGTGAAGCTCGATGGTTGGATGGTGAAGCCTGTAGATTTCGACGCCAGCAAGAAATATCCAGTCATCCTCTTCCAGTATTCGGGTCCTGGCAGTCAGCAGGTGCTCAATGCCTGGAGCACAGGTGGCATGGGCTCCGGCGGAGCCTTCGATTACTATTTGGCACAGGAGGGATTCATCGTGGCTTGCGTGGATGGACGTGGTACAGGCGGACGTGGCGCGGAGTTTGAGAAGTGTACCTATCTTACCCTTGGCGATCTGGAGTCTAAGGATCAGGTGGAGACTGCTCTCTACATGGGTAGCCTTCCATACGTGGATAAGAACAACATCGGAATCTGGGGATGGAGCTATGGTGGTTTCAACACCCTGATGAGTATGAGTGAGGGTCGCCCTGTGTTCTATGCAGGTGTAGCCGTAGCGCCTCCTACCTGCTACCGTTACTACGATTCTGTTTATACCGAGCGCTATATGCGTACTCCGAAGGAGAACGAGAAGGGTTATAACGACAATCCTATCGAGCGTGCCGGCAATCAGCATGGTGCCCTGCTCCTCTGTCATGGTGTGGCAGATGACAATGTGCATCCGCAGAACTCCTTTGAGTATGCTGAGGCCTTGGTGCAGGCAGACAAGGATTTCAAGGAGATTTGGTACACCAATCGTAACCATGGCATCTTTGGCGGCAACACCCGTAATCATCTGCTTCGCCAGATTACAGACTGGTTCAAGACTCACCTGAATAAATAAGGGTGAGCTTGTGCCATAGGCAATGAATATAAACGATAAAAAACTATAGCATGAAAACAAAGAAAGGTTTTAATCTTCGCCAGGTGTGCGGAGAAAACGTGATAGTGGCAGAAGGTGCTGAGAACATCGACTTCAGCAGCATCATCAGCATGAACGAGAGTTCTGCTTATCTCTGGAACAGCATCCAGGGCAAGGAGTTCGACAAGAACAATCTGGTAGAGTTGCTTACCCAGGAATATGAGGTTGATGCTGATATGGCAGCCAAGGATGTAGAAGCACTCGTGGCGCAGTGGATGAAGGCTGGCATTATCGAGTAAAATAGATGTTTATAAAAAATGGGCAATCCTCGTCTTGTAGGATTGCCCATTTTTTATTTCTTATATTTTCCATTCCATATCTTCCATGCTGCCAGCAGATAGCGGCGGATAGGGAAGAGGCGGGTCCACATTCTGGAGTAGATGCGCCATTTCAGGGCGTCTGTCCTGTCGATGGATTTCCTTCCTTTTCTGTAGAAGCCTATCACGGCACCCCTTACATCTTTTCTTTGGCAGACTTCCACACCGAAGTTGCCGTCGCCTCTCAGCGTCACCTTTTCTCCCTCTACCTTCACGATGCGATGGAGCACGTAATGATGGGGTTTTACTTCTGCAAGTACGGCATTTCCTTCTACCACGTCTTCCAGCGTGGCTTTGCGGAGCAGCGCCTTGTCGCGGTTGTCTTCTAGGAAGGGACGCATCGAATAGCCGCGAAGTGGAAGTGTCACCGTATGACCTTCTTCCAGAAGTCGGGCTGTAGCCTCAACCAGACTTTCCTTCACGCTGATAGCTCTGTTGCAAACCAGTGCTGCCTCTTTGTCGGGCAGGCAGTGGAGGGTGTAGATTCCTATGGATTCTATCACCTTGGTGATGGTGGCACAGATGCGGTCATAGATGTCCTTGTCCCATTTCATGCTAGAGCAGGCAGGCAAGAGCGATGCGAAGGCTGCCACGGGCGAGAGCTTATCCACTGAGTTTTCTTCAGCCCTGTCGATGCGGGTGATGGCACCCAGCGGAGCCTTCACGTTGCGATAGCAAGGCGTCTTGCCGCTCCATGGACTTCCGAAGATGTAAACCTTGCCCCCGATGATTCGCAGGATTGGATTGTCATCGTTCATCAGGTCGCAGCCCTTCAGATGTCTCAGCCAGAGACTCACGTGCGTGCTCTTTCCAGTTCCACTCTTGGCGATGAACGCATAGCCGTAGCCATTCTGGCGAACCAGGGAAGCATGAAGCATCAGCGTGTCGTATGGGCAGGATGAAAAGGCGTAGATGAGCATCAGCGTGTTGTTAAGACCGAATCGGCGCATGTTCATGCTGCCGTTAAGCGCACAGTGGCATTCGCTGAAGTCGGCGTTGGTAATGACCAGTGCACAGTCGGCATCATAGATGTCGCGGATGATAAACTGGTATCCGCCATTGTCGAGCTTGTCAACCAAGGTATGTCCGCTGCCAGTATCAAAGTTTCTGATTCGTTCGCGTTTTTCCTTGGGATAAGGTCGGGTACTGTCATCTACGGTAAGGTGGAATAAAATCGAGCCCTTCGGAGCAGAAACTCTGAAGGGTTCGAATGATTCTATGAGTCGCTCGTCGTTGGTGGCAGATTCTGCAAACTGTATCAGCATGTCCAACTCGGCGACGCGGTAAAAATTGTCTTTCATTTTTTCGGTTTGCTATAGGGTAGCTGCTTTTTTACTTGGATTTGGCATTCTTGGCTTCCGCCTTAGCTTCCGCTTTCTGCTTTTTTGCATCTGCCTTCAGCTTTTTTGCTTCCGCCTTTTGCTTCTTCACCTCTTCCTTAGCCTTCATCTTTGCTTCCTTACGCTCCTGCTTGGTCATTGGTTCCTCCATATTGTCAGGAGTGATAGGCTTGAAGGTGAACTTGTTCTCGTCCACGCTCTTCACCTGCCATGGTGAAGGAAGTTCCTTTGGCTTTTCTCCGCTCTTCAGGCGCTTGGCCTTTGTTTTCTTGGTGTAGCGCTCGTAGAGCTTGGTCCACTTTTTCTCTGCCTTCTTGAAGTTGCGGTCGAACATCACGATGCAGGTTCTCTTAGGCTCGCCGATTGACTCCAGGTAATCACGAAGCTGGAAAGAGTAGTTGTCTCTGCCTTCCAGAAACAGGTTCTTATGGCTGAGATATACGGAATC
The DNA here is from genome assembly GCA_022732315.1 of Prevotella sp. The sequence continues at coordinate 10,520 of JAIJUV010000029.1, forward strand.
TACTTTCTGAACGCTGGTGATGTACACGGTAGAGTCGTTGAACGACGATGCAAAACCAAACATATATGCAGTCGTTGGTTCAACCTTTGCCTGTGCTGCAAGCGAAGAGATGGCTACGATGGCCAGTGCTAATGCAATTCTTAATACTTTCATTTCTTATTTTTCTTCTACTGATATTTTTAAAGCCGTCGTCCCACCTAAATCTAAACAGGTTGCCCTATTTCTGAAAAACAGGTTGTCCTATCTTCCCAAGTAGGATTTCAGCAGTTGGTTATTCGTGTTGTGTCTGATTCGGCGAATGGCTTTTTCCTTAATTTGGCGCACTCGTTCCCGGGTCAGATTATATTTTGTTCCTATCTCATCAAGCGTCAGCTCCGGTTCTCCGATGCCGTAAAAGGCTCTCATCACCTTCTGCTCACGTTCGGTGAGGGTCAGGATTACTCTTTCAATTTCCTTGTGCAGGGATTCTCTGTCCAGCTGGTAGTCTGTACTTGGGGCATCACCCGAAGTATAGTAGTCCATCATGCTGCTGTCCTCGCCGTCGGCAATGGGAGCATCCATGCTTACATGGCGTGAGTTTGCCTTCAGGGCGTCACTGATCTTGTCTTCCGGCAGGTCTACACGTTCGGCTATCTCGTCAACGCTGGGTTTGCGTTCGTGTTCCTGCTCAAACTTGTTGAGTTCCTTCGCTATCTTGTTTACGCTTCCCACCTGGTTGAGTGGAAGGCGCACTATTCTGCTCTGCTCGGCTATTGCCTGCAGAATGCTCTGGCGAATCCACCATACGGCGTAGGAGATGAACTTGAAGCCGCGGGTTTCATCGAATTTCTGGGCAGCTTTGATAAGACCTACGTTGCCCTCATTGATAAGGTCGGGTAAGCTGAGTCCCTGATTTTGATACTGCTTAGCCACAGATACCACGAAACGCAAGTTTGCCTTGGTTAATCTCTCTAGAGCTCTCTTATCACCTTCCCTTATTTTCTGCGCGAGTTCCACCTCTTCCTCTGTGGTGAGAAGGTCCTCGTGTCCAATTTCTTGGAGATACTTTTCTAACGATGCGCTTTCGCGATTCGTTATCGATTTTGAAATTTTTAGTTGTCTCATGGTAACATTTCATTTTATGTTGATGCAAAATTACACTTTTTGTTTGAAACGACAAAAAAAATAGCAGATATTTTTGAAAATACCTGCTATTTTGTTATTTTTTATCATTTCTGAGACGATTCAATCCTCTTTAGGAGAGTTGAAAGCCCCACTTTTTTATGCTTTTTTCATCAACTCCAATGCTCTCTTTATCAGCAACGGTTAGTCCTTCTGCAGAGGAACTGCGAAGTAAGCCTTCTTGCCGGTAGGCCATACGCCCTGGATGTAGAGCACAGGATCCTTGCTGGTAGAAGCACTCTTCACGGCTTTCTGCAGGTCGTCGAGCGATGTAATGTTGTTGTCGTTGATGCGCTGGATAATGAATCCGCGTGATACACCTGCATCCTTCAGTGCACCGCTGTTAACCTTCATCACTTCTACACCATACTTGATGCTGAGCTGGTTCTTCTGGCTCTCGCTGATAGGGCGGAAGGTGCCGCCGAGCACGTCGAGGTCAGCGCTCTTAATTACGGAAGTGTTGCCCTGGGCATTCTTCAGGGTGATGGTCTTCGTGTTGGTCTTCTTGTTGCGCAAGTAGGTGATGCTCATCTTGTCGCCAGGGCGCTTGCCGTTCAGTGACTCCTGCAACTCTGCCATCTTGGTCACCTTCTTGCCGTCTACCTTGGTGATGACGTCACCTTCCTTCAGTCCGGCTGCTGCACCGTTGCCGTCCTCATCTACCTTGGCAATATAAACACCCTCGTTGGTACCTAAGTCAACTTCCTTTCCGTTCTCCTTCTGGGCGTTGATGTAGTTGAGAACGTCGCTACCCTGGATGCTAAGCATCACGCGCTGTACGCTGCCGTATTTCTTCAAGTCGTCTACTACCTTGTTCATGATAGAAGTAGGGATGGCAAAACCGTAACCTGCATAAGAACCGGTCTGGGAATAGAGCATGGCGTTGATACCTACCAGTTCACCCTGGGTGTTGACCAGTGCACCGCCCGAGTTACCTGCGTTGATGGCTGCATCGGTTTGGATGAAGCTCTCTACGCCGTTGGCGCCCAGCGAACGTGCCTTGGCGGAGATGATACCTGCGGTAACGGTGTTGTTCAGTCCGAATGGGTTGCCCACTGCGATGACCCATTCACCCACCTTCACGTTGTCGCTGTTGGCGATAGGAAGGGTAGGCAGGTTCTTGCCGTCAATCTTGATCAGGGCAAGGTCGGTGGTCTTGTCGGTACCGATGATGCGTGCTGAATATTCGCGGTTGTCGTTCAGGGTAACGGTCAGCTCGTCGGCACCTTCCACCACGTGGTTGTTGGTTACGATGTAGCCGTCTGCGCTGATGATGACGCCCGAACCAGTGGCCTCTCTCTTAGGAGTCTGTACCTGCTGCTTGCGTGTTCCGCCATTTCCCTGTCCTGGGTTTCCGAAGAATCCGAATGGGTCGAAGAAACCTCCGAACGGGTCGCTCTGCACATCCACAGTCTTCACCTTTGAGTTCTGAACGTATTTGATATGTACCACGGCTGGCAGAGCCTTCTCTGCTGCGTAAGTCAAATCTACCGGTTGACCTGATGCCTCAGCTGTTACTGCTGGAGAAGCGTTCACCTTCATAAATGCACCTGTTGAGAATGCCAGCGATCCTACGCATAGCACTGCCATTACATAATTAGTTACCTTTTTCATGTTTCAATATCTTTTTTATTATTACTTTCGTTTGATTGTTACTTTCATCTTTATTATGTTATAGCTTTCAGCCTTGCCAATACTGTGCCAAACTTCCTGAGTCTGTCACTTCTGTCAGCCCTAGCCTCAGCTTTTCGGATGCAAATATAGAATCATTTTTTGATATACGGATAACTTTGTGCTAATTTTTATCCCGTTTTAACATTTGAAATTAACACTTTAACGGCTCTTAAACAAGAATAGTCCCATTTTTACAATTGTTTGCTACTTTTCTGAAATTTTCTACTTCTGTATATAAAACTAAATGTCTGCAAATTGTAAACGAATATAAAGAAGGTTAGTAGAAAAGTAGTCAGAAAACCTTCTCGAATATCCTGAAAGCGGCATTGAGATGGCAAAGAAAAGCGAAAAGAGTTTAAAAACTTAGCAAAATTAGCGGTTAAGTCGAACTTTTTTGTTACCTTTGCAGTTCGAAAGCAGTGCTCCGGCTTGTCGCTGGCATTCCCTGATGGGGATGAAAGAGGAAAGTCCGGGCAGCAAAGGGCATCCCACTTCCGAAAATAGAAGCTATTGGTGACAGTAGGTGTCGGTAGAAGAAAACAACCGCCCGAAACTTATTCCGTAGCGATGGGGCTTTCAGCATACGTCGTGGTTTAGTGTCGGGTAAGGGTGAGAAGGTGGTGTAAGAGACCACCAGCTGGCGGGTAATCGTCAGGCTGTGCCATCTGGGAGCTGTAAGCTCATGTAAACCGCAGATTGAGGGCGGCTCGTCCGATTGCCTTCGGGCTACTGTGGAGGGTAGAGTGCTTGAGCCCAGGGGTGACTCTGGGACTAGATAAATGACAGGCGCCTGTTTCCTTTCTTGGGGCAGGAACAGAACTCGGCTTATAGGGGCACTGCTTTCTTTCTTTTTAGTTCTTTCCGCATCGCTATATATATAATAATGTAGGGTGCGATATTTCAAACGTTTTTAATATAACTAACAGGATTATGAATCTCAGAGAACCGGAAAAGCAGATATTAGATGATTTTGAGCACAAGGTGACCATTAAGATAGAGAAGTATGGTGCGAATGCCGACTTTCCTAAGTTCGAGAACTATGGTATTACCCGCATGGATTTGGACGACTATCTCTTCGATAAGCAGGCCATCCTCGATATGGGCGGCTCCAAGCGTACCCAGCTCACGGTGGGCGGTTTCATTACCGTTATCCCAGTTTTAATCTTGTCTTGTTTCCCCGACAAGTCGCCTATCTATGAGAATGGCAAGGCCCTCACCACCGTCATAGCCCTTATCATCGGTCTGCTGCTTGCCTGCTTCTTCAAGGCTTTGCTTCAGATGGTCATCGCCTATCGCGTGAACAAGCACAAGGAAACCCAGATGGAGACCTTCATCAAGGCTGTGCTCTTCTATGAGCCGAAGGCATAGCCCATAGGAAGTCTTTCGGAAGCCTCTTGGAAGTATTCCAAAAGCCTTCCCGAAACTATAAACTATAAATTATTAATTATTAATTATAAATTAACATGACTTTACCAGACTTTATGGCTTATAAGGACAAGTTCACTCAGAGTGCATTTGTCGAGAAGATTTCGCACGTGGCTAAGCGTGCAGGTGCCAAGATGGTTTATGCAGCCCTCATTCTCTATTATACATTAGAGAGCGACAAGGTGGCGCTGAGAGACAAGGCGATGATTATAGGAGCCTTGGGCTACCTCATCAGTCCGCTGGATGTCATCCCTGATGCCATTCCTATTGCCGGCTTGGGCGACGACCTTGCCGTGCTGCTCTTCGTGCTCAAGAAGGTTTGGGGCGATGTTTCAGAAGATGCCAAGCAGAAAGCCTACAGCAAGCTTTCGCAATGGTTTGATGAGGATGAGCTGCCTAAGGAGGCAGACGACCTCTTCAAGGAGAAACCGGAAGATACACCGGTATAAATAACAGAAGAGAAATATCGGCAGGAATCCTTTCGTTTTCTGCCGATTTTCATCATCCCAAAATCGATGTTTATCATAGCAAAAGAGGGCAATCCGATATTCCGGATTGCCCTCTTTCTATATCATAACCAAGTTGGTAGTCTTCTTGGATTAAACGATGCCCTGAGCCATCATAGCCTTAGCTACCTTCAGGAAGCCGGCTACGTTTGCACCCTTTACGTAATTTACGTAACCGTCTGGCTCTGTACCATACTTCACACAGTTAGCGTGAATATCGTTCATGATGTCGTGAAGCTTAGCATCAACCTCCTCACGAGACCACTTCAGACGCTCTGAGTTCTGGCTCATCTCAAGACCTGATACTGCAACACCACCTGCGTTGGCTGCCTTACCTGGAGAGTAGAGAATCTTAGCATCCTGGAATACCTTGATAGCCTCTGGAGTAGATGGCATGTTGGCACCCTCGCTCACTGCGATAACGCCGTTGGCGATGAGAGCCTTGGCTGCCTCCTCGTTGATTTCGTTCTGAGTAGCTGATGGGAGAGCGATGTCTGCCTTCTCAAACCAAGGCTTAGCACCCGCAACATATTTTACACCATACTTCTCTGCATACTCCTTGATACGGCCACGCTCTACGTTCTTGAGCTCCATAATGTAATCGAGCTTCTCGCGGTCGATTCCGTCTGGGTCGTAGATGTAACCGTCTGAATCTGAACATGTAACTGGCTTAGCACCCAACTGGAGCAACTTCTCCATAGTGTACTGCGCTACATTACCTGAACCTGAAACCAAAACAGTCTTGCCCTTGATGTCAATACCCTTGGTAGCGAGCATGTTGCAGAGGAAGTATACGTTACCGTAACCTGTAGCCTCAGGACGGATCAATGAACCGCCGAACTCCTGACCCTTACCGGTCAAGACGCCCTGGAACTGGTGTGTCAACTTCTTGTACATTCCGAAGAGGTAACCTACCTCACGGCCACCTACACCGATGTCACCAGCTGGAACATCCTCGTCTGGACCCATGTGACGATAAAGCTCTGTCATGAAAGCCTGGCAGAAACGCATTACCTCGTTGTTGCTCTTGCCACGTGGAGAGAAGTCGGAACCACCCTTAGCACCACCCATTGGCAGAGTTGTAAGAGAGTTCTTGAATGTCTGCTCGAAAGCCAAGAACTTCAAAATACCCAAGTTCACAGACTTGTGATAGCGAAGACCTCCCTTGTAAGGGCCAATCGCATTGTTGTGCTGAACGCGGTAACCCATGTTAGTCTGTACGTTACCCTTATCATCAACCCAAGATACACGGAACTGGATGATGCGGTCTGGGATGCAGAGACGCTCGATGAGGTTTGCCTTCTCAAACTCAGGGTGCTTGTTGTACTCTTCCTCGATAGTACCGAGAACCTGACTAACTGCCTGGATGTACTCAGGCTCGTTTGGGAATCTTCTTTGGAGATTCGCGATTACTTCAGATGCTTTCATAATCTTTAATCTTTTATTGTGTTTAAATTATTGTTTTCTATTTTCTGTTTGCAAAGGTATAGATTTTTGTTGAAATAACCAACAAAAAGAAAGAAAAAATGAAGAAAAAGTAGAAAATAGATAATCTTTTAACTTTTTCTAATAGTTAATGTAGTGTAATTGTATGCGTACACATTATTATATATAGGAAAAATGGGTAAAAACTGTCTGCAAAGCAAGAGTTGAAGGAAATAAATAGTAAGAGAAAAGCGTTTTTCTCTATCTTTTTGTTGGTGTTATGAGATTTTTTAGTATCTTTGCAGGGTGTAAGGAACTCCACAAGGGAGATTTCTTCATGCAACATTTATTATAACGATTATGCCAAGAGCAACAGGACCGATAGGTTACATAGAGCACCGATCTCCGAAGAAAGACGAGACTGGCAAGTATTTGATTCATCCTCAGTTTGTATATAAGGATGTGTATGATTTCAAGGATATGCGTGATGGTATGCGCCAGCATTACCAGATGGCTACTCCTCAGTTTCTGGCTGCCATCCAGTCTATCAAGGATGAGACGATGATGGCTCTTTCCCAGGGCAAGGAGGTGAAGGTGGGGGATATGTTCATCATCAAGCCTAAATTGAAATTAAAAGACCATAAGGATGTCGATGGAAACGTATATCATAAGGTGTACCATGAGGGCGAGCTGATTCCGGCAAGTGAGGTAGAAATTGAGGGCTTCGAGGTGAGAACCACCCATGAGTTTGATAAGGAGTTTTTCATCAATTATAGATGCAACTGCAGTCGTGACACCTGGAAGGTAAGTGCGCCTCCTAAGGAGACTGCTCAGGAATTGCTGGATATTACCAACTTCTGCCGTGAGCATGGCTATATCACGGTTCGTGATTTCATGCGTCTTCATGGTGTTACCAAGTATCATGCCCAGAAGGTATTGTCCGACTTGTGTGAGGGTGAGTTTCCGAAGATGACCCGTGAGCGCGAAGGCAAGGTGTATATCTATCGCAGAATAGGAGTTTAAAAAAATAACGCAGAAAAAATCCTTTCACAAATCTGCTTTTTCCGTTGATAAACAGCGCATTGAGTGTGAAAGGACTTTTTCTTTGCGTTCTTGTATTCTTTTGTGTTTGTATTCTTTGTTTTTGAAGTTCCTTCTATCTATCGGATTTCTTCTACAAGATACAGGTTGCCGTATCTGGCATGTTCCGGTTTGCCAAAAAGGCGGGTCAGGGTCTTGCTGAATGGATTCATGGCGATGTTCTGAACTCCCTTAGCGTGCTTTGTTCTCAATTTTTTCAAGATGATGTCGGCTGTCAGTTTCTCTCCCTTTTCATCGTTGTCGGGAATTCTGAAGTATGAAGTGATGTTTTTTTCCAAATCTGTCTTGATATAGTAAGGCTGGTTGTGTTCCTGCATCTCCTTTTCATCATCCTTGGAGAAGAAGTAAGGTTCGCCATGTTCCAACTCGTATAGAAGTTGGGCGTAGATAGCGTCGTGCTCGATACCTTCCACGTTGATCATCCCGTCGGGTTCCAGAATCAGGAATCTTCGTGACCCCGAGCGGTCGGTGAGGAGTTCACGCTGGTTGCTGGTGCCGGTGAACGACGCTGAACGGGGCAGACGGTTGAAGTTCTTCTTGTAAGCACCGATGAAGCTTGGCTTCATGGTTTGCATCATGGTTTTCATCAACGGCATCTTCTTCGGATTCTCCTTGTCAAGCTCGTCGTCATTGATGATGGCAAATTCTACTATCTTTCTCTGAGCATTTCCCTTTTGGTTGAGCGAGAAATCATCTGTGTAGTAATCTCTTAGCTCGTTGGACAATAAACTTCTGAGAAAAGTACTCTTATGCAGTCCCTGTGTCGTTGAAACCAGGGTAAGCATCACGCTGTTGGCATGTTTCTCGTCGTATCCAGCCATCTGCGCCACCATGGCACGTAGCCAGATTCTTCCCATCTTCAGGCAATAGTCAGACGGGTTGATGCGGCGAAGGAAGTCGCAGATTCTGTCCTTTCCGTCCCAGGTTCCTCTCACCTTGTTGATATAGCTGCGGATGGGATGATAGGGTTGGGCGTACTTCGACTTGATGAGTCGTTCTACGAAGTGGTCACGCACGAAGATGCCTGCCTCCTGCACCTCGATGGCAATGGTGTTGATGGCATACTTGTCGATGATTTCGAAATCATGCTTGATTTTGCCTTCTGAATCATATTCTTCGGTCTTCACCATTCCTTTTTCTTCATCATTCTTCTTTCGATATTCGAAAACATCGGTGATGACATTATATCGGAACTCATAGTTCTCCAGCAACCATTTCTGCATATCCGTGATAGGGCGTAGGTAGTTGCGGCTGCGTTTCTTGTACTGAGCCTCTTCGTCGGCATTTTCCTGTTCCTTCTCCTTTCTGAAGACTTCCTTCTGCTTCTGAAGGTTGTCTTTTTCCTGCTGGAGTTTTTCTTTCAGCAGATCATTCTGTTTTTCGAGCGCTGCGACATACTGTGTATCGTTAATCAGTCTCTTCAGTGTTTTTCTGATATTCATGTATTGAATTCTATTTGGTTTATACTTAATGTTTTATAACGCTGCAAAAATACAACAATAATTCATCATTTGCAACACTTACATCGATAAATGTTGCAATAAATCCAGGGGGGACAAAGAGGGGTTACTTGAGGGAGTAATAGCCTACATCTGAAGGCGAAGAAACATCTTTTTCGCATCGGTTGACTCGGGTCATTCATATAGACCACTCACGTCATCCATATAGATGACTCGGGTCAGCTATATGGATGACCCGAGTCAACCGATGCGAGGAAGGCATTACCCAGGGCAGACGCATTAAATATTTTATTCGTTAACATCTGTGTTATACTGTTATAACTTATTGAATATTAACATTATATATTTGTATATATGAAATATTT
>JAIJUV010000252.1 GCA_022732315.1 Prevotella sp.
TTTTTCTCCAACTGGGCAAGTAATTTTGCGCGCTTTCGTGAATCACGATGCAAAGATACGGAATCCCGATTTGTCGGTTGTGCGATAGCGTGCGATGCCGTGCGATATCGGAACATTTTTCTCCAATCTCTTTTCTTCGTGTTCACGGAAGTTGGGACAGATAGTTTCAGCGATGTTGGACAGTTGTTACTTATGATAGCCCGAATTGGCAACAAGATAGGTCTTCATACGGCATGATTTCTCCTAATTGAGGTCGGAATGCTGAAAAATAGCCCCATTTATCTCCACTTCGAGTATCGGGAAGAGCATCGGAAATAAGGGTTCATGCATGTCTTTTGATACCTGAGAGATGGCAAATTTTACAAATTCAATACCCGTGCTGAGTTTTGGCATCGCCGGAGCGATGTTGCTAAAAATATTATAATCCATTGCTTTTTAGAGAGTTAAATCAAATTTCATGTTCATTTTTTCTTGCTTGCAGTCTCAGTCTCAGAGTCTCAGTTGTTTTTTTATGGTCTCGCTTCCTATATATATTATATATAACTAATTAATAATCAATAAGTTATAAAGGCTTAAGAAGCGGGTTTGAAGTTGGAATGTGACATTTTTCCTAACTGAGACTGAGATTTGAGACTGTTTTGAAGAGGAAATGTGGGTAGGGATAATCCTGTTACCGGGCCCCGAAGTCCCCATTTCCTCTAGAAAGCCTCACTCCGTTTTATCTCTTTTCACCCTCGCAATCATCAAAAAATTGTTTGTGGTTCTCTGTCATCTCTTAATAGTAGTATAGTAGTATCAACATTCCTCTTCTGGAGTTTTCAAGTAACCTATGCCTTGCGGAGTTAAAAGCATTTTAAGTATCTTAGTTGGCAAAAAGTCTTTTATCTGATAGGGGAGTGATTTTTATTCCACTTCCTTCCAATCTATCAGTCCTTTGCCCTGTTCGTCCAGTTCCACGGCTAGGGCTACCACTTTGCGCTTGTCGGCTTGGAATGGTTCGGCGTATTGCTTCGCCTTAATCTGAGCTTCGGCTGCTGAAATGCCGCCGTTGTTGGAAAGTTTTAACTCCATAACATAGATGTAGCGGGTTACCTCTACCACCATGTCGATTCTGCCCGTAGAAATCATCTTTTCTACTTCCACGCGGCAACCGATGGCGTTGAAAATCGTGCTCAGAATCAGGCGGTAACGCTCCTCCATATCCATCGAGGCTAACTTCTTGTTGCTGTAAGGCACATCGGCAATCAGCGCCTTCAGATATTTTCTGGCATCAGAAAGATTTCCTAATTGCAAAGCTAACATCAGGCTGGATTGGGTAGATTGAATGTCTCCGTTTTTCCTTAATGTGAGGGCTGGTAATACCATCTCGTATAACGCCTGCTGTACCTCATAATTCGGGAATCCGAGAATGTAAATGCCCATCTGGTAGTCCTTGATGGTAAGATAGCCCGACTGATAGAGGAACAGCTCGGCACCTCCACCCGTAACATCCGAGGTTTCTATTGTCTGTCTAAGCATGGTGCATGGGTTAAAATCGCCCAGCTTGATTTCCATGTCGTTCACAAATTTTGGCAGCAGGGAGGTGGCGCCTGATGATGCCCAATAGTTCTTCAAATCGGAATCTGACAGGGCGTTGATGAGACTGAACGGATTGAATACATCCACCATGTTCTTCCGGCTGAAATGATAACCGTCATAATAGGCCTGGAGTTGGGCTACTGCTTCTTCAAAAGTCCAATCTTCGTAATCCGCCAGCTTTTCTATTTCGGGTTTGAAGTTGTTCTGAAGCTCTTCTTTCGTAATGCCGCAAATGGCTGCGTACTCTGGCTCAAAACTGATGTTGCTCAGGTTGTTGAGCACGGAGAAGAGGGATATCTGGGTAAACTTGGTAATGCCCGTGATGAACACAAACTGCTCATATTTGTCATCTGCCTTCAAGATGGCGAAGACGTTCCGGTAGATTGTGGTGCATTCTTCGTGATGAGGCGTTTTCCAGGAATGCTGCAGGGGCGAATCGTATTCATCCACAAGGATGGCCACCTGCTGTCCGGTCTGCTTGAAGGCTGACTGGATAATGGCGTCAAAACGATTGGATAATGAGTCGGATGGTGTGGCTTCTATACCATACTTCTGTTCATATTCTTTGAAGGCTTGGTTAAGGTAGGCATTGAGCTCGTAGGCTGTGGATCCTGCACGGCTCATGTCGAGTCGGATGACGGGATGCTGGAGCCATCTCGTCTCCAAATCCATGATTTTTAATCCCTCGAAGAGTTCTTTTCTTCCCTCGAAATATGCCTGGAGTGTATCTACGAGAACGGATTTGCCAAAGCGACGTGGGCGGCTCAGGTAATTATACTTTTTTCCCCTGTTGGCAAGTTGCCAGATAGTATCTGTCTTGTCAACATAAAGGTATCCTTTCTCTCTGATTTCTTCAAATGACTGGATGCCTACTGGTAATATTCTATTGTTCATTTCTGCCATAATCGCTGATACTTTATACTTTTATGCCGCAAAGTTAAGATTATTATTTGGAATACGCAAAGTTTTCGGGGCTTTTTCTTGGTAGTTTATCAGAAAATGAGTAGTTTTGCGGGCGTGAATCAAATAGATAATGTATAAGACAATGGATAAGACAACGACTCAAATTACGATGCTCGGAACGGGAAATGCTACGGTTTCCCAGATTTATAATACCTGTTTTGTGCTCCAAACTCTCAGCACCCTGATGCTGGTGGATGCGGGCGGAGGAAACGGAATACTAGCGCAGCTGAAGATGGTGAATGTTCAGATTTCTGATATTCATCACCTCTTCGTTACCCATGCGCATACCGACCACGTGCTGGGGGTAATCTGGGTAATCCGAATGGTGGCACAATGTAAGGGATATGAGGGATTGCTGCATGTGTATGGAAACGATAAGGTGATGAAGGTGATCAAGACCATCATCGACATGATTCTTGCCAAGAAGCAACTGGCTAAGGTGGCTGAAAGGGTGGTGTTCCATCAGTTGGAAGATGGCGATCGTTTCGAAGTGGGGGATATGAAGCTGGAATGCTTTGATATTCAGTCTGCTAAGGAAAAACAGTTCGGATTCCGAGCTGAGTTGCCTTCTTCTGATGAATCGGATAAGCCTTTGGTCTTGGCGTGCCTGGGCGATGAACCTTATAACGAGCAGAACCGACGCTACATAGTGGGGGCTGACTGGATGATGTGCGAGGCGTTCTGTCTCTATGCCGACCGCGATACGTTCAAGCCTTATGAGAAATGCCACAGTACGGCGCTTGATGCCGGAAAACTGGCGGAGGAACTGGGCGTGAAGAATCTAATCCTGTATCATACGGAGGAGAAAACGCTCGCTAATCGTAAAGAAAATTACACCCGTGAAGCTGCCAAGAACTTCAAGGGTAGAATCTTCGTTCCGGATGATTTGGAGGTGATAGAGCTGTAGGATTTTCTTTGTCCCACAGATTTACACAGATTCTTGACCTGTACGGTCGGGGATTTCGCAGATTTTTTTTGTTTGGATATTTGGGGAATTTTCCTCCCGATTATGGCAAGAATGAATCTGTGTAAATCTGTGGTATCTGTGGGACTTTTGAAGAGACTCACTTTTTCAGTCTTTTATAATAGGCTTTCCCTGCCTTTTTTAATACGCTTCTCCCTGCTCTATTTCTTCCTGCGTAATGCGCTTGCGGTCGATGGCGCGCCAGGCGAAGACGATGTAGGCGAGGACGAACGGGATGAGGAGGGAAACTATCGCCATGGTGCGGAGCGTGAACTCG
>JAIJUV010000253.1 GCA_022732315.1 Prevotella sp.
ACCGTCCATTACAATTTTATCTGCAACAAATGATGACATATTGTAACCTTTAAAAATTTATTGCGTGCAAATTTAGCAATAATTTCTCAGATAGAGTTCCATTTTCACGAAAATCTTACCTTATTAATGCTATTTAACTGATTAGTTGGCTTGTTCGGACAAAAACTTGATTCTAATCAGTCTAATGTCCTCTTCTGTGTAGTCTTCATCCAACTCATCAAGTGCCGCTTCCAAGTCGTCTGTTTCACTCTCCATGAAGTAGTCATAGATGTCGTCTATCTTGTCGTCATCCATCCTGTCTTCTATGAAATAATCGATGTTCAACTTGGTGCCGCTATACACGATTGCTTCTATTTCATCCAACAAATCGGCAAACTCCAGGCCCTTGGCACTAGCCAGGTCTTCCAGGTCCACCTGGCGGTCGATGCTCTGGATAATGCTCACCTTGAGCAGCGACTTCTTCGCCACGGTCTTCACTCTGATTTCCTCAGGGCGCTCTATTTCGTTCTCCGCACAGTAGTCCTGAATCAGCTTGCAGAATTCCTTGCCGTAGCGCTTCGCCTTGCCGGCACCCACGCCCTGGATGTTCTGCAGCTCCTGCAGGTCGTGCGGATACATGGTGGCCATCTGCTCCAGGGAGATGTCCTGGAAGATAACGTATGGTGGCAGTTTGTGCTTCTTGGCCACACTCTTGCGCAGGTCTTTCAGCATGGCAAAGAGTGCCGGGTCCAATGCCTCCACATTGGTACTGCCCTCATGACTGCGCTCCACATAGTCGTCCTTGAATTCCTTGTCGGCTACAATCATGAACGATTTCGGAGCCTTCAGATAGCGCTTGCCGGCTGCAGTGAGCTTCAGCAAGCCGTAGTTCTCTACGTCTTTCTTCAGATAACCCGCTATCAGCGCCTGGCGAATCACAGGGTTCCATACCTTGGCATCCATATCCTCGCCTGCACCAAATTCCTCCAGCTGGTCGTGCTTGTGAGATACGATATCGTCGGTACCACGGCCCTTCACGAAGTCGATGATATACTCCTGTCGGAAGTTCTCCTTCACGGCAGCCACCGCCTGCAATACAACCACCAGGGCATCCTTCGCCTCAAACTTCTCGGTAGGATGCAGACAGTTGTCGCAGTTGTGGCAGTTCTCCACATTATACTCCTCGCCGAAATAATGCAGCAGCATCTTGCGTCGGCACACCGAAGACTCGGCGTATGCCGCTGTTTCCTGCAAGAGCTGTCGGCCGATATCCTGTTCTGCCACAGGCTTGTTCTCCATGAATTTTTCCAGCTTTCTCAGGTCCTTGCGTGCATAGAAAGCAATGCAGATGCCTTCGCCTCCGTCGCGTCCCGCACGTCCGGTCTCCTGATAATAGCCTTCCAGACTCTTAGGAATATCATAGTGAATGACAAATCTTACATCCGGCTTGTCGATACCCATACCGAAGGCGATGGTAGCCACAATCACGTCGAGACGCTCCATCAGGAAGTCGTCCTGGGTCTGCGAACGGGTGGCAGAATCCAGTCCGGCATGATAAGGAGCTGCCTTGATGTCGTTAGCCTTGAGCACCTCGGCAAGTTCCTCCACCTTCTTTCTAGACAGACAATAGATGATACCGCTCTTACCAGGATGCTGACGGATAAACATGATAATCTGGCGGTCTATGTCGTTAGTCTTCTGACGTACTTCATAGAAGAGGTTTGGACGGTTGAACGAACTCTTGAACTCGCGGGCATCCACGATGCCCAGATTCTTCTTGATGTCTGTGCGCACCTTGTCGGTAGCCGTTGCCGTAAGGGCAATCACCGGTGCCTTGCCTATCTCGTTGATAATAGGGCGTATGCGTCGGTACTCTGGGCGGAAGTCATGTCCCCACTCAGAGATACAGTGCGCCTCATCGACAGCATAGAACGAAATCTTGATGCTTCTCAAAAATTCCACGTTATCCTCCTTGGTCAAGGATTCCGGTGCCACATAAAGGAGTTTGGTCTTACCACTCAGGATGTCGCCCTTCACCTTCTCGATGGCCGATTTGTTGAGGGATGAATTGAGATAGTGAGCCACACCATCATCCTCGCTCAGTCCATTGATAACATCCACCTGGTTCTTCATCAAGGCGATCAATGGAGAGATGACGATGGCTGTACCATCCATAATCAAGGATGGCAACTGATAGCACAAGCTCTTACCACCACCTGTAGGCATCAGCACAAAGGTATCGTTGCCGTCCATCAGGTTCCTGATAATAGCTTCCTGTTCGCCTTTAAAAGAATCGAAACCGAAATAATGTTTCAATTGCTCCGTAAGATTTACCTGTTCCGTCATATCCAACTTGTTATTTTTTTATGTCTTTATATGGTATGTAGAAATCAATTGGGCGACGAAGCCCAACTGATTTTCATTTATTTCATCGAATCACGATTAGCGCCTTTGCAGCACTTATGCTGTCTCCAACTGCCCCAGATGTGCCTTGTCAAGCTGGTGCTGGGCGTAATCCAATGTTACTTCAAACTTTTTCACCTTCTGTGAAGGAACCTCAAACATGGCGTCTGTCATCACAGCCTCCACGATAGAACGAAGTCCACGGGCTCCCAACTTATACTCCACAGCCTTATCCACCATGTAGTCGAGTGAATCCTCGGTAAAACTGAGCTTGATGCCGTCCATCTCGAAGAGCTTCATATACTGCTTCACGATAGAGTTCTTTGGCTCTACCAGAATCTTGCGCAGGGCTTCACGATCTAATGGGTTGAGATAAGTGAGCACTGGCAGACGGCCGATGATCTCAGGAATCAAGCCAAACGACTTCAAGTCCTGTGGCAGGATATACTTCATCAGGTCCTTCTTGTCTACCTTGGCTACATTCTGCACAGAGTTGTAGCCCACCACATGGGTGTTGAGTCGCTGTGCTATCTTGCGCTCGATGCCGTCGAAGGCACCGCCGCAGATAAAGAGGATATTCTTGGTATCCACATGGATGTAATCCTGGTCTGGATGCTTGCGGCCTCCCTTTGGCGGAACGTTCACCATGGTTCCCTCCAGCAGTTTCAAGAGTCCCTGCTGCACACCCTCACCGCTCACGTCACGGGTGATGGATGGATTGTCACTCTTGCGGGCAATCTTGTCAATCTCGTCGATGAACACGATACCGCGCTGGGCAGCCTCCACATTGTAATCGGCCACCTGGAGCAGACGGGAAAGGATACTCTCCACGTCCTCACCCACATAACCTGCCTCTGTAAACACAGTGGCATCCACGATGGTGAAAGGCACATCGAGCATCTTGGCAATGGTGCGTGCCAGCAGGGTCTTACCTGTACCCGTGCTGCCCACCATGATGATGTTGCTCTTCTCAATCTCCACGCCATCCTTGTCGGCAGGCTGCTGCAGGCGCTTATAGTGGTTATACACCGATACAGCCAAATGGCGCTTAGCCTGATCCTGTCCGATGATATACTCATCCAGATATTTCTTGATTTCCACAGGCTTTGGCACATCCTTCAATACAAACTTGCCTTCGGCTCCATTCTGTTGGTTCAATACGCCAGTCTGCTGCACAATATCGTATGCCTGCTTGGCGCAATCCTCACAGATGTAGCCGTTGATACCTGTAATCAACAACTTAACTTCCGTTTCACCTCTTCCACAGAAGCTACAAACTTTCTTTGGCATAATGTTTTTTCCTTTTCTTTCTTCTTTATACCTTAATTTATATATACCTATTTATATATATACCTATTATATATAGTAG
>JAIJUV010000254.1 GCA_022732315.1 Prevotella sp.
AAAGTTACTACAAAAAAGTGAAATGCGGAAGAATATGGTAATGGATTTGATTTACAGGGGTTTCATTTACGCTGCCAATTATTCCGAGAGCCATTACAATCCACGCCGAAGCCAAATCAAGACGGAGCTACGTTACTTGTTCGTAACCACGCCCAATAGGTGACGAAATGGACACGAATAACGAAACAAGGCTTTAAGGATTAGTGAGTTACTGACAACTCACGCAAAAAATCCGGTAACGAAAAAAGATTGCGCCGTTCTTCCGCGATTTGCGTATCAGAGGAGGGTTCTTCACCAACTAATTTTGAACAAAAAAATTAAGGACGATGAAGAGTACATTTTCAGTTATTTACTACCTCAAACGTCAGGTAGTGAAAAAAGACGGGACGGTTCCCGTCATGGGACGCATCACGGTGGACGGCAGCCAGACGCAATTCAGTTGCAAACTGACCATCGATCCCAAGTTGTGGGACACCAAAGGGGGACGTGTCACGGGCAGAAGCACGGCGGCACTCGAAACGAACCGCATGCTTGACAAGATGCGGGTGCGCATCAACAAGCACTATCAGGAAATCATGGAGCGTGACAACTTCGTCACGGCAGAGAAGGTGAAGAACGCCTTTCTCGGACTGGAACACCGCTATCACACGCTGATGCAGGTGTTCCAGCAACACAACGAGGACTATGCCAAGCAGGTGGAAGCAGGCATGAAAGCCAAAGGCACACTCTTGAAGTACAAGACCGTTTACAAGCACCTGCAAGAGTTTCTCAACATCCGTTACCACGTGAAGGACATCGCGTTGAAAGAGCTTACCCCCGCTTTCATTTCCGACTTCGAGATGTTTCTGCGCACGGACAAACACTGCTGCACCAATACCGTGTGGCTGTATGTATGCCCACTTCGGACGATGGTGTTCATCGCCATCAACAACGAATGGCTCACACGCGACCCGTTCAGGGAGTATGAAATCAAGAAGGAGGAAACGACACGCAGTTTCCTGACCAAAGACGAAATCCGCCTGCTGATGGAAGGTAAACTGAAGAACGCCAAACAGGAACTATACCGCGACCTCTACCTGTTCTGCGCCTTCACGGGCTTGTCATTCGCCGATATGCGCAATTTGACGGAAGAGAACATCCGCACCTACTTCGATGAACACGAGTGGATAAACATCAACCGCCAGAAGACGGGCGTGGTGTCTAACATCCGCCTGCTTGACATTGCGAAACAAATCATCGACAAATACCGCGGGCTGTGCGAAAACGGCAGGATTTTCCCTGTTCCCCACTACAACACGTGCCTCGCCGGGATCCGTGCCGTCGCCAAGCGTTGCGGCATCACCAAGCATATCACGTGGCATCAGAGCCGCCATACGGCAGCCACGACGGTGTTCCTCTCCAACGGTGTACCCATCGAAACAGTCAGTTCCATGCTGGGACACAAGAGTATAAAGACAACGCAGATATACGCGAAGATAACCAAAGAGAAGCTCAACCAAGACATGGAGAACCTTGCCGCAAGATTGAACCAAATCGAGGAATTTGCAGGATGTACCATCTAAAACAGAGACGCCATGAAACGTGACATAATCATTATAGAGGACAAGACGGTCAGCATAACCGGTAACGAGGTATGGATGACCGCCGGGGAAATCGCCGAAGAGTTCCATGCCACCGTCCCGGCAGTGAACGCCGCCATCAAAGCCGTCCGCAAGTCGGACGTGCTGAACGACTACGAGGTATGCCGCTACATACAGCTTGAAAACGGCCTGTACGCGGATGTTTACTCGCTTGAAATCATCATTCCAGTAGCCTTCCGGCTGAACACCTACTATACACACGTGTTCCGCATGTGGCTGGTGGAGAAGGCACTCTCAAAGGAAAAGAGGCAGGCATACGTGATGTTCATACAGAACGGGAAAACCGGATATTGCTGAACACGCATACAGACAACGAAAAAGGAAACGGACAACACCATCGGGTGCTGTCCGTTTCCTTTTTTTTCATGCAACCGCCTTATTCCAGCGGCTTGAGGTAATTCGCCTCCAACAGTTCACGCAGTCCCGATTCGGGATAAAGCACCTTACCTGCCAGAAGGATAAAGGGCAGCATCCTGTTGTTGCGATACTCCTGCAAGGTGCGGCGGCTTACCCGGAGCATTTCCGCCACCTCCCTGTCCGTCAGGTAATGTTCCCCGTCCAGTGGCGGACGGTAACTTTCCAAAAATGCGGAGAGCCATTTGGAGCCTTTGAGCATATTCTGTATCGCGGTGGCAACCGGCTCGTCCTCCATTGAGAAAACCTCGTTGTTCTCGTTCATCATAACATCGGATTAAGTGGTTAATAAAAACAGAGTCATTTTCCATCGGGATAGATCGTGCCGATAAGCGGAATAAGCCGCCTGACCTCCTCCGGCCTGTAATAGAACCTGCGGTTTATCTGCGAGTAGCCGATAAGCCGCCTGTCACGCAATGACTGCAACGTGCGCGGGCTGATTCTCAACTGCCCGCAGACCTCCTCGCCCGTGAGCCACCTTTCCAGCCGCCCGCCGTCGCTTTTGCGCCTGAGGGCGGCGACTTTCTCCGAGAGGGCGTTGAATGACGCCAGCATCATCTCGAAGGTCTTTTTCTCGATAGATACGATTTCCATATACCAAAACATTTAATGATTTACCGCAAAGGTAACGCAGCCGCCTTGAATGCGTGCCGTTTTCCGCTATACGGCAGCTTGTTGCGCCGGTTGTCCGGGTTACGGAGTCACTTTCAAAGAAAATCTTACGTGAGTCACGTAATGAGTTGTTAAAGCCCCTTTTGTTTATTGCCGAATTTTGCCGCAGAGAAACAAAAGAAAGGACAAAATATGAAAGTGATAACGATTGAAAGTTCCGCCTTCACCGCCCTGACGGAACAGATAGCCGAGATAGCGGTCTATGTGCGTGCCGTTTCCGGTGAGAGGAAGGGAGAGTCTTCCGACATGCTGCTCACCACCCGCGAGGCGGCGCACCTGCTGAACGTGAGTACCCGTACCCTCCAACGTATGCGCAGCGAACAGCGCATCGGCTATATCGTGCTGCGCGGCAAATGCCGCTACCGCCGGTCGGAAATAGACCGCCTGCTCGCAGACTGCACCGTGGCAGAAGATGCAGCGACACTGACGGAACTGAAACGCAACCACACGCTGCGCACGGGCGGCGGCAAACCCAAAGGAAGGAGGACATAAGATATGGAACTGCTTACACGAAACAATTTTGAGGACTGGATGCAGAAGCTGATGGAACGGCTCGACCGTCAGGACGAGCTGCTGCTCTCCCTGCGACCGTCCGGCAAAGCCCCAAACCCGATGGAAAGTATCAGGATGTTCGACAACCAAGACCTCTGCATGCTGCTCCAGATAAGCAAGCGTACCCTGCAGCGCTACCGCAGCATCGGTGCATTGCCGTACAAGACGCTCGGCAAAAAGACCTATTACAGCGAGGAGGACGTACTGACATTCCTCTCCGAACACGTAAAGGATTTCCGCAAGGAAGATATAGCCTTCTACAAGGCGCGTATCCATAATTTCTTTAATAAATAACCCATTAAAACATTTTTCAAATGGCAAAGAAAACAACAGAAAAAGACGTGCTGATAGTCCGCGACGAGAAGACGGGCGAGATTAGCGTGGTAGCCGGGCTTAACGCCGACGGCTCACCCAAGCGTACCCCCGCAAAGGCGGAGAACGCGCAGAGTTTCCTGCAATTCGACAGGCACGG
>JAIJUV010000255.1 GCA_022732315.1 Prevotella sp.
AGAAGGCTCTTGCGGAGAGAGAGGGATTCGAACCCCCGGTACCTCTCGGTACGACGGTTTTCAAGACCGTTGTAATCGACCACTCTACCATCTCTCCAAATTCGGTCGGATGACTATAGCTTGGTTTTCTTAAGCGGGTGCAAAGGTACAACTATTTTTTGATTCCACCAAATTTTTAAGGAAGTTTTTTCGGAAAATGGTTGATTTTTGATGATTTTCATGGCGTAAACTCAGTAGAATGCTTGAAAATAGCTGTAAATTCTCGGATAAAGGCATAAAAAAAGGGCTACCGCCGTAGCCCCAACCTTGATAACCTTAAATCTAATACTATGAAAAACACAGTGCAAAAATACAAAATATATCCATTCGTCTTGTATAAAAAACAGAAAATCTGCATTTCTACTGCTATTTTTTACCTTTTTTAAATGTTATCCTTCTGATTTCAGATAACCTTTTTTCTTGAATTCCTTCATCAATGGCAAGGCGAGTACCTTGGCATCGGGATGAGGAGCACCAGTGGTTCCTAAGGCACGCAGATCGAAGAAATGCTTCCAGTCGCTGATAAAGGCAGTATGTACCAGCTCGGTGTTGCAATCCAATGGCAGGATGGCACGTGCCTCCTGTGGCTTGCAGCCTGCTTCAATCAGTTTCATGTAGGCATACTCGGCTGCCTGGTTGGCAAATATCCAGGTGTCGAGCTTGCTCCACTCCTGCGCTCTGCCTTCTGCTATGTCGGCACACATATCTTCCAGGCGGTAATCGCCTGGGTCCTGAGAACCGTCGAACCCTGCTTCCTCTGCCCAGGTAGGGAGGTTGATGGTAATCTCGTTGTCGAACTTGTTCTTCGAGTAGTTGCAGTAGCGGGTGCTCTGCTCTGCCATCGAATTGGCGCGATGGCGGTTGTACTCTCGGGTGATGGCAATCTGGGTTGTGAAGTGCACAGTGATGCGGAGCTCGTGCTTTCCCTCTTCGTAATCGCTGATATACTTCAGGTCGTCCATAGCCTTGTTCTCTGCCAATACACGGAGATTGGTGGTGATGTAATCCTTGCCGTCGATGGTGTTGCAACGGGAGAACTTGTTGTGGATGTAGAGAGGGAGTTCGCCATGGTTGCAGACGAGATAGATGGTGCCATGCTCCAGCATAGCGAAGTGCTCGCTCTGAATCATGCGCTCCACAAAAGGCTTGGCAGAGTCTTCTGTGGTGTTATTCTCGCTCTTGTAGCATACTCTTCCGGCACGTTCTATCTGCTGATAGACACCGAGTTCTCCAGGATTCTGGAGCCATATCTCATATTCTGGTCTTTCTATTTTCATTGTATTGTTTTGCTAATTTGGCTGCAAAGGTACATTATTTTATGCAGACGGCAAAATAATTAACTAGTTTTTGCGTACTTATAATAAGTTAATATATAAATAAGGTATATAGAATGGAAATAAAACCGATAGCAAGATTTCGATCGCCATTCAGCAGCAAGTTTGGTATTCCCAAGCAGGCAGGACTGGTGGCTGAGTTGGAAGGACAGATAGTTTTTGAACCGGAATATCGAAATCCTGATTTCCTGAGGGGAATGGAGGGTTTCGACTTCTTATGGCTGATATGGGAGTTTTCGGCAAACAGGCACAAGGCGAATAGTCCGGTGGTCCGACCTCCTGTGTTGGGCGGCAATGAAAAGGTGGGAGTGTTCGCTACCCGCAGTCCGTTTCGTCCGAACAACATCGGCTTGTCTTCCGTGAGAATCTCCCGGATAGAGTGGGAGACCAGCAAGGGACCGGTGGTTCATGTGAAGGGAGCCGACCTGATGGATGGCACACCTATCTATGATATCAAGCCTTATGTGGTTTATGCCGATTGTCATCCTGATGCCCGCAGTGGATTCGTGGATGATAGAAAATGGGCGAAACTTGATGTGGAGATATCGGAAGAAATGAAGGAATATCTGAAAGGACAAGGATTGACGGATGGTAAGATTGAGATATTGAAGGAGGTGCTGGCTCAGGATCCTCGCCCTCATTATCAAAAAGACCCTCATAAGGTATATGGAATGCCTTATGAGGGTATGGATATTCACTTTTCTGTGAGCGATCGTACGCTTACTGTGGTGAAGTAATTACTATAATAGTCTTCGCTGGCTTACTTGTTGAAAGTGGCGAAGTGGACATTGTCGAGCTTGATCTTGCAGGTTGCGTCGATGTCCTGTGCCTTCTTGTCGTAGAAGATGTATGTATTCTTGATGGTTATATCGTGAATCATACCTTCTGCGCCGTGGGCTACGATGCCATTCTTGCAGCCACGGACATAAACATCGCTGATGTGGATGTCCTGGAAGTTTGGCAAGTATTCCTGCTTTACTGGCTGGGTCTGCTGCTTGGCTCCCACGTGGTTGTCCCAATAGGTGGTTTCGAAGGTGATGGCGTCACCTGTGATATCGGTCATGTAGATATGGTCGATATAGATATTCTCTGATGTTCCGCCTCGCTTTACGGCACTCTTGAATCGCAGTCCGGCATCTGTGCCCTGGAAGGTGTTGTTGCGAACCAGGATATTCTTCATGCCGCCACTGAATTCGCTGCCGATGACGAAACCGCCATGAGCGTGATAAACGGTGTTGTCCTGGATGTTGATGTTCTCGCAAGGACCGGCCTTGACACCTGCTGCTCCTGCACCACCCTTCATGCAGATACCGTCATCACCGGCATCAACGATGTTGTTGACGATAAGCACGTCCTTGCAGCTGGAGATGTCGATAGCGTCGCCATTCTGTGCATTCCAAGGACATTTCACGGTGATACCATCAATGACCACGTTCTTGCATCGGGTAGGGATGAGGTGGAAACGGGGACTGTTGAGCAGGGTAACACCCTGGACGAGTACGTTCTCGCAATCGGTGAAACGGATCATGTGGTTGCGTACCTTCTCCTGTGCATCGATGTTATCTACTACATTAGGTGTATGCTTCAGGTTGAGCGGATACCAGATGTCACCCTTCTCGTTCAGAGTTCCACCCATCTGCTTGAAGCGGTTCCATTCCACGTCGCTCACCTTGCTGCGCTTCACAGGGCGCCACCATTCACCATTGCCATCGATGGTTCCTTCTCCGGTAATGGAAATGTTCTTTCGCTTGCTGGCGTTGATGGCTGCAGTGGCGCGATCTTCCTTCTGTCCTGTCTTCTCGTCTATCTTGATCAGGTCGTTCTTATCTTCTGAGAATACGATGATGGCATTCTTCTCCAGATGAAGATCGATGTTATCTTTCAGGGAAATCAGACCGGTGAGATAGATGCCGGCAGGAACATTGAGGTGACCGCCGCCCATCTTGTTGAGCTTGCTGATAGCCTTGCTGAAAGCCTGGGTGTTCAGGGTCTGTCCGTCGCCATTGCCACCGAAGTCGAGAATGCTGACCTGGTTGTTCGGGATGGTTGGCAGGGTAGGCTGCGGCATGGCCACAGGCAAATTCTGATAATACTTGCTGTAATCGTTGGCAAAAGCCGTAGTCACGGCGAAGAATGCCAATAGAGAAACTAAAATCTTCTTCATAAGCTTTTTAAGTTTAGTTTGTTTATTATAATACTATTTAGAGATTGTAATACCTATTACCTTGGTATATAAATACCAAAAAGGCGGCTCTAACCGAAGTTAGAAACCGCCTAAATGAAAGGAGGAGTGGTACCACCAGGAATCGAACCGGGGACACAAGGATTTTCAGTCCTTTGCTCTACCAACTGAGCTATGGCACCATTTTCTTTTGC
>JAIJUV010000256.1 GCA_022732315.1 Prevotella sp.
GTGAACAATCTCTGCCAATTTGTTGAGTCGCTCATCTGGTACGGTGATGACGCCCAAGTTTGGTTCGATAGTACAGAAAGGGAAGTTAGCTGCCTGTGCCTTTGCACTAGACAGACAGTTGAACAGTGTAGACTTACCCACGTTTGGGAGGCCTACAATACCACATTTTAATGCCATTTTATTTTTAAACGTTTAAATATTTGGTGCAAAGGTACACATTATAAATGAAAGATACAAAGAAATCGTGGAAAATTAACTAAAAAAGGCATCCACAGCCCCCGTGGATGCCTTTATGATAGCATTTTTTAGAGATTCTTTTCGAATTGCTTTAATACATCGCATCGGGTGGTGTATTGATCCACGATTTCCGGATGCTGACGGCTGAACTGGCTCCATTCTATCATAGCCTGATATTGAGCGGATTGTGGCTGTATAAGCTTCTGCTCTTTCCAGTTGGCATCGTAGGTAATCTTAAACCATGGGTCGATACCGATGGATGAGAGGGCATAGAGCGAATGATAGCGAAGCGTAAGATTGCTGCTTTGCTTGCTTACCTTTAAATATTTCTGAGCGATGGCTGCGAAATCGGCTTCGCCTGTGCGGGCACTATCAGTTACGCTTTTGCCATAATGGGTAAGATACCAGCAGTCGCCATAGCAGGATGCCTGATAATAGCGGGTGGCAAGCTCATAGGCAAGTTTCTCTCTGACTTCGCCCTCGCGAGCTACATTGTATTGGCTGATGAGCTGGTTCATCTCCTGGCAGAATTTCCACTTCGGGTTCTCCTTCAGGTGGGCATAACTGTCCTGGATACTCCACATATCCGAATCATTCACTTTCTGGTGGTTGAACCAGTAAGGCACAGCGTAGCTGCGCTTTTCGGCGTAGAAACTGATGGCCTGGTTGTTGATGAACTTCAGGGATACATCCTTCTGCCAGCGGGCAGCTTCGCCAAAGTTACCCTCGGCAAGATACTTGGTGCCTATCATGTCCTTGAAGAAATCGGCATTGCGATAGAGTGACTGGCAGACGTATTGCTCGAAGGCATCCTGATGAGGAGATGTGATGAAGCGATAGTAATCAGCCAGCTGCTGCGCAGAGAGCGAGTCGAGACGAATGGCGTATTCTGATGAATAAAGATAACGGCTGATGTATTCTTCATCCTGTTGATCCTTGTAGAAGGTTCGCATGTAGGCATCCATCATGCCGTACATCGCAGTGGCCATGCTTTCGTAATTCCTGCCAGCTTCCTGCCGGTTTTCCTTTTTCGCCTTATCTGCCATTGTCTTGAACCGATTGTACAGGGCGCGGTAAGCCACACGCTCCTTCACCTCTACATAGTGAATGTCGGGATTGGTGAAATCACCTTTTTTTAGGCTTTCTCCCTTCGTTCTTGGGCTCTCTCCCTTTGCCATTTCGTTGAGCCATTTGAATTCGCCGACCAGATATTGCGGATAATCGTTATCTATCTGTGTATTTCGGGTAGAAACCAGGAGGCGGATGGCTCTTGCATTATCTTTCATTCGCTGTGTTCCATCCAGGGCGACAGCTTCACTAATCTCCTTCCATGCTTCCTGCTGATATCCATAGAGATAATGGAGCATGGCGGTGGCAGAACGCCACAGGCAAGGATTCTGCGTCTTGCCTTCAGCAATGACCTTATTGGCAAAGGTGATGAAGTTGAGGGCTTCTTTCCGGTAGATTACCTTGGCGCCAATCTCCTCAATCCACTCCTTGTCTACCTGGTTTTTGGAGCGACTGTCTATCGTCTGCTGACAGTTGTTTACGAAATCCTGCACCAGATAGGTGAGCATTGCCGAGTTCGGGTTTTTGAGATAAATACTCTGGATGCCTGCAAGATTGCGATAGTTTCGGGCGAGTACCCTGATGCTTGCCATATCTCCCTGCTCGGCATAGATATCGAGTGCCTGCTGGTGTTTCCCTGTTTTCCACAAAGCCCGGGCATAAATATTGCGCATCGCTTCCCGCCATGGTGATTTCGGAAGTCGGGAGGCAATGGCATTCCAATAGGTGATGTTCTGCTGGTGGAATCCTTTCATCATGTTGGTACGCATACGGAGCAGGGCGTACTGGTTCTTGAGCTGGGTTCCTTTATAAATTTTAGCGGCATTGTTGAGTCGGGTCAGCGATTGCTGAATCTGTAGCCGTTCTTGCTTCGAGGCGTAGTTCCAGGCATTGGGATTCAGTTTCTCGCAGGCATCCAGGTAGGCATTCAGGTTTCTCAGGTAAGAAAGCATTCCTGCATCCTTCTTGCTTTGGGCTACTTTCTTAATATCCTCCTTGTTCCATCTGTAGAAAGATAAGTTGATGGAGGAAGTATTGCCGGCATACTTCTGCCAGTAGCTGGCGATGTCGTAGAGATACGCCGGCGAAGTCTGGTCGCGATTGAACACGCTGAACATATAGTAGTTATGATCAGAGTATTCGGCAACGCAGGCATTGGCGTGGGTGCTAAATGCTGCAGCCATTACTCCTGTGATTAAAAATCTTTTCATAATCTTCTGATTTAAATCGTTTGATATTATCGGTGTTGAGGTCGAAGAGAATCACCTCGCTGTTGATGTCTTCATTCTGATGATTGATGCTTCTTACGGCTTCCATGATGTCGCTCATTTCGGGCTTTCTTACTACGATGCTGTCGCCTGGCAATATAGGAAAATCATCATCTGCATGCATGATGCCTACGAACTTTCCTTCTCTGAAGAGGACTCGCCAACTGAAGAGCGGATAGGCGGTAGAGAGCGGAAGCGGATAGCTGGCCAGATGCTGGATATAGGGAGCCACATCCTTCATATCGAGTATCGGCTTTTGGCAACTAAGCTGTTTTACATCGCCAGTATTATACATCATCAGTATGCCTCTATCCACAGGGGGTGGAGGCATCGAGAGCTGGTGTAACCGGATGGTAGCAGACAGCTTTATCTGCTTGACTTTGGCTTTCACTCTTAGTTTTTCGAGAAAATCGAAGTAAGCCTTTTGGGTTGATGCCGTCCAGTCGCAGTCAATCTGAATCTCTTTTACTCCCTTGATGTCGTTGGCTTCGTTCATCTGAAGGATGCGAAGAAGAATTTTATCGGCTAGGTTTTCCAATCCTTCTTTAGGGAGAGTTTTCAGGCAATCGTTGACGATATAGACTACGGGGATGATTTCTAGGTCTTCCGGTATCAGAGATTCATTCTTATTCTCATTTCCATCTTCTTCAAGATTATTGAAATGCAGGGTGGCATTGGGCGTGATTTCCCCTTCTGCATCCTTTACCACGTCGAAGTATCTCACGTAGAGTCGCTCAATGTGGTGTTTCTGGATGAAGTTCATCTTGTTGCTGTCCAATTGCCATGTTGTGCTCCAATAGTAGGCGGAACGGAGGCTTTTCTCTGCTTTATCTTGTGAGCAGGAAGTGAAGCCGATGGTTGCGGATAAGGCAAGCAGCAAGAATGCCAGTGTTATATGATTCCATATTCTCCTCATCATTGGTGATTTCAAATTTCTTCTTATCATTCCCCTAATACCCCTTTTTTGTTTCCTTAAGGGAAAATTTATGTTCCCTTAAGTGAAACTCGGCGTTTCCTTAAGGAAACAGAATTCTTTCTGTAGTTTCCTATATTTAGTTTACTACCTAGAGTCTTATTCCTGGTGAAGGTTGACAATTAATAATCGTTATTCCTAACCAAGATTGTCAGTCTCCT
>JAIJUV010000030.1 GCA_022732315.1 Prevotella sp.
GAACTCATTAAACACAAAACGAGTATGATTAACTACAGCATCGTAATGCGCAGCGTGAACGCAAACCTTTTGGAGATCAACCAGGCAAAGTCACACTAGCTCCCGCATGATGCGATGAAGTATTAAAAAAGAGGGTGTGTCATGAAGTACAAGACACACCCTTTTTTTTCTTATGCTGTTATTTCGATGACTTGAATCCCCAGAGGTTCTTGATGGCCTCCACATCCTGGGTTTCAACCTTCTTCTCGATATCATCTGGCAGATTGCAGAAGAAGTCGATGCCGGTCTTCTCTTCCAGGGTTTTGATGTTCACCACGTAGTTGCCCAGAAGGTCGCTCTTGTCGAACGCCTTGTTCTCGTGAGGGAACCAGTAGCCGAAGGCGCTGTAGCTATACTGCTTGGTCTTCTGGTTATACTCCTTCTTCAGCACGGCAACGAAGAAATACTTTGGCACAGGGATGTAGCCCGGCAGCTTGACGTCGCTCGATGCACCCTGCTTCTTCCATCCCAGGATGTTGCTCTCGCTGCCCACCGGGTCGATGGTGCCGCCCTTCACGATGAAGAGGGTATCGCTGTCAATCTTCGGAGCCAGCTTGCGCAGTTCATCCTCCATCTTATACCAGGTGCCACGCTGGTTGAAGTTGCTGTACTGTGGCTGCATATTGGTCATGAAGAAAGTCTGCTTCTGCTGGGTAAGGTTCAGCTTGCGGTCGGCAGAAGGACAGATATGACCGTGGTCGAATCCCTGCTTGGTTGGGGTAGGGTCTTCGGTGAAATCGGTGACGCCCCACTGCTCCTGCAGGTCGGTATCCCATGGATACTGGCGCTCGCCCTGAGCAGGTTTCCATCTATCTACGTTAGATGCTGTGTTTCCGGTGTGGAAGGTATAGCAGCTCCATCGCTGGCTCTTCATGTCGTCGTCCCATTCGGTAGAGAAGTTCACCATGCCCGTGGTGTTATCCATGTGCACGATGGCGTAGCTGCTGCCGTTGTTCTTGAGTTTTGGAAACTCCAGACCGTTGATGGCGTTCTTTACCACGGCAGGCATATTGGCTGTAGCCACATTCTTGTTGGCATTGCTC
Organism: Prevotella sp.; assembly: GCA_022732315.1. Next base: position 1,083 of record JAIJUV010000030.1, read on the forward strand.
TTGTCGGTTGATTCTCCGGTGCCGCCACCGGTATTTCCACCACCGTTGTTGCCTCCGCCATTGTTTTCCTTATCCGGGAAGTTGAACTGCAGTGAGTCGTCGGTGCCGCAGGCAGAGAACGTCATGGCTGTCAAAAGCGTGAGGATGAGTAGTTTGGTATATTTCATAATTCTCGTAATTCTTGTTAATGTTTTAACTTATAAAAGAAAAAAAGTGCATTCCGACGTATATGCAACTACGACGGAACACACTTCCTATCTTTCGCTGATAATATATCTTTAATTAAAAAGGTATATTACTTCTTCAACTTGCCGTAACGGTTCATGAAGCGGTCAACGCGACCAGCAGTATCAACGAGCTTGCTCTTACCTGTGTAGAATGGGTGAGATGTGCTAGAGATTTCAATCTTAACTACTGGATAAGTCTCGCCCTCGAACTCTACAGTGTCGTTAGTCTTGCATGTTGACTGAGTGAGGAACATATCGCCGTTAGACATATCCTTAAATACTACAGGACGATAGTTCTCTGGATGAATACCTTTTTTCATTTTTTCTTTTATTTATTATTTGATGATTAAAAAATAGACGTCATGGGGAAGCTTTCGCCTCATTTCATGTCCCTCATCGGGGCATGCCCATTATAGCCTGTTAACAATTTCAGGGTGCAAAGTTACGCTTTTTTCCTGAAACCACCAAATTTTTCTTCTTCTTTTTAAGAAATATTTGAGAATTAGGGGGTTGAACTCTTGTTTGGCTACATTGGTCTTGCCATATTTATTCCTCCTAGTTTATTATGGGTCATTAATCTCTATTCATTCAACTTGAGTAAGTCATAATACATTAAACGTGTATGAAGTGGGAGACGTCCCATACCAATCCCGACGTATTTAGCTTCAAGTCTTTCGTCTTCTACAAGAAAACTAAAATCGTTTTTTAGATAATAATGTAGGGTTGCTTCATTGCTGTATGCGTCAACGATAATGAAACGGCAACCTGTTTTGTTATTGAGTCTAAACCAATATTTTATGAAATCCATAACTCCAGAGCCGATGCCTTTTCCTGCAAAATTCTTGTTGGTAGCAAGTCTGCCTATAAGTACTGCGGGAAAACGTCTGAGGCATTTGTCTTCTAGCGATGTGTCGTGTAGGAATATTTGTTTAGACTCTTCGTTTAGTTTGTTTGTCATGCGTATACTGTCATTTGAAACAGTAAATGCAGCTACGATTGTATTTGGATTTTCTTTAAGGCAAAATACATACGTTTTGCCGAGCAAACGCTTGGCGTATTTCACGGCATCATTAGCAAAGAAATCGTTCAAGTCTTTGTTCTCACATTCAAAATAATCGCATGAAGCAAGTTTTTGAGGAGTTATTTCCTCAAACTTGCACATGCTTAATAGTTCGTATCTATTCATATTAAGCCATGTTATTTTCACGCAAAAACTCTTTCATCATTTTGATGAACTTTGGATCCATTTTTGTCTGCCCTGGATGAGCTTCCACCCATTCAGCTCTTTCTATGAATTTTCTTGCTTCCTCGCCGTGAAGCGTAGGAATGACTCTGATTGGTGTTGCCATAATTTTATCTGTTTATGAGTTTATTTTATAATTCTGCTGCAAAGATAAGAATCTTTTCTGAATTACGCAAGAAATGGGGGATAAATCTTTGATATTTAACAATATGGATGAGAAAAAATCCCCATCGCCTCTGTTTGTGCAGAGGACGATGGGGATCAGTGTTTTTTCTAATACACAATATCTACTACGGGATTTACTTGATAATCGCTGTGCTGCCCAATAAGAATGTGAAGTCGTCGATGAGAACGGCGGCACCTGGCTTCTTGGCATTCATGATAACGATGCTGTAGGTGCCATCTTTCTCTATGGTCATTTCCTGCTCTACCAATGTCCACTCTGTGTTGGTTACATTCACATACTGCTTGGTATAATTGTAGTTCTGTGAATCTACGGTGCCATCATTAACGGCTACATAACCTGGACATACGGATGCACCTGTGGCTGTGGCTGCCTTGGCGTAGAACTTGATAGTATATTTACCTGCCTTCAGACTCATCTCCTTGTAGCCCAGACGCTTGTTGGCGCTGCTAGTTCCAGCTACCTGCACTGAGTATTTGCCGCTGTGGGCATCCTCGCTCTTGGTGAGGCTTGCGTTGCCGGCAGAGTTGGTGTTCCAGTTGGTTGGCTTGCTGTCTGTCCAGTTCTCGAAACCGCCATTCTCGCCTGTTGCTACCTCGCCTGGGTTTGGATCTGGCTCCGGGTCTGGAGTTACGGTGCCGCCGCCCTCGCCGCTGGTCTTGCCGTTCACGGAGATGAGCTTACCGCCCTGGTTGGTCTCTGGAGTGTTGCCCATGTAGTTGATGAGCTTGGCGCAAACCACGATCTCATCGCCTTCCTTCAGCGTCATATCGCCCTCCTTCCACTTCTCGCCACCGAAGTAGTAGATGCGGAAGATGTAGAACTGGGTGCTGTTGGCATCATCGGCAATATAGAATGATCCGTTGCCGAAGGATGCTGAGAACTGCTCCTTGATGCTCTGTACCTTACCCTTGATGTAGAACTCCTTGTCTGAAACTGCGCCAGATGCCAGGGCTGCGGTATATTTCTGCGCTGCCACACTGTTGAATGGGTTGGCTGCAGAACCATCGCCCTTTGCCGTGCCAGTGACATCGCCACTGCCTGAGCCATCGGCTGTCTTGCCGTTCAAGGAAACCAGATAGGTTTTGTTGGCTACGGTCTCTGGGGTGTTGCCCATGTAGTTCATCACCTTGGCGCAAACTACCACCTCGTCGCCTTCCTTCAGCTCAGGGTCGCTGGCAGTCCACTTCTTGTTGCCCAGATAGAGGGAACGGAAGATGTAGAACTTCTCGCTGGTCTCGTCATCGGCGATGTAGAACGAACCGTTGCCGAAGCTGGTAGAGAACTGCTCCTTGATGCTCACTACCTTACCCTTGATATAAACCTCCTTGTCAGACTCCACGCCTGCCTCCAGGGTCTTGCAATAGTTGATAGCTGCAATGCTGTTGAATGGGTCGGCAGCAGTACCTGTACCCTTTGGCTCGCCCTGAGTGGTGCCACCGGCTTCCGGCTTGGTAGGCAGTGTGTAAGGTTCTGGCACATCCTCGCAGCTGCTGAATGTGAAGGCAGCCATTGCCGCCATCAAAACTGAAAATATATACTTTTTCATATTGTTGTCTTTTTTATTGATGTTACTATATATAATAATGTATAGAAGTGATTTCTGTTAATCTACCACGAAGTTCTTGACTTCCCATGTTGGGGCCGCTGATGTGGAACTGCTATAGAGGAAACCTATGTATATGGTCTTGCCACAATACTTGGTTAAATCTGCAGTAGAGGTAACGAAATCCCAACCATTCTTTGTTGGATAACCCGCAACTTTCAAATCAGTCCATGTCTTTCCGTCAGTAGAAACCTGAACCTTGCATTCCTTGGTCATGTCGGAAGAGAAATTGATGGCCTGGTCAAACTTGAGGGTGGCGCTCTTTACGGATGAGAGGTTGATGGCAGGTGACTTGAGTCGTGACTGGAGTTCAACGTTGGCACCGTTCACATAGCCTGAAGCCTTCATGCCGTATGCAGCCGAAGCCCATTTCCAGGCATAGCTTACGCCTTCTGCAAGTTTGATGTTTTCTGTAGTGAATTCACCCTGGCTTTCATCGAATGCCTCCTTGAAGATGGAGAGCACAGAAGGAGAAAGGTCGTCAGTGTTGCGGATGATGATCTGCCATACATTATTATATCTTGTGAAGATACCCGTGATGTCATAGGCTCCGTCTGGCAGGATGGCATTGGCAAAGCGGGCATAGCCCGATGTTCTCACTACCACGGTGTTGCTGCTGATCCATTGACCGGTAACGGCATCCTTCAGACTCTGGTTGGTGGTCTCATCGTTGGCTGCCCATACGTTTTTGCCGTTGGCGCTGTTGAACTTCACTTTCCTGATGGTCATCAGTTTGCCCGCATTCTCTTCCAGATAGTTGGCATCGGCAGCCTTGCTCAGGTCGAACTCTTCTGCCTCTACGTTGCTGGCATCTGCCTCGTCAAGAAGCTTGAAGTGTTTCTGCCAGACAGTTCGGTCCATCTTTCCCACGGATGTGGTTCCTTTCTTCAGGTTGGTGTAGATGCCGCCTATCTGTGCCTGCTTGCCGTAACCGCCGATGTAGAGGCCGTTGAGGTCGATGAGAATCTCCTGACCCACTGGCAGATAGCCGTAGAGTCCGCCACCGTTGATATCTACGAGGATAGCACCCGTGGCATCCTGCAGCGCCACCTGCTGGTAGAGGTTGCCGCTGATGTCATTGCCCGTGATGTAACCCTTGATCATCATCGGCTTGTCGATGAGCTTGTATCCGCCACCGGTGATGGCGGTTTTGTATTCGCTCTTGAGCTGTGCAATGGTAACCACGTTCTTCTCTCTGAGCAGGTTGTTGCCGTAAGGAGGAGCAGGGATGGTCTCCACCATATCCGGGTCAGCATATCCGTCGCCCATGCATGATGCCAGCATCATTCCCGCCATCGCCATCATGACCATTGCTATGAATTTTATCTTTTTCATTGTCGTGTCGTTTTAGAATCTATTTTATGTCATTCTAGAATCGATGATACATCGTTTTAGAATCGGTAGCCAATCTGGAACATGCCGTTGGTGCCGAATGCGTAATACTTCTTTGGATTCTTTGAGAACTGATAAACGCGAACGTTGTTCACCTCGCCGCCTGTGGTGAGGGTGTAGCCCGAACGTGAGTTCTGCTCATATCCGCCCGTTACCAGCTTCTGGTTGTTCAGCAGGTTGGTAATCATGAGGTTGAAGTTGAGCGAGCCCTTCTTCAATCGGATGCTCTTGCCGATGCTCATGTCAACCATCCATCCTCCGTGACCCTTCGCCTGTGCCACAGCCTCAGGCAGCCAGCTGTTTCCATCTTCTGTAACCACAGATGGGAAGATCTCCGGATACTTCTGGTGGGCACTCTGACGGTTCTTGAGCACCTTCTCGTAGCGATAGCTTGGAGAATAGGAGAGGTAGATGCGGTCGTAGTAGTTGGCATTCAGATTCACGAACCATCCGTTGGTATGGAGGTCGAGACCGATGCTTCCCACGGTGAGCGGCGTGCCACTCTCGCGCATATCTATCACGTAAGCCTTGTCGGTATATACCTCGGCACTCTTAGAGAGCATGTAGTTGGCAGTAACATTGTTGATGTTCTTTGCCTCGCTGATGGTGCCCAGAGTCTTGAAGTCGAGCCATGAAGTGAGCTTGAACTTCAAGCCAGCCTCCAGACCGTAGTATTCCTTCTTCAATCCGGTCATGCTCACGTAGGTGAACGAGTTCTCATCGTCGTTGTAGAAGTTCTGCCACTCGGTTACATTCTCCATTCGGCTGTAGTAACCGCTCAGGTTGGCATGCATCCATGCGTTCTGATACTGGTAGCTTACCTCTGAGCTGAAGATGCGCTCGTTCTTGAGGTTGGTAACGAAATCGTTGTTGATTTCAGGCGCGATGAAGGCGGTGTTTGCCATAGGCGCACGCCACTCGTAGCCGGCTCCGATGCGGAAGGCATGACCGCGGCCAGCATCATAGTTCACGCTCAGCTTGCCACCGCCGTCGAGGAAGTGGGCTGTGCCGCTGTTGCCATAGCTGTTGTCGGCAGCCATACCGTTGCGCATGTATCCCTTGCGCTTCATGCCGGTGTAGCCGATGCGGCCGCTCACCATGGCCTCGAAGCGTGAAATCTGGGTCTTGTAGGTGCTCCAGGCGCCTGCCTTCTGAACGTCGATGCGGTAGTCGTAGCCGAACTTGTCGCCCTCGTACACCAGTTTGCCGGTGTTGTTAGGTCCGGCGGTGTTCAGGTCGTACTGCACGCGTGGGTCGGAGATGGAGTATTCGCCGATGGCGTAGGAGTTGATGTTGTGGAAGATTTTTCCTCCCAGCATATCCTCCATGGTCTGGTAATGGCGGTTCTGGTTGATGCCGAGCATGAAGCCCGATGCCAGGCTCGACTTGTTGGTGAGCTTGGTGTTGAGGGTTGAGGAGAGCACGAGGTTGAGGTTGTCGTTGTGCTTAGCCTGCAAGTAGTACATGGTCTCCTGTCCGTTCTTGGCAGCCTGCTGGTTGGAGTAGTAGAGGCGGTCCCAGTCTATCTGGCGGTTCTGCTTGCTAGCCTGCCAGTAGTTCACGGCGTTGTTCCAGCTATCCCAGTTGTAGATGTTGTTTCCGTTCTGGAAGTCGCCCCACACGTAGTAGTTGGCAGATGGCATGTTCTTCCAGTAGTCTGGCTGCGGATTCTCGGCGTTGTTGTAGTTGAGCTTGGTGCTCTTGTACATGGAGTATTTTCCGAAGAGGGATGTGGTGAGCTTCATGCCTTCGTTGATGTCCCAGTCCCATGTGGCGATGGCAGAAGGGGCGAAGTCGTTCACTACTCTCGAGTTACGCTTGTGTCCGTTCTGGTATCCCCAGTATGGGTTGTAGTAGTAGTCGTTGGCAAGCCAGTAGGCCTCGTCGGTAGAAGCGCCCTGGGTGCTTCGCTCGGTAGGGTTTCCCCAGGTGGAGAGGCTCAGGGAGTGGCCGTTCATCCACTTCTTCTGCACGCCGAAGAAATAGGAGAGGGCGTTGTAGTAGGTGCCCTCCACGTATCCGCGGTTGGCCCATCGGTAGGTGAGTCCGGCTGTGATGGCCCATCCCTTGGCGTTGAATCCGCTGGAGTAGGTGTAGAGTCCGCGCAGGGTGTAGTTGCGGTTGGCAGCAGCCACGCTGGCATACTGTCCTTCCTGCATGCTTCCGGCACGGAAATCATAGTTGTTGGAACCCGCCATTCCGGTCATGGAATAGCCGTTGGCCTCGAACGGCAGCGCGAAATCCACGTTGCGTGAGAATCGGTTCAATCCTCCGATGTTGGAGAATCTGAACTGTCCGGTCTCCATATCGTTCATCGCAGCACCATTGATATACACATCGTTATATTTCTGGTTGAAGGCACGATAGCGGAATCTCACAGGCGAGAAGAGGTAACCTGCATCCTTGGCATATACGTTGGATGAAGAGTTGAGGATGGTGACATTGGATGACATGTCATCGTCCTCGCCCAACTGTGCCTCGGAGAAGGTGAAAGCATTCTCGTCGAGTCCCTGTGCCATGTTCTGCTCAGTGTTTTTTCCGTTCTGAGCCATCGCAAGCGTACAGGAGAAGAGTGCTAACGTTGCTAATTTTATTTTCTTTTGCATAGTCTGTATAAGTTAATAATAAAATGTACAAGTGCAAAGTAACACATTTTTTTTGAATATAGAAAGACATTTTAGTTAAAAATTTGCTAAAAATGAATTTTTCTCCATTTTTGCAGCGTTTTTTGCGATATTTGTGCTATCTTTGCGGTTATAAAAGATTAAATACATGTAAAACGAGAAAGAATAACGAATAAAGGATTATGAGAAGACAAGTATGGTTTTTGGCTGCCCTGCTGATGATTATTGGCTTGGGTGCTTCCGCTCAGAAGAAAAAAACGGCTGCAGCCGGTGGAAAACAGTTTCAGGTGTATGCAGTGGGTTTTTATAATCAGGAGAATCTTTTCGATACTTGCCACGATGCGGGTAAGAACGACTATGAGTATCTGCCTGCCAAGGGCTGGAACGGAATGAAATATACTAGTAAGCTGAAGAACATGTCGCGTGCCCTGGCTGATATGGGTACGGATGTGCTCCCTAACGTGGGCTGTGCCTTCATCGGTCTTGCCGAGGTGGAGAATGCCAATGTGCTGAAGGATCTTACGGCTCAGCCTCCGTTGAAGGCGCGCAACATGCAGTTCTGCCACATCGAGGGTCCGGATAAGCGCGGCATCGACTGTGCGCTGCTCTATAACCCTGCGCTCTTCAGGGTGAAGAACGTGAAGCTGGTGCCTTATGTGCAGGAACTGGCGAAGGATTCTGCCTTCAAGACCCGTGGTTTCCTGACGGTGCGTGGCGAGATGGCGGGCGAAGACGTGGCTGTGATTGTGTGCCACTGGCCAAGCCGTTTCTCGGTTTCGTTCTACCGTGAGAGCGGTGCGCGCCAGACCAAGGTGGTGAAGGACAGTCTGCTCAGAGTGAATCCGGATATGAAGGTTTTCGTGATGGGTGATATGAATGATGACCCTACGGATAAGAGTATGCATGAGGTGCTCCGTGCGAAGCCTGAGATTTCGCAGGTGGGCGAGGGCGACATGTATAATCCTTGGTATAATATTCTGGCTAAGGAGGGCAAGGGTACCTTGTTCTATAATGGCAGCTGGAACCTCTTCGACCAGATTGTGATGACTCCTAACCTGCTGAACAAGGATGCGAAGAAGAAGGACTATTCGAGCCTGAAGTTCTGGAAGAACCACGTGTTCCGCAGAGACTACCTCATCCAGCAGGAGGGCCAGTATAAGGGTTCGCCTCTGAGAACCAAGGCTGGTGGCAGATGGCTCAATGGCTACAGCGATCACCTGCCAGTGGTATTGTATCTGGTGAAGGAAAAGAAATGATTTAGTTGATAGTTAAGAGTTAATAATTAATAGTTGATAGTTAATAGTTTATAGTTTATAGGACTTTGTTAAGTTCTAAAATCTATAGCTAAGCTAATCATAAAGTTCAAAGTGTAATGGTTGAGAATCATCCTTTTGAGCCTTGGTTGCCGGGCAATGCCAAGTTGCTGATGCTCGGCACGTTTCCACCTTCGGAGAAGCGATGGTGCATGCCTTGGTATTATCCTAATTTTCAGAATGATATGTGGAGAATCTTCGGTATCATCTACTTCGGCGATAAGCTGCACTTTGTGGATGTGGAGAACAAGACGTATCGCCTGGATGCCATCAAGGAGTTCCTGAAGGAGAAGGGCGTGGCGATATATGATACTGCCCAGCAGGTGATACGTACCAAGAACACGGCATCGGATAAGGACCTGCAGATTGTGCAGCCTTCTGACTTGGATGGCATGCTGAGGCAGCTGCCCGAATGCAGGGCGGTGCTGACAGCCGGTCAGCTAGCCACCAAGATCTTTTCTGAACATTTCGGGATTAAGGAAAAGCCGGAAATGGGTGGCTTCGTAGAGTTTGAGTTTGAAGACCAGGAAGGAGCATCTGCTGGTTCTTCTTCGGGTTCATCTTCCCGCAAGCTTCGTCTCTATCGCATGCCATCGAGTTCGAGGGCGTATCCGATGGCGGTGGAGAAGAAGGCTGAGTACTATCGCAAGATGTTTGAGGACATCTTATAAAACTGAACTTTCGCATGTGGTTCAAGTACGGGCTGAAGGCCCAAAAGCTCCTAGCCCAGGGCAGCGCCCTGGGTATGATGGCAATCAGCAAGACGCCCTGTAAGGGCAAAAGCTTTATGTCTTGTCTGGAGTTTTTAAAGCTTTTGCCCTTTCAGGGCGACAGGTTTGCGTCCGTAATAACCCAGGGCGATGCCCTGGGCTAGGGGCTTCTGCCCTTTCAGGGCGTGTGGAGCTTACATGCGAAACTTGAGTTATAGTAAAATATATCTTATAGAAAAATAGAATAAATGGAAAATCTAGATAAAGTAACTGTGATTGGTATTGCCGGCGGAACGGGCTCTGGCAAGACCACGGTGGTGAAGCGACTGGTAGAGGCTTTGCCGCCTCATTTCGTGGCTGTGGTGCCATTGGATTCCTATTACAATGATACCTCGGAGATGACCGAGGAGGAGCGTCATCAGATCAACTTCGATCATCCTGATGCTTTCGACTGGAAACTGCTGCACAAGCAGTTGGCAGATTTGAGAGCGGGCCGTGCCATCGAACAGCCTACCTATAGCTACATCAAATGTAACCGTGAGAAGGAAACGGTGCATGTGGATCCGAAGCCTGTGGTTATCATCGAGGGTATCATGACGCTGGTAGACAAACGCTTGCGCGACCTGATGGATCTGAAGGTTTTCGTGGATACGGATGCCGATGAGCGCCTGATCCGCAACATCCAGCGTGATACCATCGACCGTGGAAGAACGGTTTCGATGGTGGTAGACCGTTATCTCAAGGTGCTCAAGCCTATGCACGAGCAGTTTATTGAACCAACCAAGCGCTATGCCGACATCATCATCCCGCAAGGTGGCGAGAATGTCACCGGCATCGGTATTCTATGTAAATATGTAGAGGGCCTGGTGGATTAATCGTAGATTAGCATCTGTCGCTTGGCGTCCGTTAGGCGTCTCGGCGGATTTGCAATCATAAGTGGTTGAAAGATTCCGTTAGGCGTCTCGGTGTTGACTTTCTCTCCATCCGTCCCCGAAGGGGGCGAATGTGAATAACCGCTGGTGGAATGACCGAAGGGAATGGAACCTGCGGATAGTGGCATAGAAAAAAGTAAGCGTCCCCGAAGGGGGCGAACAGGAATCAGATTGGATGCTGTTCGCCCCCTTCGGGGACGTTTGTTGAGTAGCGATTTTATCCGCAGGTTCCATTCCCTTCGGTCATTCCACCTGCGGTTATTGAGAGTTCGCCCCCTTTGGGGACGGCAGTAGTCTTTTATTTCTCTTCAATGAATGTGGCATCCTCGAAAACCTTATTAGAAGAAGAGGCGGTGGTCTTGATTTCCTGCATCTTCTTCCATTTTCTCCGGTTGTTGGAAACCTTGAAGGCATTCATGGCTTCTACCACTCCATATACCAGCATCGCCCATCCTATGACCAGGAGTGGGGCAGAGGCGATGGAGCTAGGACGGAAGAGGGCAAGGAGACCGAGCAGGAGGAGTGCTGTAGGCATCAGCCAATACACGATTCCCACTCTTCCCATCTTGGCAGCTGCCACCAGATTCGCCATCTGACTGAGCGCTCCCATAATCAGCAATGCCGAAAGGATGAACATCAGCCAGGAGATAAACACGTTTGGCATCAGCGCCAGGATCAGTCCCAGAATCAGTGAACCCATTCCCACCAGCGGGAAGTTGGGACGCATGCCCACGATGTGGTTACCCTGGGCATCATATAGATACTGTCCCTTCATCTTCTCGGAATTTCGCTTGGCACTCAGATACGTGAGCAGCGAGATGACACCCGAGAGGAAAAACAGTATGCCGATGGCTATGGTAATCCAGGTTACGGTCTGCTCGCGGTATTGAATGAGCAGTCCGCCCACGATGATAGCGCATACGGCGCGGAATAATGAACTATGTATCACTTTCATTTCTTATCATATATTATTTAGTTTGCAATGTTTAGGATATGATTCCTACTGCAAAAGTACAAAAGAATTCTGATATAGCAGGTGTTTTCTACACCTTTTATATCTTATTTAACGCAATTTATTCCTTATTCTCAATAAATATCAGTAATTTTGTAAGCAAAAACAAAATATGACAACATTGTATCTGGTGCGTCACGGAGAGACCGTTGACAATGCCGCACAAATTATGCAGGGACAAAGGCCTGGAAGACTGAATGAAAAGGGTATTGAGCAGGCTGAGGAAGTGGCCCGGAAGATGGCAAACGACCACATCGATGTCTTCGTTTCGAGCGACCTTTACCGCAGCATGCAGACCTGTGCCATCATCGCCCGTCCTCATCTGGAATGTGAACCTGCAGGCTCTCGCCATGTTTTGTCTGAAGATGAAATTCTTCAGCATATCGTGACGACTCCTCTGATTCGTGAGCGTGACTGGGGAGATTTCACGGGGAAATTCATCCCTTCGCTTCCCAAGGATCCGAAGGATTGGCCTGATAACATCGAGGGATTGGAAAAGATGAAGTCGAGAGCCCAGAACTTCCTTACCTGGCTCAAGGTGGCGTATCCCGACAAGACGATTCTTGCCGTGGGACATGGCGTCATCAACAAGGCGATTCAGAGCGTTTACTACAAGCGCCCGATGAACCAGATAGAAAAAATGACGAATGCTGAAGTGAGAGTTCTGATACTTTAAGATGGAAGAACCCTTTAAAAACAAAGACTAATCATAAAGTTCAAAGTAACAAAATACATGAATAAAATTGCTCTTATTACTGGCGCAACCAGCGGAATAGGCGAGGCTTGCGCACGTCGCTTTGCTCAAGGCGGCTACAATTTGATTCTTACGGGTAGAAACACCGGTAAGTTGGAAATCTTGAAGAAACAGTTGGAAGGTACCGGCATCCAGGTGCTGGCACTTGCCTTCGATGTGCGCAACCGTGATGCGGCAAAGAAGGCGGTGGATTACATCCCGCTGGATTGGCGAAAGATTGATGTGCTCATCAACAATGCCGGATTGGCTCGTGGTCTGGAACCTGAGTATGAGGGAGATTTTGATGATTGGGATCAGATGATTGATACCAATATCAAGGGCTTGCTCACCATGACCCGCCTCATCGTGCCGGGTATGGTGAGAAGAAACCACGGTCATGTCATCAACATCGGTAGTGTGGCTGGCGATGCTGCCTACGCGGGTGGTAACGTGTATTGTGCTACCAAGGCGGCTGTGAAGGCCATCTCTGATGGACTGCGTATTGACGTGGCTCACACCAAGGTGCGTGTTACCAACGTGAAGCCGGGATTGGTGGAAACCAACTTCTCTAACGTCCGTTTCCATGGCGATGCCCGCCGTGCCGACAATGTGTATCGTGGCATCGAACCGTTGAATGGTGATGATGTGGCAGACGTAGCCTTCTATGCTGCCAGTGCCCCAGAGCATGTGCAGATAGCCGAAGTTCTGGTTTTGGCTACGCATCAGGCCAACGGAACCGTGATACACAGAGACTAGTTTATAGTTGATAGTTTATAGTTTATAGGCAATCTTGCTATCAACTATTAACTATCAACTTTTAACTATAAAATAATGTGGCAGAGGCGATTGACATCCGATTCGAACGTATCGCGGTTGATCGCCTTTGCTCTCATGCCCGACTTGTAGTTGTAGATGGTCTGGGTGGAGTAATGCAGCAGGGTGGCTATTTCCTGACTGTCGGTTACGCCCAGTCGCATCAAGGCATAGATGCGGATTTCCGTGGTCAGCGTGTGGGTAGTTGGCACCTCCAGCTGGCTTTCTGGCAGCAGGAGCTTGTTCAACTCTGTAACGAAACCTGGATACAACTCCATGAACGCCTTGTCGAAACGGTTGTAGAACATCTGTGTCTCTTCCTCTTCCAACTTGTGGGTGTTGAGACTCTTCAGCAGGTCGGCAGCCTGGTTTGCCTTGATTTTTCGGCTTACCAGTTTGCGATAATCAGCGAGCTTACTGATGTATGCAGCACTGATGTCCATAAAGAGGCGCAAGTATGTTTCGCGCTTGATGTTGGTTTCTATGAGCTGCTGGTTCAGTTCGGTGAGCTGATTGTTCATCTCTGAAAGCTGGCTGTTCATCTCTATCTGTTTCTTGTTCTGCTCTTCAATCTCCTGCTTGTTTTTCTTCAGTTTGTTCTTCTGCCTGTTGTTCACGAAGGCAAGGATGATGATGATGATCAGTGCTGCGCTTACTGCGATGAAGCCCGTAAGGATGCGGGCACGTGAACGCTCGGCAGCCTGCTGGTTGGCAGCTGCGATGACTGGCAGGATGTTTGAAATCTCCATCATGCGCAGCTGGTTGTTGAAGAACTGGGCATCTTCCATGGTGTGCTGGATGTATTTGGCTGCCCGTTTGCTGTTGTTCTCATCTTTTTTAAAGAGGTAATAGGCCAGCTTCTGCAGTGCTACCGTTTCCTTGAGCTGGCACAAGCCGTCGCTAACGGATGCCTCCACGAGATATTTCTCGTAAAGGTCGAATTTGCCGGTTAACTTGTAGTATCGTGCAGCACCGTATGCCGACATGGCATGGATGCGTGATTTGGCTGGAGACATTTTCAGTGCCTTCAGAAACAGTGTGAGCGATTTCCTGCTTGTAGGTTCATCGAGATAGATCCTTTCGCCTAGCAGATAATTGTAGTAGACGGTGTTTCTGCTATCTTCGTTGAAATTCTGGAGCAAGAGATCTATGTAATGCTTCTTTTGGGTGCGGAATTCTTCTGCGTAGTCAGAATTCTTGGCGTATGATTCCCAGTAATTATACAGCCAGGCAAAGGTGAAGTAATAGTATAACTTCAGTTTGTTGGGCATTGTTTCTGGGTTGAGTGTCTGGAGCAGGACTTCGGCCTTGCCATAGAATCCTCTTACCGAGAGTACAGACGCCTGGTTTATCTGGTTGAGGGTGATGTAATAAGAATCCTTGCACTTTTCTGCCAGCTCAAGTCCTCTTTTCATATATGCGTATGCCGAGTCGTAGCGGTATGCGCTGTAGGCACGGTATATGCTGTCGAGGAAAAGCAGCCGGGTCTTGTTATCTTCTGCGTCTAAAGCTTGTTGCTTCAGCTGTTTCAGCTCTTTTTCCTTGATGTCTTGATAATACTGGTCGTTATCAATCATGTAATCTATACGCTCCAGAAGCTTCTTCTCATCGGTTTTGCCTTGGGTGAGCAGTGGCATCATAAGCATAAGAAGTAAAAATAACAATTGCTTCATCTTTTATTAGTAATTTGTTAATGATAAGATTGTCTCCAAATGGGACAAAATAGTCTCCAAAGGGAACAAAATAGTCTATTTGTCGATTTTATGGTGCAAAGATACAAATTTCTTTTCATATAATATTATTTACTTTGATAAAAATAGTTAAGATTTAACCTATATTGATTATCAGGCGGTTATGGAGCTTTTGCTTTTTAAAAGTTTACTAAGTTCCTACTAGGGTATACAACTTTGAAAAATTATGCCTACCTTTGCATCGGAATTCAAAAAAGCAGTATAATTAAGACAAAGGTTTTATTACCACTTCAAGTCTTCTTAAAAGTTAGTTTTAAAGGTATAAAATATTCCTTTTGTTGATTTAGTATGTTGATTTAAATAAGGACAGTATTAGTTTTTTAGGGAAAAGGATTGATTGAATAGGAAGCCTGCTTGATTGAATCAGTATTGCTTTCAAAAAAGCAGAAATGCTTTTCTATTATGTTTAGGAAAGACCCATCATTTTCTTGTGAAAGAAGGTGATGGGCTTTTTTATGCCCTAAACTTTCATATCTATGCTCTATACTTTCAAAGCCTAAACTTTAATTTTTGTTACTATCTCCCTCTTTATCCTCACTTTGTTCACCGAAAACTTGCGTATATCAGATTTATTACGTACCTTTGCCACATATTTAAATATATGGCAGGAATTTGGTAATAAGTTGAATAAAAAATATAATTCAATGAATATATTAGTAACAGGCGCTAATGGTCAGCTCGGCCATGAAATGCAGATTTGCGCCAAAAACAGCAATCACAAGTTTGTCTTCACCGATGTGGCTGAAGGCTATGAGAAATTGGACATCACTAACCTCGACGCTATACGCGAAAAGGTGAAGGAAAATGATATCCAGGTTATCGTTAACTGCGCTGCCTATACCAACGTGGATAAGGCAGAGAGCGACTTCGACCTCGCTAACCTGCTCAACAATACGGCGGCAGGCAACCTGGCGCAGGCGATGAAGGAGGTGGATGGAACCCTGATTCATGTGAGCACAGACTATGTGTTCCAGGGCGACAAGAACATCCCTTGCAAGGAAGACTGGGAAACCAATCCGCTCGGTGTATACGGCAAGACCAAGCTCGCAGGAGAAAAGAGCATCGAGGCTACAGGCTGCAAGCACATCATCATCCGCACAGCATGGCTCTACTCGCAGTGGGGTAAGAACTTCGTGAAGACTATGCAGAGCCTCACGGCTAGTCACGACACCCTGAAGGTGGTATTCGACCAGGTGGGTACTCCTACTTACGCTGGCGACCTGGCTGCCGTCATCTCTCACATCATCGAGACCAACCAGCTCGACAAGACTGGCATCTACCACTTCTCTAACGAGGGTGTATGTTCCTGGTTCGACTTTGCCAAGATTATCTGCGAACTCAGCGGCAATACCTGCGATATTCAGCCTTGCTACAGCGAGGAGTTCCCAAGCCCAGTGAAGCGTCCTCACTTCTCAGTGCTCGACAAGAGCAAGCTGAAGCAGACCTTCGGTTTTAAGGTGCCATACTGGACAGAGAGTTTGAAGAAGTGTATCGCCGAATTGGCAGAAGCAAAATAATTATTAATTATTAATTGTAAATTATTAATTGAAATGAAGAATATCATTATCACGGGCGGTGCTGGTTTCATCGGCTCACACGTAGTAAGACTTTTCGTGAACAAATATCCTGAGTATCACATCATCAACCTCGATAAGTTGACTTACGCTGGTAATCTGGCTAACCTCAAGGACATTGAGGCTAAGCCTAACTATACTTTCGTTAAGGGCGATATCTGCGATTTCGACCTGATGTTGAAGCTGATGCAGGATTACAAGGTGGATGGCATCATCCATCTCGCTGCCGAGAGCCATGTAGATAGAAGTATCAAGGATCCTTTCACCTTCGCTCAGACCAACGTGATGGGTACCCTGTCTCTGCTCCAGGCGGCAAAGATTTACTGGGAGAGTCTTCCTGAGGGATATGAGGGCAAGCGTTTCTACCACATCTCTACCGATGAGGTGTACGGTGCCTTGCAGATGACTCATCCAGAGGGTGTTCCAGCTCCTTTCACTACCAAGGCATCTAGCGGTAAGAACCACGAGGCTTATGGCGAGGAGTTCTTCTTGGAGACTACCAAGTACAATCCTCACTCTCCATATTCTGCATCCAAGGCAAGCTCAGACCACTTCGTCCGTGCTTTTCACGATACATACGGTATGCCTACCATCGTGACCAACTGCTCTAACAACTACGGTCCATACCAGTTCCCAGAGAAGTTGATTCCGCTGTTTATCAACAATATCCGTCATCGCAAGCCATTGCCAGTATATGGTAAGGGTGAGAATGTGCGCGACTGGTTGTATGTAGTAGATCATGCCCGTGCCATCGATATGATTTTCCATAAGGGTAAGATAGCCGAGACCTATAACATCGGCGGTTTCAACGAGTGGAAGAATATTGACATCATCAAGGTGGTAATCAAGACTGTTGATAGATTGCTCGGCAGAAAGGAAGGCGAGGATATGGATCTCATCACTTATGTAACAGACAGAAAGGGTCACGATATGCGTTATGCCATCGACTCTAGAAAGTTGCAGAAGGAATTGGGGTGGGAGCCATCTCTCCAGTTTGAGGAGGGTATCGAGGAAACCGTAAAATGGTATCTCGATAACCAGGAATGGATGGACAATGTAACCTCTGGTGATTATCAGAAGTATTACGATAATATGTATTCCAATCGATAATAGCTTTTGGAGTAATCGGAACATGTTTTTATTGTAACCGGTGCATGTCTCTATTGTAACCGGTGCAAGAGATCCTGTTTTGTATATTGAATCAGGAGTCCTGTATTTGTTTATAACAGCAAATGCAGGACTTTTTGGTTTTATGGCAATTAAAATGCAGTAAATATATTATTATTTCTTAATTTTTTATGCTTTATGTCGAAGAAAACTGAAAACTAGAAAATATTTTTCTATCTTTGCAGCCTTAATGATATATAAAAGAAACAGATATGAAGAAAATAATAATATCAGGCATCGTTATGGCGGTTGCTACCTTGTCGTGCCTTCCCGTTAAGGGACAGGAAAAGGTGGTTCCTTTTAAATATGGTAATATGGACCACTGGGTAATCAGGAATATCAAAGAATCAGGCATTATCGGAGGAAATCAGAAAAAAGTTTATGCCGTTGGACCTAATATGACTATCAATGGTAATATTCCTTATACCAATAAGGGTGGTTCGCCTTGGGGTTCCTCTAATGTCCTGGCACATGTATCGGGCATCTATAAGACGAATAACTCTGTGTTTCGTGATAAACATGGTAGTGGATATTGTGCCAAACTGGTAACCCATATTGAGAAAGTAAAAGTGCTGGGACTCATCAATATCAAGGTCTTGGCTGCCGGTTCTCTCTTTCTGGGTGATGTTCGTGAGCCGATAACAAGTACTAAGGATGGTCCTAAAGCCATCAATTGGGGTATACCATTCACCGCACGTCCTAAGGCTTTGCGCTTTGATTATAAGACTTCTTTTCCTAATGCAGCCAATCGTATCAAGCAGAATGGATTTAGCGGAGCCTCTACGGTTGCAGGTCGAGATCATGCTATAGCTGTGCTCTATCTGCAGAAACGGCATGAAGATGCTAAGGGAAATATAACAGCTAAACGTGTGGGTACGATGGTAGTCAGATTCGGAAAGAGTACCGATAGATGGGTGGAAGATGCTACCTATACAATCCATTATGGCGATAT